>JAYVIV010000132.1:0-17173 GCA_043769985.1 Arcicella sp.
ATATCTTGAACAATTAGGGGTAAACGTAATGTTAAATTGTCGAGTAAGTGATTTTGATGGTCAGTATGTATATTTTGCAGACGGTTCAAAAATCAGGACGAACAATTTGGTTTGGGCGGCAGGTGTGAAAGCAAATTCAATTGAAGGTATTAATCCGTCAATCATCATGCGTGGTGGACGAATGAAAGTGAATCGCTACAATCAAGTGGATGGTTACGAAAATATTTTTGCTCTTGGAGACGTTGCACTGATGACCGAAGAAAAATTTCCGAATGGACATCCGCAAGTGGCTCAACCAGCCATTCAACAAGGCAAATTATTAGCAAAAAACCTGATAAATATCATCAGGGGAAATGAATTAAAATCGTTTTTTTACAAAGATTTAGGTTCAATGGCAACCGTGGGTCGAAATTTGGCAGTCGTGGATTTATCATTCTGGAAATTTCAAGGATTTTTTGCATGGCTTACTTGGATGTTTGTTCACCTTATGGCAATTGTGGGCGTGAAAAACAAATTATTAATCTTCATAAACTGGCTTTGGAATTACGTTACTTATGATCAGTCGTTGAGATTAATTATTAGGGCTAAATCGCCGAAGAGTTAAAAATAAAATTTCTAAATTAACAAAACCACCAATTAAAAAATTACGTATCTTTGTGATTATAGTTCAATGAAAATAGCGATATTTGGCACTTTTTATTAAATTAATACAATTTTTGAAAACTTTAATTCTCTAAATAAATAAGCTAATCCTACCAGTAAATTAGTATTATGGAAACAACACACGAAAAAGTACGACCTAAGAATAGTGGCACAAAAAAATTATTTGATAACCCTATTTTAGAAAAACTTTCACATACGCACATTGCCACACCAGTAACAATATTTTTTGTAGCGGGTGCTGTGCTTGGGTATTACGCTTTTACGCACACTAACTTAGCCAATTGGGCTATCGGTAGTTTGTTTTTGACGGGTGCAATCGTTTTTACGTTTATTGAATATTGGGTGCATCGAAGTGTTTATCATATCGAACCAAGCACAGAAGCTCGTGCCAATTTTCAATATATTGCCCACGGTGTGCATCATGAATATCCGAAAGATAAAACTCGTTTAGCAATGCCTCCAATCATTGCCGCAGTTGCTGCCATCACGCTTTTTACGATATTTTTCTTCTTAATGGGTGAATCTGCCTACGCATTTTTTCCAGGGTTTATTTGGGGTTACGCAGCGTATTTACTCGTACACTATTCCGTACACGCCTACTCACCACCCAAAAATTTCATGAAGCAATTATGGATAAATCATGCCGTACATCATTACAAAGACGGCAATGCTGTTTTTGGTGTATCGTCTCCACTTTGGGATTATGTTTTTGGAACAATGGCAACGATGGATAAATCAAAGGTTAGAGAGAATTTGTAAATAGACGATTCCTTATCGGATTTAAACAAAAAACTCAGCAAGAAAATTATTTCTTGCTGAGTTTTTTGTTTCACCACGGATTACCAAACTGATTATTCGTGGCTATGTGGTAAGTTTTTTTTAACTTTGACTATTAAACAAATTTAGAATAACGACATAACCATTTTGATGAGAATAGGCATATTTTTTGGCGGTCCTGCCCGTGAACGTGAAATTAGTTTTGCTGGTGGAAAAACCGCTATGGAAAACATTGATAAATCACTTTTTGAACCCGTACCTGTCTTCGTGGATGGCTGCGGGAATTTCATTTTATTGAATCCCGAATTGATTTATGCTCCTTCCATTCGAGATTTTTATCCGCCCCAATCCTATCAAGGAAATTACCGTATTTATTCTGAATCATTGGGGCAACTATCTGATGATGAACTGCTTACAATGATTTCAACAGTCGGGGAAAAGATTTCTCCCGATAAATTTTCTGAATATTTTCAGTTTGCCTTCATTGCCATGCACGGACCCGCCTGTGAGGACGGAAGTATCCAAGGGCTTTTGGAATGGTACGGAATTCCGTATTCAGGACCAAGTTTGATGGGTTCATCCATTGGTATTGATAAAATTGCTCAGAACGATTTAATCAAACTTGCCGTTGGTTTGGATAAAAAAACAACTACTTTAACTCGTACTTATTTTGAGGCAAATGATTCAATAAAAGTTTTTCAAGAAATAAAAGAAAAAGTAGGCTTACCTTTTGTTGTAAAAGCACCACATCAGGGTTCATCCATTGGCGTTTCTTTTGTGAAAAAAGATTCTGTTGAGGATTTCGAGAAGGCAGTAAAACAATGCCTTTTTATTAGAGAAGTATCTGAAAATGAGTGGAATAACGTAGATAAACAAGAGTTTGTGCAACGCATGGCGAATTTGGATGAAGGCATCGGTTTGCCCGTTTCGTTGAATGGGGAAGTGATTTACCATCCAGAAGAATTGTTGAGGAAATTGGATGAGATAATAGCCCAAGCCCCCCGAAGCGTCGGTCGCCCCGCCCCCGATGGGGGAGCTTCTGACTCCAAATCAGTGAACGAATTATTGAACGAGAAAGCTCCCCCATCGGGGGCGGGGGGGGCGGTTTTAATCTCCATGAATTCCGAAGATTCCGTATTAATCGAAGGCTTTGTGAAAGGACAGGAATTTAGTTGTGGGGTTATTCAAACGCCTGATTGTGAGTCGGTTGCATTGCCACCAACGGAAGTTATTGCCGCCGTTGAAGTGTTTGATTTTAAAGCAAAATATCAGTCAAACACTACCCGAAAGAAAATTCCTGTGGATACTTCTTTGGAGAATAATCAAAAAATTCAGCACGAGGTGAAAGCTACTTTTGATGCCCTGAAATTTGGCGTTTGCACTCGTATTGACGGGTTTCTCACACCCGATGGTAGCGTAATTCTTCACGACCCAAACACCATTCCAGGAATGTCACCTACTTCGCTGATTTTCAAGCAAATGGCTGAAATTGGGATGAATGTTACGGATGCCATTACGTACTTTATTCGTCAATCCATCCGTGAGCGTATTCGGGCGAGTAAGAATACTTTTAAATTTCAAAAATTGTTGGATAAATTGGATTTAGCCATTGCAAAACGCATTGAAGAAATGCCGAACCGCAAAAAGGTAGCCGTAGTTTTTGGCGGACATTCAATTGAAAATCAAGAAGATAGTTTCGTAAAGGCTCGTAAGGTTTTCGGTAAATTAGCCGCTTCAACGGAATATTTACCCATTCCAGTTTTTGTTACCTTGGATGGTAAATATCACCAATTACCCATCAATTTAATGTTCAAAGAATTTGCCGAAGACATTGTGAAATTATTGGACGGTTCGGTGCATCCTTTAATAGTTTCAACCCGCAAAAATGCCGAACCAATCACGTTACATTTTACGGGGAAACTCATGGAAAAAGTGAAAATAATTGACTCGCTTATAGGCTTTGATTTTGGGGTGAATTGTGGGGAGGATTTGGTGGTTGAGTTGGAATTGTTGGAGTTTTAAAATATACCAATTATATGAAACTATTAAATTTAAAACTTACCAATTTTAGAAAAATAAGTGCTTTACCAGAGCCTACTATTACTTTTAACCAAGACATCAACGTTTTGGTTGGGGCAAATAATGCGGGTAAGACAAGTATTTTGAATGCAATTCAACGGCTTTTTAAAACGGAGCAAATTACGCCAAGAGATTTGAATTATTTGATTAAAGACGGCAATCTTGTAATTGAAGGTGATATTTTATTGACTAAGGAACAATGGAAATCTTATTTAACTTTGGGGTTGGGTATTTCAACTCATATACCAGCTGATTCAATAGATATAAATTATTTAGTTAATCAACTTGTTGCAAAGCCACTGACATTAAAATATTTAGGTGGATATATTGATAGAAAACAATCAACACTTACAGGAAGTGCGTCTATTGATTTGGACTTATTTGAAGTATTGAGGCAACCAGATATTACTAATAATAATATAAGTTTCCTGTTATCACAAACACAAAATCAAATTAAAGGCTCTAATTTTTATAATGTTTATAAATCTCCTTTGTATCTTGATTCAAAAGGAAGAATATTAGAAAACGAAAAGTTTATTCCTCTTAATCAAATTGAAGAAAAGACTTCTGATGATTATGTGAATATCAGAGGGTTGCTGTATGCTTTAAAAAAGAGAGAACTTCAAAAATTTGAAGGTTTCAAAATACTCTTACTTGAAATTTTTGCGGAGCTTAGTGATATTGATGTTATTAATAATGAAGAATTGGGTCAATTTGAACTGATTTTACATGAAAAATTAAGAAAAAATGGAACAACAGAAAACGTTACTTACGACATCAACAATGTAGGTCAAGGGATGCAAACTTTGGTTTTGATGCTTTCTACGATTCTATTGTTAAAACCAAGTATTGTACTCATGGACGAACCAGAAGTACACATGCACCCAAGTTTGATAAAAGAATTTGTAAAATATATTCGATTACTTTCTGTTGAAACTCAGTTTATCATTACCACTCATAGCCTTGTTTTAATCCAAGAAGTTGGTTTGGATAAAGTTTTCTCGTTAAAAAATGAAATAGACCAGAAGGGAATTATTGTCTCAAAAGTTGATGACAAAAATAAATTATTAGAAACTGTTCATCAATTAGGTTATGATATTGACACGCTTACCTACACCTTAAAACCATCCGTTTTTGTATTTACAGAAGGACCAAGTGACAAGGATTTTATATTGGCATTCGCTGAAAAGGCAGGGTTACAAACTCAAATCAACTCATTTTCAACGGCTTTTATTGCCATGGGAGGAAAGGGAAATCGTTATAAATTGGCTAATCTTATTAATAAACTCAACGAAGAATTTATAGATTCTCCACTTTTGATGATATTGGATAAAGATGAGATGACAAATTCGACTATTGAGGAGATTAGAATTAAATTTTTCTCGAAAAACCCTAAAAGATTACATTACTTAAGCAAGCGACAAATAGAGAATTACCTGATTGATGAAAAGGCTATTAAAAATTTGGTAGCTAAAAAAATTAAAGACGATACCTTGCTAAGTCAATGGAAAGCTGAGAATTTCAACGATAAAATGATGGAGTTGGTGGAATTACAAAAGGGTAAAATTCAAGAAAATTTTATTAATGAGCTTTTTATTAATGATTCGTTAGTTACGACAATAGATATTCGAGGTATTTTAGAAAATATCAAATTAATGCCGCTGAATGAATCTATGGCTGAATTTGCAGGAGAAATCTCAAAATTAGTTTCTAAAAAAGCATTTGGTTTATCACAAAAAACAAATTCTGTCGTAACTGAATTTGAAAATAATTGGGCGACCAACAAAATAGAAATGTGTGATGGCAGGGAATTATTGAAAACCGTTAGGCAATGGATACAAAAAGAGTACAAAGTATCATTTTCTGATAGTGAATTAATTGAAGCAATGGACAAAATTCCAGATGAAATAAATTCTTTACTAATACAACTTACCAAACCCAATGAGCTAAAAACAGAGGGAGGTATTTCTTAGTGAAACATCCCCCTCTATCTCACTTCTTCTTAAAAACCACCTGTTCAGCGTGTTTACTTACAATTTGGTTCTAAAATTCCCGTAAGGCTATGTATTCAGCATCGACTTTGATGTAAATTTAAGAAAACATAAATCAGCGTTTTTGGCATTCAGTTGATAATTGGCAAATAGACTCCAAAATTTCAAACCTTCAAAGTGGTTATTCTGAGAGCAAAAAGCCTTGCATATCGTTCAAGCAATGCCATCATGTTGAATATTATTGAACTGATTGTAGAAGATGAACAAAACGGAAAGGCAAAAGATATTTACGGAAACGCAACGCTAAAAAATCTATCAAAATCTTTAACCTTAGAATTTGGAACTGGATTTGATGAACGTAATCTTGAATAATATGAGAGCATTTTACCCTGCGTTTCAATTTGGAACGCAGTGCTTACTGAATTGAGTTTGACTTGGAATAATTTTACGCATTGAAAAAGATGATACCATCATAAAATACAGCGTATTGGCAGAAAACGAACATCTTTTGCCAGTAAATACCGACTGTATCTACCCAAAGAAGAACTAAAACAATTGATAAAACAAGATAGAGTTATTTTTGAATTAGATAATTTGAAGGGGGAAAAAGAGTAAAAATACAAATTTACCAATAAACTGATTACAATAAAAACAAGACTTATTCTGGTATTTGAAAAGACAATTAATATCGGATTCTCTCTGTTTTTAACATATCTTTGCAAAAAACGAAAACAACAATTTTATCGAATAAAACTAAAAAAGACATATAAATTTTAGCGTTTAGCTTAATAATCCTGTATTCTGAAATCTACCAAATTTTGATGCACACAGGGAAAGTTGAAGTTAAGCGTCCATGCGGTTTGCGTGGACGCTTTCTTTGCTTTGTGTGCAAGGTTTTGGTAGAACCTCAGAATACGAGTAATGAAAGTTGTTCCACGCTTTTTTTTGTTTGTTTTCTGACCGCATGGAATCAATATTAGTACAAAAAGGAATTGAAAAAGGCTTAATTCAAGTTACAGAAAATAGTATATTTTATACTCACCAAAACTTCTCTCGTGAATGGACATATCCAGAGGAAAAAGTAAGAGCTGAGGCATATTTGATGTTGGTCTTCAATTATGGATATAATGCTGAAAACATAGTATTTGAAGTAAAAGCAAAGCAAGGAAGTAGTGGTAAAACCAGTGCCGATATAGTTATTTTTGAAGAAAATTCTAATAAATCAAAAGGTTTTTTAGTAATAGAAGTTAAAGCCGAAGGTTCAAAAGACAAGTCAGAAGAAGTAAGAAAACAGGCACGTAGTTACGCAAAATCAGAGGAAATCAACTGTCAGTTGTATGCCTACAAAATTGGTAATGCTCCTTTTATAGCGTTTAAAACTAATGGTAAAGATGTTGAAACTAAAATACCGTATCGTTACACGCTTCAATGTGTTTATGCTTTTCTCAAAGAAGGCGAGAAAGTGCCAGAGCAACAAGCTCATTTTGAACCACTTATCCCTTCAACACCCTATGAACTAAAAAGAATTTTTGGACAATGCCACGATACAATCTGGGAAAGTGGTGCAAAAGGGAAAGAAGAAGCATTAGAAGAGTTTAACAAAATGTTATTCTTAAAAATGTTTGATGAAATAGAGCGAGAAAAAAGAGAGAAGCATCTACAAGAATATCTTTTTCAAACCAGAGCATTAGAAACGAAAGCTAATTTAAAAGATAGAATTGTTGCACAATACAATGAAGCCATAGCAAAAAGGAAAGTAGATGATTTACTAAAACCAATCAATCTTGATGAGTATCAAATCTTTTTCATTGTAGAAAAACTACAAAGTATTAGCCTGATTGCTACTGACAAAGACCCCAAAGGACTTGCTTTTGAAACCTATACAGAAAATCACATGAAAGGAGAATTTGGGCAGTATTTCACTCCTCGAAACATCGTTGATTTTATGGTGAAAGTTTCTCCAATCGAATGGAAAGAAGATTTTAATAGTAATTCAACCGTCCTTGACCCTTCATGTGGCAGTGGCTCATTTTTAACTCAGTCAATGAGTACCTTCAAAAATCGTTTCAGTAATCCTAAAAACTGGCAAGATTTTGCTAATAATTCAGTTTATGGCATTGAGATAAGTGAGAAGATTTCAGTAAGTGCAAAAATTAATTTTGCCTTACATGATGACGGACATGATAACGTACAAAACGCTAATGGGCTGAACTTACATAAATTAAATTGGAAAGTTAAGCAATTTGACCTCATTTTGACAAATCCACCATTCGGAGGTGAGCCAGTAAGAAATTTGAGTAACGAACAAGATAAAGCCGTAGAAAATCTTAAACGTTTTTATGATTATAAAGAATTCATTATTACTCAAAAACAAGTTGATGAAATTGATGTAATAAGAGGTAAAATCAAAGACTCAATAGTAAAATATACTGACCAAACTCGTCCAGAACAGATATTTATTGAACTTTTCTACAAAGCCTTGAATGAAGGAGGAATCGTTGAAGTTATATTACCCGATGGTATATTGACAAATTCAACCTCACAAAATATTCGTGATTTTATAGAAAGTCACTTTCAAATCTTAGCCGTTATTTCTTTGCCCCAATATACCTTCAATCATTATGGAGCAGGGGTGAAAACGTCAATACTTATTCTCAAAAAATTATCTTTAAAAACAACCCTTCGTATCAGAGAACAACGAAGAAAATATTTGGTCTCAGCCGTTGGAAACTATAAAAAACAGATTGAATCGTTAGAGGAACGTAAGAAAAATATTGAATATGAATTCATTGAAGTTATTAAAATCAAGCGGTGGCAAGAAAGTGAAATAAAAGTCGTGGAAACTTCGCAAATTTTTAATGATAAGGCTTACATCAAAAAAGAATTAGATAACCTAAATAAAGAAACACTAAAAAAGATAAAAGTAATTATCGCAACGCTTGAATATAAAGAGTGGAAAAAAGCACTGGAAATACAGATTAATGATGAAATAAAAACACTTTATGAACTAATTTACGAACAAGCAAACGATGATTATAAAAAATACGAGACTGACCAAAGCTATGATATTTTCATGGTAATTGTTGAACATATAGGCTATGATGCCACGGGAAAGCCTACGCCCTTGAATGAACTTGATACTATTGCCGAAGAATTAACTCGTTTTTTAAAGCATCAACACGAAAACCCGAAAGGTTTTTTCGCCTTAGCCCTTCAATAGACCAAAACAAAGTGTTTTTGTTGTTGAAGGGCGATTTAGACAATAGATTAGACCCACTTTTTTACTCAGAAGATATTTTCAAATTTCTTAAAATTACATCTTTTGCCATTAAGAAAATAAGAGAAATTTGCACCTTCGCTAAGTCTGGTTTTGGAGCAGGAAAACAAGACCAAAATTTAGAAGGTAAAGGGGTTATCCAAATTAGACCAACTAATATGGATGAAAACGGACTTTTGAAATTTGATAGAAATGTGTATATTCCTGAGAATTATTTAGAAACAAATAATGCTTATGTACTATCAAAAGAGGATGTACTATTTAATAACACTAATAGTCAAGAGTGGGTAGGAAAAACTGCCTATTTTAAGGAAGAAGGTACATTTTTACATTCAAATCATGTAACTGTCCTTCAAGTAGATAAAAATATTATTCAACCAAAATATCTTTGGATTCTACTCAATATATATCAGCAAAAAAAAATATTTTATAATATCTGTACAAATTGGAACAATCAATCTGGTGTAGGGATAGATAGGCTTTTATCTTTAAAAATTCCAGTTCCTTCACTTGAAACTCAACAGATTATAATTAATATTTTTGAAAAAGCCTATGCACTTAAAAAAGAAAAAGAAGCCCAAGCAAAAGACTTATTAGCAAGTATTGATGATTATTTATTGAAATCATTAGGTATAGTTTTTCCAGAAAAAGTAAAAGCTAATTCTATCTTTTTTACTCATTTTAAGAATGTGCAAGGTGATAGATTTGACCCATTTTATCATAAAGTAGAGTTTGATATACTGGAAACATCTATCAAAAATGGTTTATACCCTATTCAAAAAATGGGTGTATTTTTAAGTCAAATTAATTATGGAGCATCTGTTAAAAGTGATTATGTAGAGTTTGGAATTCCTTTTTTAAGAATTTCAGATTTAGAACGCAACGAAATTGATTTATCTGAAATGAAATATTTGCCCGAATCAATGAAAAAAGATATTGGTAATGCAATTGTATATGAAAATGATTTTTTGATTAGTCGGAGTGGAACAATAGGGGTTGTAGCAAGAGTTGGTAAGGAATTCAATGGTTTTGCATACGGCTCATTTATGATAAAGTTCTGCCTTAAAGATGACGCTCTAATAGAAAAAGATTACTTATCTTTTTTTCTAAATTGCGGGTTAATGCAAAAAATAATTATCCGTAACAAAATTGGTGCAATACAAGGGAATATTACAATTCCAACAATTAAGAATTTTGAAATTCCGCTTCCTCCATTATCAATTCAAAACGAAATAGCAGAACATATTCGAGGAATTAGAGCAACGGCAAAAGCATTAGAAAATGAAGCAAAAGAGATTTTAGAGCAAGCAAAAGCAGAAGTTGAAAGAATGATACTTGGTGAATAACTAAAAAAAACCGCTTCAAAACGCCATTTAAAGGCTTTTGAAGCGGTTTAAAATTATTGATGTCGGGATGACAGGATTTGAACGGCAACGGCCGACCGTCTGCGACCACACGCCCCCCAAACGTGTACGCTACCCGACTGCGTCCCATCCCGATTTGTTTGGCAAATTTGAGAAAGAATTTTTGAAATGAACTTCTCGAAAGTTAAAAATTTTCGAGAAGTTTAAAATGCTTCTATCATCCCCCAACCCCTAAAACCTAACCCCTAATTACCTATTCATCGAAACCAAAAACTCCTCATTTGTTTTCGTTCCTTTCATTTGTTGCTGCAAGAACTCCATCGCTTCCACAGAGTTCATGTCGCTCATGTGTTTACGTAATATCCAAACTCGTTGCAATGTCTCTTTATCCATCAATAAATCCTCTCTACGTGTTCCAGAGGCAGTAATGTCAATGGCAGGATACATTCTGCGGTTCGATAATTTACGGTCTAATTGTAATTCCATGTTACCAGTACCCTTAAATTCTTCAAAGATAACCTCATCCATTTTTGAACCAGTATCAATCAAAGCCGTGGCAATAATGGTCAAAGAACCACCATTTTCAACATTACGAGCCGCTCCGAAAAAACGTTTTGGTTTGTGCAACGCATTGGCATCCACACCACCCGAAAGAATCTTTCCCGAAGATGGAATAACGGTGTTATATGCACGTGCCAAACGAGTAATTGAGTCCAAAAGAATCACCACATCGTGTCCGCATTCCACCATACGTTTTGCTTTTTCCAAGACAATACTGGCAACCTTTACGTGGCGTTCTGCTTGTTCATCAAACGTGGAGGCAATCACCTCTGCACGCACACTGCGTTGCATATCCGTAACCTCCTCTGGACGTTCGTCAATCAGTAAGATTAACAAGTAAACCTCGGGGTGATTTTTGGAAATGGCATTCGCTATCTCTTTGAGTAACACCGTCTTACCTGTTTTTGGTTGTGCCACAATCATACCTCTTTGTCCTTTTCCAATCGGTGCAAAAAGATCAAGAATACGAGTTGAGAATTGGTCTGGGCGAGAAGAAAGTTTTAATTTTTCTTCTGGAAATAAGGGCGTTAAATATTCAAATGGAATTCTATCACGAATTTCTTCCGTAGTCTTGCCATTCACCGATTCAACCCGTAAAAGAGCAAAATATTTTTCTCCTTCTTTTGGCGGACGAATTGCACCACGAACGGTGTCACCTGTTTTCAAACCAAATAATTTAATCTGAGAAGGCGATACATAAATATCATCAGGCGAAGCTAAGTAGTTATAATCTGCTGAACGCAAAAATCCGTAACCACCGTCTTGCATAATCTCTAATACCCCTTCATTTTCAATAATTCCATCAAATTCACGAATGGCTTGATTATAAATTGGTTTTTTAAATCCATTTCCAGCCTGACGTGATTCTTGACGAGGCTCAGGTTCTTGTGGAAAAACAGAAGCATCATCAGCAGTGAGGAAAGAAGTATCTACTGAAAAATCTTCCTCAATATCACTCGGAAAATCAACGATTGGCTCTTCATCAAAGTCATAAGAATTTACTTCGGCAGGCTTTTCTTCGACTGCTTTAGATTTACTTATACTTCTGGTTTTTGTTGGTTCTGGTATATACGCAGGCTCAGTCGCTGCATTTGTTTCAGTAGCCGGTATATCATTTTCATCTTTTGCGATGCGGGTTCTTTTTGGGCGTGGGGCATCAGTTACAGGGGCAACCTCCTTCCTCACTTTTCTTTCTGGTCTGTTATCGTCTTGCATGTTATCGTTAATGGCAGGTTTGCGGATGGTTGGTGGCAATACAGCCTGTTTATTGAGTATCTTGTAGATAATCTCTTGCTTAGGAAGGTCATTTATTTCTGGAATGGCAAACTGTTTGGCAAGCACACGAAGCTCTGAAACAAGCATCATGTCTAATTCTTCAATTTTATACATAAGGAATTATAAAAAAAATTGACAAAGTAAAAACTTTGCGGTTTTGTGGTTGGGTTGAATAATGGAATTTCTTTTAAAAAGATAGTAAAGATTAAATTCAAATTGGGAAAATTGGGTACGAGATGGAAAAAGACGTTAAATACTTGTAAATCAGAGTCTTAACGGGAGAAATCACAGGTTAGTGAAATGTTCTACAATGTTAATGCCAATTAACGAGAATGTCAAGTTTTTTTGGAAATATTTATTTTTAGCGAACGGTAAATAATGATTAGTGATTATACTCTCATGGATATTAAACACTAATTACCGTTCACCAATCACTAATCACCAACAATATTTTTTTAATTAACGATACTACACTAAATTTGTACATCAAATATAGAATTTACTCAAAAATGAATCGTAAAAATATTTTAGCCGTTGCTGCAATTGTCCTTTTAGCCACTGCTTGTGACTATCAGAAAAATAACACCATTAAGCAAATAGATCTTAGTGAAAAAGACGAGTATGTATATGGAGTACATCCAGATTCTGCTGCCCGTCAGACAAAAAATAAATATACAGCTAAGCCTGAAAATGAGGTGAGAGCTAATAAAATTCGTGAAAAACTTTTCAATGATAGCACCAACGCTCAGGGAAATTAGTTTTTTAGAGATTTGACAATCTCAATATTTCAACATATTTTCAAAAGCGTTGCGAATTTTCGTAACGCTTTTTGTATTTCATTAAACGTACCTCATAACACATAAAATCAATGAATATTGCACTCGTAACGGGTTCAGCGGGCTTAATTGGAAGCGAAGCCGTTAAATTTTTCTCAGATAAATTCGATTTAGTCATTGGCGTAGATAATAATATGCGACAATATTTTTTCGGCGAAGAAGCCTCAACCGCTTGGAATCGCAGTAGATTAGAAGAACAATTCTCGAATTATAAACACCACGAAGCCGATATTCGTGAGGTTTCTCAGTTAGAAGTTATTTTTAAACAATACGGAACTGATATCACTTGTGTATTGCACACGGCAGCACAACCATCTCACGATTGGGCGGCAAAAGAGCCTTTCACCGATTTTACGGTGAATGCCAATGGAACTCTTAATATGTTGGAAATGACTCGTCAGCATTGTCCAGAAGCTGTCTTTATCTTTACTTCAACCAATAAAGTTTACGGAGACAATCCAAACTATTTGCCATTAATCGAAACTGAAACTCGTTTTGAAATTGATGCAAATCATCCTTATTTTGCGAATGGTATCGACGAAAAACACAGTATCGACCACACAAAACACTCACTTTTTGGAGCTTCAAAAGTGGCGGCAGATATATTGGTGCAGGAATATGGTAGATATTTTGGCATGAAAACGGGTGTATTCAGAGGCGGATGTTTAACGGGACCAAATCATTCTGGAACACAATTACATGGTTTCTTAGCGTATTTAATGAAATGTGCGATAACGGGAAATCACTATACGATTTTTGGATATAAAGGAAAACAAGTGCGTGACAATATTCACTCTTATGATTTAGTAAATATGTTCTGGCATTTCTACCAAAATCCACGAGCGGGCGAAGTTTACAATGCTGGTGGAGGACGTTTTGCCAATTGTTCAATGTTGGAGGGAATTGCCATTTGTGAAGAACTGACAGGTAAGAAGATGAGTTATAGTTATTCAGAAACCAATCGTATCGGAGATCATATTTGGTATATTTCAGATTTATCAAAATTCAAAGCTCATTATCCAACTTGGAACTGGACTTTCGGTTTACACGAAACCTTAGAACAAATTCACGATGGCATAGCTTCGAGATTATAAAATAAAAATCCTCTGTTTAATCAACGGAGGATTTTTTATTTACGGTCACTTGGTAAATTACTTCTCATTAACACGGCTTTGATTCTTAGCTTCTGCGAAAGTTAATACAAAAAGTGTACTCCCGAAAAAGTATAGAAAATACTTTCAATTAAAAAGGCTTCTGAATTGATTTCAGAAGCCTTTTCATCACTCATAACCAGTAACTCATAACCGATAAACCAGTTACCAATCAACTACTTAGCATAATTCACCGCTCTCATTTCACGAATAACCGTTACTTTAATTTGTCCTGGATATTGCATTTCTTTTTCAATTTTTTGCGAAATATCAAATGATAATGAACTGGCTTTTTCGTCCGTAACGTTTTCGGCATCTACCAAAACACGCAATTCACGTCCCGCTTGGATGGCATAACATTTCTGAACGCCTTGAAAACTTACTGCCAACTCCTCCAATTCCTTCAAACGTCTCATATATGACTCCATCATCTCACGTCTCGCTCCTGGTCGTGAACCCGAAATAGCATCACAAACCTGAATAATTGGCGAAATCATGGAAGTCATTTCTATTTCATCGTGGTGGGCTCCGATGGCGTTACAAATCTCAGCGTTTTCTTTATATTTCTCTGCCAATTGCATACCCAAAATTGCATGGGGCAATTCCGCTTCTTCGTGCCAAACTTTACCAATATCATGCAGTAAACCAGCACGTTTTGCTGCTTTGGCATTCAGTCCTAATTCAGCCGCCATTGTGGCACAAAGTTTTGCGACTTCACGTGAGTGTTGCAAAAGATTTTGTCCGTAAGATGAACGGAAACGCATTCTACCCACCATTTTAATCAACTCTGGGTGTAAACCATGAATGCCTAAATCAATGACCGTACGCTCGCCAATTTCAACGATTTCATCATCAATATTTTTCTTGGTTTTTGCTACAACCTCTTCAATACGAGCAGGGTGAATTCGTCCATCTTGCACCAAACGGTGAAGCGACAAACGAGCAATTTCACGACGAACTGGGTCGAAACCTGAAATAATAATTGCCTCTGGTGTATCATCAACAATGAATTCAACGCCCGTTGCCGCTTCTAATGCACGAATATTACGCCCTTCACGACCAATGATTTTTCCCTTCACATCGTCAGATTCAATGTTAAAAACCGATACACAGTTCTCAATTGCATTCTCTGCCGCTGTTCTTTGGATGGTTTCAATAACGACTTTCTTTGCCTCTTTTGTTGCCGTTAATTTTGCTTCTTCGATGGCAGTTTTTATCATAGATGAAGCCTTTGTTTCTGCCTCGGCAGTCATGGCTTGAATCAATTGTTGACGAGCTTCAACAGCGGTTAAACCCGCAATTTTCTCTAATTGTGCCACTTGTGAGGCAAACATTTCATTCGCTTCGGCTTGTTTTTTCTCGGCTTCTTCGGTTTTCTTTCTGAGATTATCCTCCTTTGAAGTCAATGATTGGCGTTGCGACATCACATCGGCTTCCATCTTTTTGGCTTGTTCAACCGACAATTTTGCTTGCTCAGTTGATTTTTTTGCCTCCTCCGTTGACTGTTGGATTTGACGCTCACGTTCCTTTAATTTTTGTTCGTTTTGAACCAAAATTTGTTTCTTTCTATTGGAATCATCCTCAAATTCTGAACGTAATTTCAAGAACTTTTCTTTGGCTTCTAAGACTCGGTCTTTCTTTATATTTTCCGCTTGAAGTTCGGCAGTTTTGACTATATCAGCAGCTTTGGCGGTTGCTTCTTCTTCTATTTTTTTGGTTTCTTTCGCAAATATGGCTTTACCTACGAACAGCCCTACAATCAGGGAAACCACTGCGGCAATGATGGGATATAGCATTTTTTATATCGTTTTAGTTGACTTTTTGCAACCACATAGTAAACATAGAGAACATAGTAAAATTTAGTTTTCTACGAATGGTTAAACAAACAAGTCGAGTGAAAAATGGGACTAAAACAGACTGATGCCGATTGAAAAGAAGTATTTTAATTAGAAGTATTTGTTATTTGAAATATCAATTATTTGAATTAAACTGCTTATCATCAGGTATTTAATAAACAAAAATGAGCATATTTTTTATTCAAATTTTTCGATAGAATTCAAAGTTTAAGTAAACCGAATGAAACGAGCTTACTTAATGTTTTTCTTTAATTAAAAATAATCGTTTGAAGAGAATGCAAAATTTTAAATTATTTTAAGTAAGGAAATTACATTTAAAATAATGTATTGTCACGATTATGGTATTGTTTATGACGAGTTAGAATTGTGTTTCTATAACTGAATCTACTAATCTTTCTAATCCTACGAGCTTTTCAGAAATATTATCTTGAAAATCTTCATAGTGCAAATCGGATTTTAAATTACTCATTACAAAATCTAATGCAGAAAGTGCCAAAAGTCTTTGTGTACTTTTAATACCATTTTTCAATTGATAATGCTGCATTTTATCATTAATCATGTTAGCGGCTTTTCGAACAACCTCTTCGTCCAATTCAGTGAGTGGATTGAGCGTAAAATACTCAGTACCAACCATGACATTACAAACGATTTTCTTGTCCATTTCTTTTAAGTTTAAGTAGTTAGAGAAGTTTAAGAAGTTAAAAGGTTTCCTAGAAGCAAACTAACTTCTTTAACTGTTTAACTCTTCAACTTTATAACTTTTCAATTGCTAAGTTGATTAATGCACTTTTCTATTTCTAAAATATATTCGTCAATTTTTTCTTTCAATTCGGCAGGATTGCCTGTACTTTTTAGATTGTTTACTGCAATCTTAGTGAATTTATCTGATTTTTTAAAGTTTTTTCGTTCTTGGTTTAAATTTTTCTGTAATTCTTGGTTTTCTTTCTGAGCGTCGAATAGTTCATTCCTCAGTTTTTCATTCTCTTCTTTAACCTCAATAAGTTGTTTTTTCACTTCAGTATAATCCTTCAATAATCCTTTGAGTTTTATCTCTAAGGAATTAAATCGATTGAGTATTAGAAGTTCATCCATCGGGTAAATTGTTATCAGTTATTAGCTATCTGTTATTAGTTTTAAATCACAAATCACCTTTCAAATAACTGTTTATACAAGTAAAAATCAACCAAATATGATTAATAACTAATAACCAGTTACAAATAACTAAAAACTTTTCCTCAAATTTGGCGAAAAAAATTGACATTTCACCCCTATAATTTGTATTTATCTCTGATTTTCAATGGAATAATAGTCTTTCGCTCAACAATTACAACACCTGCCGTATA
>JAYVIV010000133.1:0-7878 GCA_043769985.1 Arcicella sp.
ATGCGTCCGACGCTTCGGTTCGATATTCGGAAAATAACTAACTGATAATCAGGAATTTACTCCAAATAAAAACGTCGTTTAAATTACATTGATTACTTATCTGCATTTTCATATCTTAAAGTACCCCTTTCGTCGTGGGCAAAATATCTAAATCCTTTATTTCCCTCTTCACCGCCATCTTAATTGCCTTGGCAAAAGCCTTGAAGATTGCCTCAATTTTATGATGCTCATTATCGGCTTCTGCCTTGATGTTGAGATTACATTTTGCAGTATCAGTAAAAGATTTGAAAAAATGAAAGAACATCTCTGTCGGCATCTCACCAATTTTCTCTCGATTAAATTTAGCATCCCAAACCATCCAATTTCTTCCTGAAAAATCAATGGCAGCATGAACCAATGCCTCGTCCATTGGTAAAATATTAAAACCATATCGAGCAATTCCTTTTTTATCGCCCAAAGCCTTCAAATATGCTTCTCCCAACGCCAGAGCCGTATCTTCAATCGTGTGATGTTCGTCAATGTGCAAATCACCTTCCACTTTTACATTCAAATCTGCCCCTGAATGTTTCGCTAATTGGTCAATCATGTGATCAAAAAAACCTAAACCTGTTTCAATTTTTGACCGACCTTTTCCATCTAAATTTAACTCAACCCAAATCTTTGTTTCCTTCGTTATTCTTTCAACGATTGCTTTGCGTTCAGGTAAACGAATAAATTGATAAATTTCATCCCAATCGCTTGAAATTAGGGCAGTTGCTGTGGCCTGCTCTTCAGTTTCAAATGGTTTTTCTCCTAAATAAATTGCTTTTGACCCTAAATTGATGGCTAATTGTACATCAGTTAATCTATCGCCTAAAACAAAGGAATTTTCTAAATCATATTCTGATTTATCAAAATATTTTTCTAACATTCCCGTTTTTGGTTTACGGGTTGGGGCATTTTCATGCTCAAAAGTTCTATCAATGTGAATGTCTGAAAAGTGAATATTTTCACCTTCCAATATTTCCATCATCTTGTTTTGAGGTATCCAAAAGGTCTCTTCTGGAAAAGAATTAGTACCTAATCCATCTTGATTAGTAACCATAACTAACTCATAATCAGATTCTTCTGCAATTTTTCTAAGATTAGAAATGGCTTTTGGAAGAAAAGATAATTTTTCGAGTGAATCAACTTGAAAATCGGTTGGGGGTTCAATAATAATTGTACCGTCACGGTCAATAAATAATATTTTTTTCATGTTCAGTAATTCTGTTATACGCAGAAATTGACCACAAAATTAGTATCTGGCTAATAGAATACTGCCTTTTTGTAAGAAATTTATTAGCGATTTTTATTGGAATGATATAATTGAACGATATTAAGTGAATTGATTGTAATTTTGTATTGAATCTGTTAAAAAAAATTGAACATGAATTTATTTGAAGAACTAAAAGCATTATTAGTAGGTGAAGTCGCCAACAAAGCCGCCAATATACTTGGAGAGAAGGAAGAAAAAGTGAAAATTGCTCTTGAAGGTTTAGTCCCAACTTTTGTTGGAGGGTTGATGAAAAGAGCATCAAATGAAGCAGGTGCAACAACTTTATTGAACGTGGTCAAGAAAAGTAACAATGATGGAAATATTGTTGAACAATTGGATTTATTGTTACAAAATAAGGAGAATTTTGCCGGTTTTGTTGAAAAAGGGAACAGTTTAGTTAGTATGCTTCTACCCGATAAAAAAAGCTCAATAGCCACCATGATTTCTCAATTTGCGGGCGTTAGAAATTCTTCTGCCACCGCACTTTTGTCAGTAGTTGCTCCTTTAGTTGTAAGTAAATTGGGGAATTTAGTCACTTCACAAAGCTTAGATAAAACTGGTTTAGCAAATGTAATCTTAGACCAAAGAAGTATTCTCTTAGATGAAACACCTGAGAATTTACAACCTAAGATGATTGATGTATTAGGATTGGCAACCTTTATGAGTGAGGAGATTAAACCTGTTCAATTTGCAGCAGGAACTATAAAATCTAATACTACTCAAACTATTACGCCAAAGAAAGCCATTGAAAATCGTCCAGTAACTTATTCCGACAAGGATTATGATTCACAAGAAGGTTCTGGTATGTCAATGTCAAAATGGCTTTTACCTACTATTTTAATTGCCGCTGTTTTGGGAGGGCTTGGTTATTTTGCCGCTACGTATGATTGGAGTAAATCGAGAAGTAGTTCAACAATGGAAGTTGATACTTCGCAAACAGAACAAGTTACTAATGCCCAGATTGATACAACTAATTTGTCTAAAGATTCAATAACGACCAAGGTTGATTCAACAGTTTCATCCGTTTCAAGTTCGTTAATTAAAATGATAGGGATTAATTTGCCAAATGGGCAGAAATTAGACTTAGCAGAGGGTACATTTAATTATAAATTTGCTAAATATTTAACGGATTCATCGGCAAAAGTGAATCAAACTTTCACTTTTGATAATTTAAACTTTGAGCCTAATACTCCAAATTTGGTTGCAGGGTCAGATAAAACGGTTCAAGATTTAGCGAAGATTATGGCTGCTTACCCACGAGTGCAATTGAAGTTGACTGGCCATACAGACAATACTGGCGATTCTCTTCAAAATCGAAAATTGTCCTTGAAACGTGCTTTTGCTGTTAAAAATTTATTGGTAGCTAACGGAATTCAAGATTTAAGAATTGATTTTACTGGTAAGGGGTCTTCAAATCCAATTGCAAGTAACGCTAATGAAGAAGGAAAAGCTAAAAACCGAAGAATAGAAGTTAAGGTTGTGAAAAAATAAATTTCTAATGACTAACAAAGAACCCTCTCTGATAATTCTGAGAGGGTTTTTTGTTAGTTTTTCTTTTCTTTTTCTCTAACAATTTCTACTTTGAAAGGAGGATTGTCTGAGGCATCCATAATCATATTGACTAAACTTTTTAACTTTCCGAAAAAGCTTTTAGATTTATTAGTAGTGTCTGATTTATCTTCATTTCTAACAAATCGAATTTTTATTTTTCCTTTTGGATTGTCTAAAATCCGACTATTATCATAAAGTTTATAATATCTAATTGGGTCAATGTCATCATTTGCAAAAACTTCAGACTGACTTGTGAAATAGAATACTAATAATGGGAGAATAAATTTTTTCATAGAACAGTTTTGAATTTAAAGATACACGAAGATAAAAAAAATCCGTAAGATTGAATCAAAAAATTGAGACAACCTTACGGTTAAGTAAAGATTATATTTCAGATAATTTAAATAAACAATTTTAAACTGAGTAAATTCAATAAATTGTATCAGTAAAAAATTCACAGACTTAAGACGGACTACCAAATTAATTAAACATTAGTGATGATAATTGTTTTCATAAAGTTTATACTTTTATTCGGACTTTGTTGAAATATTTATATAATTTTTGCATTGTTTTTTCTACATCCTTATCTGTTTCAAGCATATCGCTAATAGTTTGAACGGCATGAATAACAGTACTGTGGTCACGACCGCCAAAATGATAACCAATTGATTTTAGTGGCAAATTTGTAAATTCTTTCATCAAATACATGGCAACTTGCCGAGGGAAAACCGTTTCTCTTTTACGGCTTTTACTCTTCAATTGGGTCATATTTACTTCAAAGTGATCGGTAACGGCATCCAAAATTGAATCAACAGTCACTTCTCTTTCAGAATCTACCACAATATTTTTCAATGTGGCACGAGCCAAATCCATATCAATTTCCCTTCTATTCAAAGAAGCATGTGCCATTAAAGATACAATAACGCCTTCCATTTCTCGTACGTTCGTATCTATACTATGAGCCAAATATTCAATAACTTTGTCTTCAATATATATTCCATCGGCTTGCAATTTCTTTTGAATAATGGCTATACGTGTCTCAAAATCAGGCTGTTGTACATCAGCAGTAAGCCCCCATTTGAATCTTGACAATAACCGGTCTTGCATCCCTGCCAACTCACGAGGAGGCCTGTCTGACGACATAATTATTTGTTTTCCAGACTGATGTAAATGATTAAATATATGGAAGAATGATTCCTGCGTTTTCTCTTTACCTGCCAAAAATTGAACATCATCAATAATCAAAACATCCACTTGCATGTAAAAATTAGTGAATGCTTGAAGAGTATTATTTTTGATGGCGTTGATAAATTGATTGCAAAACTTTTCGGATGTTACATACAATACAAATTTATTTGTATGCGTATGTTTGATATAATTGCCAATTGCTTGAATCAAATGGGTTTTTCCTAAACCTACGCTTCCATAAATCATCAAAGGATTGAAAGAAGTTACTCCTGGGCGTTGTGCAACGGCAAGTCCCGCCGAGCGACCTAACCGATTACAATCGCCTTCAACGAAGTTATCAAAAGTATAATGAGGATTTAAGTATGAATCTAAATCCAATGAATCTAAATCTTTTAATTGAAATGGGCTTTCATAAACCGTTGGCTCTGGACGCTTTTGGGCTTGAACTGGAACAGTCGGTTTTTGGTTTGGAATACTGTATGCAATTGGTGGATTTTTCTTATCACCTTTGTCCACAATTATTGAATATTCTAACATACCATTTCTACCCATCGCAAAGTCAATTGCTTTACGTAGGACATGTATATAGTTCTCCTCTAACCATTCGTAAAAAAATTGGCTTGGTACTTGAATTGAGAGCGTCTGATTTGTAACTTTTAGGGGTACTATGGGTTCAAACCAAGTCTTAAAACTTTGCTCATTAATTTCTTTATGTATAACTTCAAGACACTTTATCCAGATTTGTCTTGCATCTGATTGGTAGGGAGGGTACATGGTATTTTCTAAAATGGCGGTACTTGGTAAGTAAGAGGTATTAATCATCTGGTTATCAATTAATTGGCAAAACAATGGTTAATAAACAGATATTTACCTCCAAAAGGATGACAAAATTACTGCTTTTTTTGGTCGTTTTTAGACAAAATTTGGCATTTATTTTAAACTTTTGAAAGTATTAAATTAACTTAACTGGTACTTCTTAGAATAATACAACACTAAGGGCGTTTATGGCAATTTTTAAGGATAATTTCTTAAAAAAAATCTAAAAAGTAAATTTTCATTACCTTTGAAAAATTAAATATTGAAATTATATCTCTTATGAAAAATCAACTCTTTTCAGAATTTATTTCACACACCAATAATGATTGGAAACTGCAAGTTATTAAAGATTTAAAGGGCAAAGGTTTTGATGAAAACTTAACATGGATCATTGACGAAAATATCCAAATAAAATCTTATTTTGATGACAATAAAATGGACGAAATACCATTGCAAGCCATTCAACAATCTCAATACCAAGAGTTGGTAAAAAATTGGAGTAATAGGGAAATAATAAGATACAAATCTGAAAAAGAAACTAACTTATTGATTATCAGTTTACTAGCGAAAGGTGTTGGTGCTTTTTTGATTGATTTTAGTGGCTTGTTGGAATTGAAATTTGAAGTTAAGGAATTGTTAAGAAATATCAAAATTTCTGATACCCCAATTTTTTTTAAAGTAGAAAATGCCCCGTTAAATTTAGTAAATGAGTTACAAATAATTGCCCCATATCATTGGAAAGGAGGGATTGACAATGACATACTTGGCAGATACTTTACAACTGGAATTTATGATGAATTTCAATGGGAGACCATGAGTAAGATTCTTAGAAAAGTACAAAATTTTGCTTCTTTCAAAATGTTCATTATTAATGGAAATGTCTTCCATAATGCTGGGGCAAATGTAGGTCAGGAATTGGCATATACACTTGCCTCTGCCCTTGAAGTTATAGAGAAAATGGGCAAACAAAATTTAAGTGTCCCTGTAATTATCCAAAAATTAGAATTTTCAATTTCGGTTGGAACAAATTACTTTGAAGAAATTGCTAAAATTAGGGCTTTGAAGTTCCTTTGGAAGAAAATTTTGCTTGAAGGTTATGGGTTAGGTGAACATGAAATTTTACCAATATCTATTCATTGTATTACTTCTTCTTTCTATAATTCAACGGACAGCCCGCACACCAATCTCTTGCGTGCCACCTCTGAGGCAATGTCGGCAGTAATTGGAGGATGCAATGCTTTAAGCATCAGAGCGTTTGATGAAACTTTTCAAGAATCAAACGATTTTAGTGGTAGAATTTCCAGAAATATCTCCACTATTTTGAAAGAAGAATCTTATTTTGATAAAGTAATTGATCCTTCTGCGGGTAGTTATTTTATTGAGAACCTGACCTTTGAAATTGCTAAAAATGCCTTTAAATTATTAGAAGAAATCGAAAATAAAGGAGGAATCATCGAAGCATTTAAACAAAATTTCATTCAAAAGGAGATGGAACGTAATTTTGAAACAAAACAAAGTCAACTACTAAAAAATGAAAAAATAATGGTTGGGGTGAATAAATTCAGAGAAACAGAAACACCTTTCACAAAGACCGAAAATTCTGTGAAACATTCTAAAAGTTCAGAATTTGGTTTTGAGTTATTACAAGATTTAAGATTATCCTCGACTTTTGAAAAATAAAAAATGAAACCAAATTTATCAAATATAAATATTTATCAATCATCTGAAAATCAGATTGATAGCTCTGTTTCTAAGCCATGGAAAAGTGCGGAAGGTATTCTTGTTAAATCTTATTACAGCAAGGAAGATTTAAAAGACGCAGACCATTTGAATTTTGCGGCTGGATTGCCACCATACCTTAGAGGGCCATATTCGACTATGTATTTGCAAAATCCGTGGACAATTCGTCAATATGCGGGGTTTTCAACTGCTGAGGAATCGAATGCTTTTTACCGCAAAAACTTGGCGGGTGGACAAAAAGGTCTATCTGTTGCTTTTGATTTGGCAACGCACAGAGGGTATGACTCTGACCATCCACGGGTGCAAGGAGATGTTGGAAAGGCGGGAGTTGCTATTGATTCTGTTGAAGATATGAAAATACTTTTCAACGAAATTCCATTGGATGAAATGTCAGTTTCAATGACGATGAATGGGGCAGTTTTACCCATCATGGCGTTCTATATCGTAGCAGCAGAGGAACAAGGCGTTTCACCAGAAAAGTTGTCTGGAACAATTCAGAACGATATTTTGAAGGAATTCATGGTACGAAATACCTACATTTACCCACCGTTGCCTTCCATGAGGATTATTGCGGATATTTTTGAATATACTGCCAAGAATATGCCCAAATTTAATTCTATTTCAATTTCGGGGTATCACATGCAAGAGGCAGGTGCAACGGCCGACTTGGAATTGGCTTACACCTTGGCAGATGGACTGGAGTATCTTAGAACTGGCGTAAATGCTGGTTTGGATATTGATAAGTTTGCTCCAAGATTGTCTTTCTTTTGGGCAATTGGGATGAATCATTTTATGGAGATTGCCAAAATGCGAGCAGGACGAATGCTGTGGGCTAAAATCGTCAAAAAATTTAATCCGAAAAATGATAAATCATTGATGCTTAGGACACATTGTCAGACTTCGGGTTGGTCATTAACAGAACAAGACCCCTTTAATAACGTTGCCCGAACAACAATTGAAGCGATGGCAGCGGCTTTGGGACATACCCAGAGTTTGCATACCAATTCATTGGATGAAGCCATTGCTTTACCAACTGATTTCTCCGCTCGAATTGCTCGAAATACACAGTTATATCTGCAAAACGAAACCCAAATCACCAAGGTAATTGACCCTTGGGGAGGTTCTTATTATGTTGAATACTTGACCATGGAACTCGCAAAAAAAGCGTGGGCTTTAATAGAAGAAGTGGAAGAATTGGGCGGTATGGCAAAGGCAATTGAAACGGGTTTGCCTAAAATGAGAATTGAAGAAGCGGCGGCACGAAAACAAGCAAGAATTGATTCGGG
>JAYVIV010000134.1:0-4351 GCA_043769985.1 Arcicella sp.
TATCGGTTATAATTCCTTAGAGGATATGATGTTAGATGACAATGTTTTAGATGCTTGTAACGAGATTAAAGAAGAAACAGGCGTATTTCCAATTACGAAACAGAACTTTTAACCAATACCGACCAATGGAAATTTTAGAAATAGTAATATTTACAACCTTGGATTTATTTATGAGTGGGCCAGAGCCTGATGACTTGGAACAAAAAAAGGAATGAGTTTTCGGAGGTCTGTTCACACGTGTAAAGAATATTTGAGTATCTGTTTACGTGCGTATGAAAGAAAGTGTGAATCAGTCGAATTAAAGATTTTTTGGAGGTCACTACGTGCGTATGTGAGAATGAAGATTTTTTACAGGTCACAACACGCATACGTGAGTAATGAAGATTTTTGCGAAGTCATAACACGCACACGTGAGAATAAGGGTTTTAGCGATTTTTTGCCAGTCACAACACGCACACGTGAAAGACTTACCTTTGCTTACATTTTATTTTATATTGAGTAAAATCTTACGAACCTGACGACCTAAAAGAGAACCCCACAAAACCCCACATTTTCAATGGCTTTGAGCCGTTGAAAATACTAACATTTATTTGCCGTTTTCCTTATAGGGTGTAAGATTTTGTAAACCTTACCAAACCTTACCTTTTGAGTATGAAAACCTTACAAAACCTTACATTTTAGACATGAAAACCTAACAAAACTTAACATTTTGAATGGTATATGAATAAAATAACAACGGTGAAACAACGGTAAAAATGCCAGAAAGTGAACACTTTGAACACTATAAAAAAAGGGGTAAACCTCCCAACGCAAAAACCTTACCAAACCCAACCTTTGGCAGTATATGGAAAAGGTAAATAACAATGATAAAACAGTGAGGAAACAGTGAAGAAACTATAAAATAACAAAGAGATAAATAAGAGGAAAAGTAAAATTTACAGGTGCGTAACAGGTGCAAAAGGTCAAATTTAATCGGTGCAAAGGACTGAATTAACTTAGATTTAACTTAGATAAAATGCCAAATTTGTACCAATACTTTGAATATATTGATAGACACTCAATGAAATATAGATTTTGTTGATAATAATGCAAAAAATATAGACAAAACTTATAAATATTACAACCGTTCGCCCCGAAGGCGAGTAAAAGAAAACTATTTTAGTGGTTAGGTAAATTTTAGAAACGTTCCTCAATTTTGGGGAGCGTTTTTTGTTTGGAGTACATGGTATTATTTAGCGGTTTACTTAATACAGATTAACGCAACTTAATACAACGGAATGTTATTTGCACTAACTTTGTTTAATCAAAAGAGTATCAAACAATTAAGACAATGGCACGACCAATCACAGAAACGCCCGTATTGACGGGACAAGATGCAGTACGGTTCATAGAAAGAGCCAAAAATCCAACCAGAGCCACGCCCGAAGAAAAACAGGCGGTGCAGGATGCGTACAGGAAATTTAAGTTAATGAGTAAAGACCCAAATATTTTTTAATGGATATTCAGTTGGACCGCATTCAGTTAGTTAGACTTTCGGAAACCCACGACATAAAACCATTTGATTGCGAAGACACCGACCTAAACGAATTTTTGTTAGTCGATGCAAAGTTTTATCAAAGTCAATTATTAGCAACGACTTACATAGGTGAATCAAGTGATAAAACCGTTTTCTTTTTCAGTCTGTTAAACGATAAAGTTTCTGTAAGGGATTTAGAGAGTGGCAATCAATGGAAGAAGCGTTTTAAAGACGTAATGCCCGAAGGTAAGAAGTTTACAAGTTACCCAGCCGTAAAGATTGGAAGATTTGGAACGGATAAGGAATTTAAAGGAAAAGGGTTTGGCACTTTCGCTATGAACGCCATAAAAGGAAAGTTTGTAGAAAACACACCCACAGGAGCAAGATACTTAACCGTTGATGCTTACAGAAATTCAATACCTTTTTATGAAAAGTGTGGTTTTATCTTTTTGACCAATCAAGACAAAGACGATGCCACCCGACAAATGTATTTTGATTTACTAAATTTTGTATGATACTGAAATGAAGAGAGGTTTAACGACCTCTTTTTTTGTGCCTTATTGTGGAGGAAAATTTTACCAAATTCTTTCAACGCTTAACCAAGTGCTTAACCATTTATCAAAAAACCCCTCATACGTGGCGTATGAAGGGTTTATGGTAGTCCGTACGGGAATCGAACCCGTGTTTCATCCGTGAAAGGGACGTGTCCTAACCCCTAGACGAACGGACCATTGGGTTATTACGAATTAGAGAAGTACTTTTCTTTTCGTTTTTCGTGGTGCAAAGGTACGGCGATTTTTTTATTTGGCAAGTACTTAGAGAGAAAAAAATGAAATATTTTTATAATAAATCTCGAATACTCTGATTATCAAAAACTTGACTCGAAAATTTTTTTATTTTTTTTAAGAAACCATAAAATAAGATAATTTCCAGAATGTATTAGGAATAGCAATTCAATTACCTATCCAATTTCCCCTCAAAATGCCATCAAACTATCAACAAGATGATTCATAACAACCATTACAACTTATTATTTACCCATTCCTCAATAATTCGATCTACTGATTAATGGGTACTTGATTATCCTGCTCACCACTAATTATCTTTCAATTCTATTTCTGTATTTGCATTCGATGATTTTTTTCCGAATAATTCAACAAAATAACCAATCTGAAAAAAATCACGACCTGTTTCATCATTAATTTTATAATCAAATTGATGTAGGTAACCAAGTTGCAAAGTAGTAGCTTTGGAAGGTTTATAATTCAGAGCAATGAGAAATCGATTTCTTTCAAAGTAGGGTTCTTTATCGGTGAAAAAGATTTCATTACTTCCACTAATTTGAAAAGGTTTATACCCATTCTTTTCTTTACCAAAAGGATAAGAAAGTCCAAATCTATATCTAAAACGATTTCGATAACCACTACTTGTAAACCTCAGTTCAGTTCTATAACGTTGCTCGATTTTAAATTGATTAACTGATTGAGAAAGAACAACCTGGGGCCAAATTCTGAATTCATCATTGTTTTTTGGAACAACAAAATTTCCACCTTCTTTATAAGTTTGATAGCTCCCTGTTCCAAGTGTTGCTGCTACATTTTTATGAATTTTGTAAGTAATCCCACCTTTATATTCGTAATAATGAAAATTGTCATAAAATTTTAAAGAACGAATTTGTCCTTCACCAAAAGCACTCCATTTTTCATCAATATTGTATTTTAAATTCAGAATATTCCAACTTCCTAAATCGAAATTTTGGGCATAAAACGTATTTGAGAAAACTAAAACTATATAAATCACTAAAAGAAATCTCTTCATAAATACAATTGTCATGGAGCCTAAATATCTGATTAAAAAGATATGGGGTTTATATTATTTTATAGCAGACAGTTTTCAAGTTTTATTCACTGCGTGCTGTTTCTACTGCCTACTTATGTTTAACAGTTTTCATCTGGATTATATCGACCAAAAAGGCAAACGCCATTGAGAAATAAATATATCCTTTGGGTATTTCAAAGTGAAAACCCTCGGCAATCAGGGAAACGCCAATCATCATTAAAAAGCATAATGCCAGAATTTTAAAAGATGGATGTTGTGCTATAAAGCTGCTAATGGGTTTAGAAGCAACTAACATGATTCCAACTGTCACAATCACGGCGGTGTACATAATCCAGAGTTCTTGAACCATTCCAACGGCTGTAATAATTGAATCAATTGAGAACACTATATCCAATAAAATTACTTCGGATAGTAATCTTTTGAAACTACTTTTTTCAGGAACATCTGAGATTTCAGTTTCATCGGTTTCAGATTTTTGGTAGATTTCTTTGGTGCTTTTATAAATCAAAAACAATCCTCCCAAAATCAGGATAATGCCTTTACCCGTAAAATCAACTTCAAAAAGAGAGAATAAAACTTTGTCTAATTGCAAAATCCATGAAATGAATGCCAGTAGAATTAATCTCATCACCATTGCTAAACCGAGCCCCCAATATCGTAATTTATTTCGCTGATTTTCAGGCAGTTTATCGGCCAAAATGGAGATGAAAATGATATTGTCTATACCAAGAATTACTTCTAATGCAATCAAGGAAATTAATGGAATTATTACGTCAGTCATATTTTTTACGTTACTAAGTAACGAGAATTTACAAATTTAAAAAAGGATTGAACTCATGATTCAACCCTAAAAATCTTTATTTAGTTGGTGAAAAGGGCAAGGCAGATTTATGCACTATTATTCTCAGTTTTCCGTCTTCCCCTTTTTTGAAAACCCAAGTTTTATCTACCATAATCTCTTTCCCTGATTTATCGGTCACCCAAACATTACCCATG
>JAYVIV010000135.1:0-8155 GCA_043769985.1 Arcicella sp.
CCCGAATAATTGGCTAATCCTGTGTTTTCCTCCATAGTGTTAGCCTTTTTTATTTTGCAGTACGTTGAATTAATTTAGGACTTGCCATAACCTCTGATAGCAAGTACCTCTTTAAATTTCCAATACGATAAGACTTCAATAACCCTTTACGCTCATACTCCCAAACGCTCACGGAACTAACATCTAATAATTCAGCTACTCGCTTCTGGTCAATGTAAGTATCGGATTTATCCGTGGGCTGTGGAGACGGTGGCGTAAAGCGTTCGTCAAACTTTACTAAATACTTTTCAATCGTTGTTAGCCTGTCCACGATAGGCTCAAATGGATTTTGTGTCATACCTTTTTCGTTTAAAAATTTAATGACCAAAGTTTTGCACCGTTTTTGAGCCAATCACGAATAAATCACGATTCTAAAAACAAAAACCCCTCATACGGAACGTACAAAGGGTTTTTTACTTAATAATAATCACGATTCTATCACGATTATTTACGATTAATCTTTAACTCTATCTTTTAATCTGTATTGATTCGCTAAATCATCATATCCATACTGTTTTAAAATATCAAAAACTTGGTCTTGCTCCGTGCTATCTAATGGTGTTTTGTGGTTATTTGCTAACGTACCTGCATCATAATCAAATTTATCTCCAAATATTGATTTTATCACTTTCGCATATTCTTTGAACATTGCCTTACCGCTCAAATTATTAGGCAATACCCTCTCACTCTCATTAACCTTTTCAATTACTTCAAGTATCACTTTTGCACTATACGGCTTTTTGTGGCTCTTCTTATTCTCCACGGGTGTGGAGGTGGTCGGGTTGCCGTTGGCTGTAAATGGAAGTTGATTCAGTTTTTCACTTTTTGAAACTATCCACTTTTTTACTTTTTTGAAATAATTTACATTTGAGGCTATATTAGGATTAAAATTCTTTGTACAAATCTCTTTGAGGTAATTTAAAAAATCGTCCGTATTTCCTGTGTACTTGGTAAAATGAAAATCTAAAAATTCTTTCAAAGTATATTCATAATTACCGTTTACACAATTCCAAATTCTATTGATTGTATGTTTTTCTAAATTCTCATTTTTAGGATTAGTATAAATATCAAACGTAATGCCTGAAAATAGTATTTCTGTCTCATATTCTACTTCTGGTTCAATAATTTTTCCATTTTCATCTTTTTCAAAATCTCCAATATTATCGTAATCCACTTTTGGCGTTGTAGATGTTTGAAACACACAATATTTGAATTTACTTTTTTCATAACCATACATTACAAGTCTATCATAGTGATTCCAGTCGCCATAACCCCATAAAATTGATGCTAAATTAATATGAAGGTCATAAGTCCGTAACAAAAAATTATCATTAGTTAAATAGTCTGAAAGATAGCCATACGGTAATTGCAAGCCTATTTTATTGTTTACACGGTAATAATATGTAAGAGTATTAGAAGGGTCTTCAAAGGGTATTTCAATTTTTTCTAATGGTTTGTTTACTGAAAATCCTAACTTATCTAATCTCTCATAGACTACCGTTTTTATATCTTCTATTTTTTGTTCATACAATAAATTATCTACTGCAAACAAGTAACAAGGGTGAATTTCTATTGAATTATTCTTCATATCAAAATTATCCTTTGCATCAAATGGATATGCCCATCTAAAAAAAGTCTGGTTATTGCCTGTCTGTTCAATGTTACCTTGCATCGAATTATCATTTACGCCCTATCCTTTTACTTTGCGGTGGAGCATAGGGCTTTTGTTTTAGGATTAATTTATTTTTGATACCCTCTAAATATTTCGGCTTGTTTGCGTTTAGAGGTCTTAATGTACGCCATGAATGCCTTTTCAGTTGAATGTGAAGTAATAGCCATGATTGACAAAACAGGCGTACCACGTTCGTAGGCATTGGTCGCCATGCTCCTTCGGGCGGTGTGTGAACTAATCATTTTCCAACGTTCCACGTTTTCCTCAATGTTCTTTCCTCCCTTCACATACGCCAAAAACTCCATACCCTGCAATGATTTACAAAGCTGTGCAACTTCTTTAATGTAGTCGTTAAACTTTTGGTTACTTGGTGAAGTCGGTAAAACGTTGTTATACTTTTGTAGAATAGTTTTAACGGTGGCATTAATCGGTATTACGACCTCTCTTTTGGTCTTGAATTGATTAATCTTGATAAATGCACCCTGTTTGTCCTCTCTGATATTTTCGGGCTTTATATCGGTAAAATCCGAAAATCTTAAACCCGTATTTGCTCCGATAATAAACAAGTCCCTCACCTTTTCAAGTCTTTGATTAGCGGATAAATCCAGGTTATACATTTCTAAAAGTTCGTCTTCATTCAAGGCAATATTTACCGATTCCTCACCACTCTTTGATGCAACCTTAAACGTTTTCTTTTGATAGTCAAGGTTTTGGTTTACTCCCTCCTCTGTGGCTTCACGTAGAAAGGTTTTTAGGGCTGTAATATGCTTACCCATCGTTTCGGGTGCATAGTCTTTCACGGTCGCCATGTAGGAACTAAAATCTTTGTAGAAAGTCAAATCAATAGTTTGAAAGTCTAAGTTTCTGGAATAGGTACTTTGAAAGTCAGTAAGGAGTTTTTGAGTAGAACGGTAACGCTGAATACTACGAACTGCATAACGTTTCACGCCATCAATGAGACGATACCCTGTTTCGGCTTCGTTGATAAATTGTTCAATGTACTCCGTTAAGGTCTTGTTAGCTTTTGGAGGTCTTAGGTAAGATTCTATCTTTTCAATCAGTTGTTCTTTAGATAAAGCCTTTTTCTTATTTCGAGACTTACTGATTAATCCACTCACAAAAGAGTTTAGGTCAAAAGCGAATTGGTCAATCTCATTTCGTCCATTCAGATAATTTTCTATCTCAATTTTCAAAACGTCTTTTTCTAAGAATGAATTACGATTTACAAAACTCTGGAGGTCTTCAAGATAAGCATTGGTAAAACTGATTATGTCATTATCACCAAGACGTTCTTTTAGTTTTGTTGGGAGGGATAAGTCAGGAACGGAAACAATTTTTATTTCCTTCTTTTTGAAGTTCCAATGTTGGGGTAATACTTTAATTCCAGTAGGTAGTACCAATTGGTCTAAACCGTATTTGATACCAACGTAAATAATTTGTGGGGTTTTTGCAGTAACTTTGCGTAACCGAAAAAATGCGTTAGCCATTGATTGAGTTATTAGAAAAGATTTATTTGTGATTCGACACTACAAATATAACCTATTTCTTTTATCGTTACGCAATGGTTACGCATTTTTCTTAATAAATACCGTATTTATCTTAATGTATCTTAATAGAGGAGGAGGTAAATATAAATGCAAGTATCTTAAAATCAAGTAATTATAGTAGTTTGATAGCTTTTTAGAGGTAGTAAGAGTTAAGGGATTTTTAGCCCTGTTCCTGCTACTAAACAAAAGCGTAACTTACTGATAAAAAAGTAGTTACGCTTTTTTGTTTTATCATTACCCTTATCAAAATGGAACAAATCAATCATAAAGCTGGCTTTGTAAGCATCGTAGGCAAACCCAACGTGGGCAAATCGACGTTGATGAATGTCTTGGTGGGCGAACGCCTCAGCATCATTACCTCCAAGGCACAAACCACTCGCCACCGCATCATGGGGATTCTGAATGGAAATCATAAGGGTACTGATTTTCAATTAGTTTACTCGGATACCCCTGGAATTATTCTGCCTAAATATGAGTTACATAAATCTATGATGACCTTCGTGCATAGCTCTTTGGAGGATGCCGATGTGATTCTTTTTGTAACGGATATTTTTGAAAAATACGATGAAGACGATGTTATCGACAAACTCGCACGGATTGACCATATTCCTGTTTTGTTGTTAATTAATAAGATAGATTTAGCCACGGAAGAACAAATCGCCGAGAAAATTGCTCATTGGCGTGAACGTTTTCCGACGCAGGATATTATTCCAATCTCAGCATTAAAAGAGCAAAATACAGGCTCAATTTTTGATTCAATCGTGGAACATTTACCCGACCATCCACCCTATTTTGACAAAGAAGAATTGACCGACAAACCTGAACGTTTTTTCGCTTCGGAAATCATCAGAGAGAAGATATTTTTGAATTATAAAAAGGAAGTTCCCTATTCGTGCGAAGTGTCGATTGCGGCATTTAAAGAAGAAGAAAACATTATCAGAATTTCAGCAGAAATCTACGTAGAAAGAGTAACCCAGAGAGCTATTTTGATTGGTCATAAAGGTGAATCTATCAAAAAAGTGGGTATTCAAGCTCGTGAGGCAATGGAAAAATTCTTTGGCAAAAAGGTTTTCTTAGAGCAATTTATCAAAGTAGAACCCGATTGGCGGTCGAAGCAACAGAAATTGCGGATGTTTGGGTATGGTGGGGAGTAGTTTGGTTATTGGTAATAATCGGAACATCTCGTAAATTGGATAATTAAAATTCATCATAATTTTATCAGCAAAAATCATGAACTCATTAACGATTGACCAGATAAAAACTGAGTACCCCGATGAATGGGTTTTGCTTGGTTTGGATGGGGAAACCCAAAGTCATATTGACCACGGCGAGGTTTTACTTCATGGCAAAGATTACTTGGAATTGTGTTATAAAAGTAGCGAAATTCCTAAAACTCAATTAACCACTATTATTTTTACAGGTACTCAAAATCATAATCGTAAATGGCTCAAAGCTACTCGTTTGAACGAGAAACCGAAGACGACTTAATTGTTGTAACAGCACGAATTGGAAATAGCCTTGTAGATTTAGTGGTTGATACAGGTGCATCACATACTTTTATTGACTTTGGCGTTTTGATAAAAGAAGGTTATCGGTTGAATGATACCAAAGGAATTATTGCCGTTGAAACTGCCAATGGAATAATTTATGCCAATCGTTTTGATGTTATCTTCATCAACGCCTTGGGAATAACTCGTGATAATTTTGAAATAACTTCCTACCTTTTTGATGATCCTAAAAGTAATTTCAAAGGCGTTCTTGGATTGGATTTTTTTGCAGAGAAAGAGATTTGTATTAATTTGAAAGATAATGTATTGACAGTCGGATAATGGTATGTGGTTAATTATCAAGAAGGTATACAAGTTTTGGATGATTGTGTTTTAAATATTACTGATTTGTTGAAGGAGGAGATTATGGTTTATATTGCCTTTGATGCAAAAAAGTTAGAATTAATTAAAACACTAATTGATTGTGAAATAGTACAGAGATTTAAAATGTCTAAAATAATGGATAACCAAAAAGATGAGATAGTTTTAGTAAATTTAGCATTGAACTTTTTTATGGCTCTCTTACCAGTAGTGTTCTTTACTATGATAATTGTGGATAGTAAATTTTTACACCAAGGTGGCGGAGATATTGGTTCTATCTTCGTTAGTTTTATTTATTGGATTATTCAGCTATTCGTAATTCTACTTTCTTCTAAGGCTAAATTAGCCTCTTTGGCAGGATTCATATTTGGAGTATTAGGTGGCATCTCTCAGTTTTCTTCAATGCACTGGCTTTGAATATATAAATGTAGTTTTGAAATTAAAGGTAAAATTCTCAAAATCAGGGTTTGTACGTAAGTAAATTTTTAAGATACTGATTATCAAATAATTAATTACAAAAAAAATCTAAAATCATGCTAATTGAAAGAACAAATACGGAAGTAATTATTAGGCTTCCTGCGTATGTAGATACAAATGGGCTTCAACGTTTGGTTGATTATTTGACCTATAAAGAAGCAACGGCTAAATCTAAGGCTAAACAGTCGGATGTAGATGATTTGGCAAATGAGGTGAAAGCGGGTTGGTGGGCAAAAAACCGAAACCGACTTGTTAAATGAAAATTGTAGTAGATACCAATATAATTTTTAGTGGATTACTAAACTCAAATGGTACAATCGGAGACCTTATTTTTAACTCCGATAAAATATTTGAACTTTACAGTTGTAGCTATATGCGTTACGAGATTTTCAAACATTGGGAACGACTGAAAAAGATTTCAAAATTACCTGAGGAACAGTTGCAAGTCTCTTATTCACAGATACTTACAAGATTAAAATTCATAAACGAAGAAATTATACCCGTTGAAATATGGTTGGATGCTGAACAAATTACCAAAGACATTGATATTGACGATACGGATTTTGTAGCATTAACTAAATTTTTAAAAGCAACTTTATGGACGGGAGATAAAGTGCTTTATAATGGACTAAGAGATTTAAAATTCAAGAAGGTGCTGAATACAACAGAAATGCTTGCTACTCGGACACTAAAATCAAGAAATTCATAATATTACCATTCTTCTACCCCTACCTTAAAAGTATATTTTTCAAAATCGAGGTGCTTGCAAACTAAGATTAAAACGCTGACATTCAGTCTATTAATCAAGTACAAGTTTGTAGGAAACAGCTCACAAAACCAGTAAAATGTCAAATATTGTTGCAATTGTTGGTCGCCCAAACGTGGGTAAATCAACGCTTTTTAATCGCCTTATCGAACAGAAAAAGGCAATCATGGACAACGTCTCGGGCGTTACAAGAGACCGCCACTACGGATACGGCGAGTGGATTGGTAAATTTTTCACCATCATTGATACGGGCGGCTACGTTCACGGGTCGGATGATGTTTTTGAAGGGGCAATTCGTGAACAGGTGGAAATGGCTATTTCAGAATCGGACGTTTGTCTTTTCGTAGTAGATTGTTCAACGGGTGTAACTGACTTGGACAAAGACTTTGCAAAAGTGCTTCGTCGCTCTAAAAAACCCGTTTATATCGTTGCCAACAAAGCCGATACCTACGAAAAGGGTATGGAAGCGGTTGAGTTTTATGAATTAGGTATGGGCGACCCATTCGCCATTGCGGCAGAAAGCGGTTCAGGAACGGGAGATTTATTGGATGCCGTAGTAAGTCATTTTCCAGATGAACCCTACGAAAATCCAACGGCAGGGATTCCTAAAATTGCGATTTTGGGTAAGCCAAACGTAGGAAAATCATCATTTTTAAATGCCCTTTTGGGTAAAGAAAGAAGTATTGTAACGGATATTGCAGGCACGACTCGTGATGCCATCGACAACCATTACAATATGTACGGCAAGGATTTTATCATTACCGATACCGCTGGAATTCGTCGCAAAGCCAAAATGGAGGATAATATCGAATATTACTCTTTCTTGCGGACAATCAAGGCAATGGAAGAATGTGATATTGCGGTGATTTTGGTTGATGCCACCACCATTGATATTCAAACGGGTTTACAGTCGCAGGATATGAATATTATTTCAATGGCTGACCGTGCGAAGAAGGGAATTGTGTTGATGATTAATAAGTGGGATTTGGTTGAAAAAGATGCGATGACCTCTAAGAATTTGGAAGATGCGATTCGTAAGTGTATGGCTCCAATTAATTATATGCCAATTATTTTTACTTCGGTAAAAGAAAAACAACGTATTTTTCAAGCCGTAGAGCGGATTTTGGAGGTTTATGAAAACAAAACCAGAAAAATTGCGACTTCAAAATTGAACGATGTAATGTTGAAAGTTATTGAAAATTATCCTCCACCAGCATGGAAAGGTAAGTACATCAAGATCAAGTACATGACACAATTACCAACAAAATCACCATCATTTGTGATGTTCTCGAATCTTCCACAATACATTCGTGAAAGTTACGAGCGTTATTTAGAAAACCAAATGCGTGAACATTTTGACTTTACGGGCGTGCCAATTCAGATTTATTTTAGACAGAAATAGTGCAACCACATAGATAATATAGGTAGCATAGATTTTAATAGAAATTAGGTAATTGGGGAGGGATTAGAGATTCATTTCTTTAATCCCTTTTTTTCTGTCTGAATTTGGATTCGTCAGATTAGTGGATTTTTTGGATTAAACTTCTACAAAGAATCCAAAAAATCCATTAATCTGACGAATCCAAATTCAGACAATCTTTTCACCGCTCCATTGAAACCGTGAACAACTCTCCTTGTTCATTCGAAATCATTAATTTTTTGTTCGTTACAAACACAATGGCTTCAACTTGTTTGTGAGCGAATTTGAAACAATCTATCGGATTTTTAAAGTTAACTTGCTGATTTTCAATGCCAAATAGAAATACTTTCCCGTAAGTAAGCAAAG
>JAYVIV010000136.1:0-72163 GCA_043769985.1 Arcicella sp.
TTGATTGTAGGTTTCCCAACGCCCATCTTTTACCCCTACATAAAAAGCACCTTCTTCTATTAACTCATCATTCAAATATTTTTTATATGGTCCATGACAGATTTCACCATAATCTTTATCCTTTCTCAGTACGTTAGTGACCCGTCTCAACTTTGGATCATACCACCAAATTTCTTTGGCATAAATACTCGGTTCAGCTTCATCTGGATTTCGCAAAACATTAATCTCCTCAACCGTCAATCTCGTTCCCGATCCATACTCTCCTATCCGAAGTTCAAACTTGATATTTTCATATTCATCTTTCGGTTTTTTCTTTCCTTTCCCCTTCTTTTTCGACTTACCAATTTTTAATCCTAAATCCGCAGAGAAGTCACTTGCTTCACCTTTAAGCCTTTTGAACTCTTCTTTATTATTTTTAATATCTTCCTTTACTTCTTTAATTGTTTTCTTAGCATTCTTGATATTATCTAAAATATCAGTCTGAATTAAACCACCTAAAAGTCCTCCTTTTTTCTTGGCAGAAGTATCGGTTTGCGGCTTTGCTTTAGTCTTAAATTCATCCTCCACTTGCCCGAAAGCGTTGAGAGTGAAAAGTAGGAATGTGAGTAAATAAAGAGTTTTCATTAAAAGCATGATTAAAGCGAATTGTATTACCTTTGTAAAAAGTTACGAAGGAGGCAATAAAACCCATCGCAAGGAGAATGTCTGCGTAACATTGGTAGTTTTAAAACGAGAAAGTTTCGTTTTTATTCTGACTCAAAGATAACAATATTCATTCCATTTCAGTAAATTACATAATCAAATGTGTAAGTTGAGCAACTTTTATCAACTTAAAACTTAAAAACTTAGCAATTTTAATTCGTGGAGAAAGATTCAAAAATATACATTGCAGGACACCGAGGCATGGTCGGATCGGCAATTCATCGCAAATTACAAGAAAAAGGATTTCATAATTTTGTCCTCCGAACCTCCAAAGAACTTGACCTTCGCAATCAACAAGCCGTTGCAGATTTTTTTCAAACTGAAAAACCAGATTACGTCTTTTTAGCAGCCGCAAAAGTAGGCGGAATAATTGCTAACAATACTTACCGAGCCGATTTTTTATACGAAAATTTAGCCATTCAAAACAACGTTATTCATAGTGCCTACGAAATGGGCGTGAAGAAATTAATGTTCTTGGGTTCTTCGTGTATATACCCCAAACTTGCTCCCCAACCTTTAAAAGAAGAATACCTTTTGAGTGGATTTTTGGAAGAAACGAACGAGCCTTATGCCATCGCTAAAATTGCGGGTATTAAACTGTGTGAAGCATACAGAACGCAATATGGATGTGATTTTATTTCCGTCATGCCGACCAATTTATACGGTCCAAATGATAATTACGACCTTCAAAATTCACACGTTTTGCCAGCCATGATTCGCAAGTTTCATGAAGCAAAAACCTCTCATGATGAGTCAGTTACCGTCTGGGGAACGGGTTCTCCGATGCGAGAATTTCTACATGCAGATGATCTTGCCGAGGCTTGTGCATATTTAATGGAAAATTACAGTGAACCCCAACTCATAAACGTTGGAACGGGAATAGATATAACCATTAAAGAATTAGCCGAGACAGTCAGTAAAATTGTAGGATTTGAAGGGAAATTAGTTTGGGATACTACAAAACCAGATGGCACCCCTCGCAAGCTCATGGACGTATCAAAGCTTCACGCCCAAGGTTGGAAACACACCATTGATTTGGAACAAGGCATAGCATTAGCCTACCAAGATTTCTTGGAGCATCATGAAACGCTCAGATTGTAATTTTTAGGTATGAGGTATGAATTATGAGGTAGTAGGTATCTTCTACCTCATAATTCATACCTCATACCTATAAAAAGAGCCATCAACCCACACTATACAGCGTGAAGTTGATGGCTTCTTTCGTGATTCCTTGAATACGCAAGTATATTGTCTATACTCCGTTCGGAAGGTTGGCAATAACTTTTATCAAGACCTGCTTTTACATCAAGCATATCTAAATAAAATTCTAACATTTCGGAATCATGGACGAATCCGTCCTGAATCAAAAGGTCCTCTGTTTCCGTTGTTTCTTGATAGACGTAACGGATAACGTCATGCTGCGTAAAGGTTTGTATCATAGCTTGGAGAATGTTTGCTCATCATTTTGCGTAGATTTATCAACGCATAACGCATTCTTCCAAGTGCTGTATTGATGCTCACTCCTGTAGCATCGGCAATTTCCTGAAAACTCATGTCCTCGTAGTGACGCATCACTAAAACCTCTCTCTGCGTGTCGGGAAGCATTTTAATCAGGCTTCTCAGATGAGCGTGCGATTCTTCACGAATTTGAATGTCCTCAAACGAGTCCTCTGCAAAATCAAGTGTGTTGAATACACTACTACCATCCTCAAATACAACATTTGGATAGCGTTTATCACGACGGAAATAATCAATTGCCATATTGTGGGCTATTCTTAGTACCCACGGCAAGAACTTACCTTCATCGTTATACCTTCCTGAACGTAAAACATCTACTGCTTTGATAAAAGTATCTTGCATTAAATCTTCGGCTACGAAGGTATCCTTAACAATCAAATAAATCGTGGTATAAACTTTGGATTTGTAACGGCGAACAAGCGTTTCGAAGGCTTTTTCGTCACTATTTTTGATATAAAGTGATACAAGTTCACTGTCGTTAACATGGACTTTTTCCATTTTGATAAATCTATTTAGTTAACGTAAAGCTTTTATTCAAATTGTATCTTTTTTATTTTTTTTTAGTGACAATGCTTGTTCTTTCATGGGATATTCCCGAAAGGTTAAATCAAAGATAATAGTTGTTCTAATATTTCCCAACAAAATGCTAAAATATTTAATGACTATTAACAAATATTAACAACATATTATTCGTTTGGACTTATTTTATAGAACCATATTGCGGAATAATCCAAATTTTAATACATAGTATGTATAAAATTCAGAATATTATTTGGTTTATTCAAACGAGAATTATGGTAATAAATTCATGTCTAATCAAATTTACGTAAAATATTACTACATTGGATTTTGCTTAGTCTTGATAATTGATTAATATTCATCTGATTATAAAATTATAGTAATGAAAAAGATAAAACTCATCGAATGTCCCCGTGATGCTATGCAAGGTTGGGCAAATTTTATTCCTACTGAAAAAAAGATTGAATATCTAAACCAATTATTGAAAGTTGGCTTTGAGACACTCGACTTTGGCAGTTTTGTTTCGCCAAAAGCAATTCCACAAATGGCAGATACGGCTTTGGTTTATGATTCCCTTGATTTAGATAATACCGACACCAAATTATTGGCCATCATTGCCAACATCCGTGGAGCTGAAACAGCAGTAAGTTTTGAGAAAATTAAGTATTTGGGCTTTCCGTTTTCTATTTCTGAAACCTTCCAACAACGTAATACTAATAGCTCAATTACAGAGGCTTTTAAAACCGTTGAGGCAATTCAGAATCTTTGTCAAAAAACTGATAAAGAAATGGTTGTCTATTTTTCTATGGGTTTTGGCAATCCTTATGGTGATATTTTTAATACTGAAATTGTGGCTGATTGGACAGAGAAAATGAGTGATTTGGGAATAAAAATTATTGCCCTTTCTGATACGGTTGGCGTAGCTGATGGTGAGACAATTACGCAGCTCTTTACCAATTTAATCCCCCATTACTCAGACATAGAATTTGGAGCTCATTTTCATGCCACGAATGATAATTGGCAGATAAAAATTGAGTCTGCATACCAAGCAGGATGTCGTCGTTTTGATGGAGCCATTGGTGGTTTTGGTGGTTGCCCGATGGCAGAAGATGAATTGGTTGGTAATATAAATACCCAGAATATGATTCAATACTTTGATAATCAAGGAATTGTCTTAGGTTTAGATAAAAGTCAAGTTAAGAAATCGTTAGAAATTAGTAGAAATATTTTTATATAATATTACTATATGAAAATATATTCATATATTTACAAACGAAATCAAAATCAGGAATTAAAATGGCAACTATAGCCTATCAAATAAATAAAGAGAAACTCGAAAAAGCGGCTTTTATTCTGAAAACTGTTGCTCATCCTACTCGCTTGGCAATTGTCGATTTGCTTTCTCAAAACGAAAAATTATCGGTTAATGACATTTGTGAGGCTTTGACTTGTGAACAATCGCTTCTTTCTCACCATTTAATTAACATGAAATTAAAAGGAATTTTGCGTTCTGAAAAAGATGGACTGAATGTTTTTTACTCCTTAAAAGAACGGGACGTAATGAAGTTGATTGAGTGTATTGAACATTGCGATTGTAATTATTAGAAATGTCCTACGGCTTACAATGACTTGGTAGATTTTAAAACATGAAAACATTAACATATATTGATATTACTCTATGGATTTAATAGGCTATATTTTAGCGACGATTATCGGGTTATTACTCAGTTTATTAGGTGGTGGCGGATCGATTTTAACGGTGCCAGTTTTGGTATATATTTTTAAAATTGAACCTGGTTTAGCAACTGCTTATTCTCTCTTAATTGTGGGTACAAGCTCAGCTGTAGCATCAATTAATTATCTGCGTGAGGGATTAGCGAGCCCCAAAACTGCTTTATTTTTTTCATTTCCGTCTTTCTTAATGGTATTTACCACTCGCAAGTATTTCATACCCTTGATTCCTGATAAAATTGCACAATTCGGTGATTTCGTTTTGACGAAAAATGCTTTAATCATGATAACTTTTGCGTTGTTAATGGTTTTAGCATCACGTGCTATGATTAAGAAAAGAAAAGAAGTTGATACAATCTCGGAAGCCATTAAGCGTGTTAACTATGGATTGATTTTCGTGGAAGGATTAGTTGTGGGAACGTTAACAGGATTTGTAGGCGTTGGAGGCGGATTTTTAATCATTCCAGTTTTAACCAATTTTGTTAAACTACCCATGAAATTAGCAGTAGGAACTTCATTGATGATTATTGCTATTAACTCATTAATTGGTTTCACTGGAGATTTAGGAAAACAAGACATTAATTGGACTTTTCTGGGAACATTCATTAGTTTGGCTCTTGTTGGAGTAATAATTGGCACAACGCTTTCAAAACGTTTAGATAACCAACAATTGAAACCTGCATTTGGATGGTTTACTTTGGTGATGGGGACATGGATTTTGATAAAAGAATTAATTTTGAAATAGCAGTGAGCTTTGAGCTTTGAGCAATGAGAAAAAAAGTAATTCTCGATAAAAACTCATAGCTCACGTCTCATTGCTCAAAGCTAAAAAACATGGCTGAATTTTTATCACAAAATTACTGGAATAACCGCTATAAAGCGGAAGAAACGGGTTGGGATTTGAAAACGATTTCTCCTCCCTTGAAGACATATATCGACCAATTAACGAATAAAAATCTTCGTATTTTAATTCCAGGCTGTGGCAGTGGGTATGAGGCTGAGTATCTATTAAAACAAGGTTTTCAAGACGTAACAGTAATTGATTTTGCTCCGTTAGTAGTTGAAAAGATGAAATCAAATATGTCTGAATATCAAAACATTAAAATTATTTGTACTGATTTTTTTACACACACAGGCAAGTATGATTTGATATTGGAACAAACTTTTTTCTGTGCTTTAGATCCATGTTTGCGTACAAAATACGTGCAAAAGATGAATGAATTATTAAATAAAAATGGAAAATTAGTAGGCATACTTTGGGGTATTCAATTTCCAAAAAATCCTCCATTTGGTGGAAGTGGGGAGGAGTATTTAAGTTTGTTTTCTGACACTTTCAAAATCAATCTTTTAGAGCCTTGTTATAATTCCGTAAAGCCCCGACAAGGTAATGAACTATTTTTTAACTTTTCTAAGCATGGAGCATAACAAAAAATCTCATTGGGAGAATGTTTTTTCTACCAAAAATCTTACAGACGTAAGTTGGTATCAAGAAGTCCCAAATACTTCTTTGGCATTTATTCGCTCTTTAAATTTACCCAAAACGTCCCATATAATTGATGTGGGTGGGGGAGATAGTTATTTGGTAGATTATCTTTTGAAAGATGGTTTTGAACATATCACGGTTCTGGATATTTCGGAAAAAGCTCTTGAAAAAGCGAAAGAAAGATTAGGAGAATCTGCCAATAAAATCAAGTGGATTGTTTCAGATATAACTGACTATCAGAATAATACGAAACAATACGACGTTTGGCATGATCGTGCAGCATTTCATTTTTTAGTAGAAAATAAACAGATTGAAACCTATCTTTCCATTGCCAAAGAAAACATCAAAAATGAAGGTTTTTTGAGTGTTGGAACGTTTTCGGAGCAAGGTCCTACTAAATGTAGTGGTTTAGAAATCAAACAATATTCAGAAGAATCCATGAGTGATAAATTCAAGGAAAATTTTGAAAAAATAAGGTGTATTAATGAAAATCATGTGACACCATTTAAGACGGTACAAAATTTTACTTTTTGTACTTTTCAAAGAAAGTAATAGATACAATTAAAAGAAATGAATGTATTTGGCAGAAAGATTATTCAATCCTTCTATCATTCATTCATTCTATCATTAAGTTTATGAAAGTAGAACAAATTTACACGGGCTGTTTGGCTCAGGGGGCATATTATATTGAGTCTGATGGAGAAGTTGCCATCATTGACCCATTGCGTGAAGTGAATTCGTATATCGAAAAAGCCAAGCGAAATAATGCTACGATAAAGTACATTTTCGAGACTCATTTTCACGCTGATTTTGTGTCTGGGCATTTGGAATTATCCCACAAAACGAACGCTCCAATCATCTATGGACCAAAGGCAAATCCTAAGTTTGAAGCAGTGATTGCCACTGATAATCAGGAGTTTAAGTTGGGAAATGTAACGATAAAAGTATTACATACCCCTGGACATACGATGGAATCAAGTTGTTTTTTGTTGTTTGATGAGAACGGAAAAGCGACAAATCTTTTTTCGGGAGATACGCTTTTTATTGGTGACGTTGGTCGCCCAGATTTGGCACAAAATGGCTTGATGACGATGGAGGATTTGGCAGGGCATTTGTACGATTCTTTGCAAACCAAAATTATGCCTTTGGCGGATGATATCGTGGTCTATCCAGCACATGGGGCGGGTTCGGCTTGTGGAAAGAATATGTCGAAGGAAACTTCTGATACTTTGGGGCATCAGAAGCAAGTAAATTATGCGTTGCAACCACAAACGAAAGAGCAATTTATCGTTGCTGTTACGGAAGGTTTAACTCCACCGCCATTCTATTTTCCGAAGAATGTACAATTAAATAAGACTGGTAGTCAGGATGTTGAGAATGTAATGGAAAGAGGATTGACTTCACTCTCCCCTGATGAATTTGAGGATTTGGCTAATACGATTGACACTTTAGTGATTGATACCCGCAAGCCAGAAATATTTAGGGTAGGCTTTATTCCTCGGTCAATTTTTATTGGTATTGATGGTGATTTTGCCCCTTGGGTGGGTACACTCGTAAGGGATATTCAGCAAGAAATCTTGATTGTGGCTGATGAAGGACGTGAGGAAGAAGTCATAAAACGCCTTGCAAGAGTGGGTTATGACAATGTTTTGGGTTATTTGAAAGGTGGTTTTGAGGCTTGGAAAATGGCAGGGAAAGAGATTGATGAAGTTGAGTCAATTACTGCTGATGAGTTTGCGGATATTTATATAGTGAACCAAAAGCGAATAGCCAACAGCGAACATCAAACATCGAAAACCGAAAATCAAATCAAAATAAAAGACGTAAGAAAAAGCACCGAATTTGAGACTGGACACATCAAAGAAGCTGAGAATATTCCCTTAGCACAAATTTCTGAATTGATGGACGAGTTTGATAAAGAGGAGACCAATTACGTTCATTGTGCAGGGGGCTATCGTTCAATGGTTGCGTCAAGTATCTTAAAATCAAGGGGTTATGACAATATAGTAGATATTCAAGGAGGTTTTGGAGCGATTGCTGCTACTGGGATTTTAACCCAGTAACAACAAAATAAAAAATAGATTCAAGCAAACAGAACCAAGCATATTTAACCGCATTGTGTGGTGAAAATCGGCTTGGTTTTCGTTTTTAAGCACTTTCAAAAACCATAAATTAAAGTAAATTAATACGGGAGACATCACTAAAAGGTAAACGGCAAAAGCGGGAAAATGATAGATTTGAACGCCTTGAAAATAGAAGAAAAATTCAATCGTAACAAGCAGAAAAATGCTCGCTGTGAATACGAAAGTCCCTTTAATTCCCAACAATCTACTCATCGTCATATCGCCTCTACGGGCATCTTCTTCGTGCTGATAAATCTGGGTCATGGGATAGAATCCTAAGAGATTTAGACTACTTAAAATGGCTGGAAAAAGATATTTATTTTGCAAAATTTCGCTCAATGAAATCTTATCAACGGCTTGAATAACAGTTAAATACGTGAATGCTCCTTGAAAAATACCCACCGTTAGCCAACTAATAATTGGGTATTTTTTTAACCGTATTTTATCGTTGGAATATGCTTTTGAAATGGAACTATAAATAATTAAAGCCACGCTTAAAATCCAACCTCCCAGGAAGTATGCTACGACGATTGCCACAATATCCAAAATCCATGAAACATAGAATAGTTCAATATTGACAGGGGGAGGGTTTTCAAGCCCACCGATAGGACCTTCATCTTTATCAAAATAGCTATTATAGGCATTTGAGGCAGGATAAATCAGTAAATGCAATATTACAAAAAGCCCTGCCGTAATGACCCAATCAGGATTTTGAGATTGACTAACCGCAAACCAGAAAACTGGCATCAGGAATAATGAAAAGGGTATGCGTAGATGGAGGATAATGTTCTTCATTTTGTTAAATTAGGGTTGGTTATTTTGTCTGGGCGACCCCGTCTGAATTAGGATTCATTGGATTATAGGATTTTTAAGATTATTGACTTCAATAATTTCGACAAATTAATCTAAAAAATCCATTAATCTGACGAATCCAAATTCAGACAGGTTTCTTCCAAAAATTACGACTAAAAATTCTTTCAAATTTCCACCCTTTCGCTCGTAAACCCGCAGGAATGTAGGCGAATGTTTCCTTCGGAGAAAGGTGTTCGTAATATAAATCATCATCCGTTAAGATTAATGATTCATAGTTTTTACTGTTTTTTACAGTTATGTCTGCAAATGGTAACTCTTTGATATACGAGCCATGGTCAGACTGTGCGCCCCAGTGTTCCCCACCGACCACTCCATTAATTAATTGCTCCTTCAATAACCACTCTGCCTGATAATTTTCTGAGCGGTGGGCTTGTGGTTTATAATTTCCTTCTGATACTTTTAGGGCATATTCCAAATAGCTTTTCAGTAATCTTGGACCTTCATTTTGTGCTTCTTCCACTCGTAATTGATTCGGCAAAATACTACTGATAATATATATTTTTTCTCTGGCACGGGTAATGGCCACATTCAAGCGATTTTCACCTCCTTGTCCATTCAAAGAACCAAATTGCATTGCCATTTTGCCTTTTGCATCGGGAGCATATCCGATGGAAAAGATGATAATATCTCGTTCATCGCCTTGCACATTTTCTATGTTTTTTACGAACAGCCCCCTAACCCCCGAAGGGGGAACTTGCTCGTCCGATTTGGACGTTAATTTTGTGTCGAAAGTTCCCCCTTCGGGGGTTAGGGGGCTGAGTAAATCTTGAATCAAACCTTGTTGTTTGAAGTTAAAAGTAACAATTCCGATTGATTTTTCGGGAGATGTTTGATGAATATTTTTCACTAAATCAATGACCCTTTCTGCCTCAATTTGATTGGTGCTATTTTCCCAAATTCCATCCACTTTAAAATACTGAATAGCGGGTTTTTGAAGATTAATCTCTTGAAAATCAGGCAATAACGATAAAGTATTTTTATAAAAATATTGATTAGAAAAATCAATTAGGTCTAAAGATTTGCTTCGATAATGACCTCGCAGTTGCGTTTGCGGTAAATATTGACAAGCTAAATCCAAGAGCGAATCTACTTCTAATTCAGGGTTGTCATCCGCATCGTTTTCAAACCTAACTCTGTACAAATCACTGGGTTGCAATTGTTTGGAATCACCCGCAATGACCACTTGCTTACCCCTGTATAATGCAGGAATACCTTGTTCAGCAAAACATTGTGAGGCTTCATCGAAAATGACCAAATCGAAAATACCCGAAGCGTCGGTAGCCCCCTGCCCCCCTTCAAGGGGGCAAAGTGGAAAAATCGCAGAAACTGTTTCGGGAGAAGCCAACCAACAGGGAACAAGTTTAAACAATTCTTCCGAATATTCAGTAATTAATTTCCGAACTGACCACAATTTACGTTTTTTACCAACTTGATGCTTCAAATCACGATAAGTTATGGTATTTTGAAGTCGATTTTTTTCTAAATTTTGATACGTTAATTCTCGGAGTTTCAACAATAAAATCTCTTGACTTAGGGTTTGTTTTTTCTGAACTGAATCCTGCAAATCAATTTCTAACTGATTCATTTTCAAAGAACTAACGCTTCTTAGAATTGGATATTTTTCTTCAATATTTTCAATCCAAGCTAATTTTAAACTGTTCATAAAATGGTCGGTGGGGACACTGACCATTACGGACAGAAGTCTTTTTTCAGGTAAAAACAATTCAATCATCGACCATTCTGTACGACTAAAAGATGCCCTCAATGAATCAGATTCTTGCATTAAATCGAAGTTTTCTTTTAGGTAAGAATTAATGTTTGATAAATCTCCCGTGGCTTGTCTGGGCGACCCCGTGTTCACAAGTCCACACGCAAGAATATCTATTTGATTTTTAGATAAATAATTATTCCAAACTGCCTGAATATCAATTAATTGCTGTGATTGTTGAATTAAGAAATTGATTTGTTTTTGGAAATCGTTCCATGTTGTTGTTCCCGTTGTTGTCTGTGTCTTCACAGACAACCCCATAGTCGTCTGTGAAGACACAGACAACAACGGGTATGACGGCAATATTTTCGTCAACGGTTTCCATATTTTATTCGCTTTTTCGGCTTGATATAATTGTTGAAAATTACGTTCAAACCAACGATATCCTTTACGTAGCCATATTGGATCTTCATTCCTATCCAATTCGCCAAATAAAAATCCCCATTCATTCCACCATTTTTCTAAGCCAATACGATTTTGGATTCTTTGTTGTAATTTCTGTAAATCTTCCAACGAAAGACTTAAGCCATTCGCCCTCGTAACATTCTGAATATTAGCTTTTTGATTTGAAAAAAAACGCCAAACTAATCCACCAATAACATTCGACTTTGTGTCAATTGCTTCGTTTAACTTTGACAGAAAAGGTAATAAATGGGAACTTGGTAAGGTAATTTCAATCCCTTGACCGGCAAAAAATTGAGCCACTTGTGCTTCTAATTCACCAATTTTTGTAGTATTGAGTTTAATCTTTTCTTGAATATTTCTACTAAAAACCTGATAAATTTTCTCATTTCCAATTAATGATAACAAATTCTGAAAACGTTCTTTTTCCCCTGAAATCTTTTCCAATTCTTGAAAATTTAAGATGTTTTTCAGAATTTCTGATGATTCATTTTCAAGGTTTTGTACAAAATCGTGTACTTCTTGAACAACTTTCAAAATCTGTGAAATTTCTGAATATTGACGGTTTTGAAAAGAGAGGCGAGATTGCCAAAAAGAAGCCTCTGTGACTTGTCTGGGGGATTCCGTGTTCACCAATCCACTTTTTAATTTATTTTCATAAACGCAATATCTTTCAAATTTCTTCGAAAAATCATTTATCTCATTGAATTTGAAGTGTTTATAATCTTCTTTCAAATTCAAAAAAGGTTGATTTGGCGAACTTGTTAAGTATAATTCTTTTACGGAAACACCGCATACTGAAACATCAAAAAGGGCATCTTTGAACTCTTGTAAAGTATCAGAAATTTTATCAATTTGACGGCTTTCTTGGGTAAAATTTCGTTCCAAAAAAATTGCATCAAGGCTCTGATTTTTCTTTTGATAATCTTCGATTTGTTCAATTTGATTCAAAATCTGAGCGTACAAAGTTTTACGGTCATTCTTGAAGTCATGTACATTGCCTACAAACGGTCGCATTCCTGCTCGTGTGAGGCGTTCCTGCACAACATCGAGGGCGGCTCGTTTTTGAGAAACGACCAAAACTTTTTTACCACGAGCCGTAAAATCCGCAATAAGATTACAAATTAATTGAGATTTCCCCGTCCCAGGCGGTCCTTGAACTACCATCGAAGCTCCCGCTTTTATTTGTTGCAAAGCCAATTCTTGAGAAGCATCAACGGCAAAAGGGGTTAGGAGGTTTTCTTCACGGGGTTTAGGGATTGGGGGATTTAGGGGTTGGGGATTGGGGAAAAGGGACTCTAATCCCTCTTTCTCAAATTTTCTATCAATATTTTCTAAGTTTTCTACGCTGTCTTCCGTCTTCTTTTCTCCTTTTTCCTTACTGCTTTCCTCCAATAACTCCTCATAATCAGGCACTAAAAATGATCCTGCCTGTGGAAAAATTCCTAAGACTGCTTGGGGGTATAATTTTAATTCTCCATTGTTTTCAGAAAGGTCTAAATCTGATTTTAATTGTTTCTCAAAATGTTGTAACCCATTGACAAAAATCTCTTTATTGAAATCAATTTTTAAAGAAGAATCTTTCAAAAATTCGTATAATTGTGTTCTAAATTCAAGCGAATCTTTTGAAAAATCTTCAAAACTATGTTCTAAAAATTCATCCGAAATTTGGAGTTGATTGAAGTGTGAATAAGCTAAAAGGAAACTACGATTGAGAATAGCCCCCTGACCCCCAGAGGGGGAAGTAAAAACGTACTCGGAAACTCCCCCTCTGGGGGTTAGGGTGGCTATCGTTACAGGAAAAAATAATAAAGGACAACGCACAACCGTTCCGTCCGAAAACTTGCCTTTAATGATGGGATAACCCACATATAAATCTTCCGAACCACGTTCCTCTTCAATAAATTTTTCAGTCCTTGAAATCTTGCGTAAATACTTACTTACTTGATTTACTCGCTCATATCGTGGGTCGTGAATTTCACAAAGAGAAATAGCATTTTTTTGAGCGATTAATTGCTCTATGATGTTAAATGAAGGTTTATTTTGTAAAAAATCAAGCTCGTGAATATCTAAAAACTGTTCAGCAGAGAGGTTTAATAACAACAAAGATTTATTCCTTGAGGTTAGATTGGTTAGTCTTTTTTGATATGATTTTAGGATTTTTTGTAATTTATTCTCTTGCATTTTTTTTGTTAATATCTGCGAAAGTAATAACAGCAAAGTCGCTATGACGCTAAGATAAGTATGACTATGGTAATTATTTCATTCACTTAAATTTTTTAAAATCTTAGCATCCTTGTAGCTTTGTAGTATCACAATTTATTTCACAAGCCTAAACTCTTATTTACATACCACTGAATTTCGTCGTTATCACCATAATATAGCCAATTCCAAGCAATTACGGCACTTTCTACTGAGAAATAAAAGATTGTCAGTACCGCAAAAAGCGTTAAATTTAAAGCTAAATATTTCAATAAATCAGGCTTATCCCTCTTAATAAAACTTAATCCCGTTGCCAGTAATAAAACGATTGGATAAAAAACGTGTGCTAATAATCTTGTGTGCATGAAAGCCCAGTCGTTATACTTTATCAACCCCGTAAACATAATAGCAAAACTTCCCAAAAGCAAAATTAAACAAGTGGCTCGAAAAATTTTTTCCCAAAAAATTATAGTTCCATATTGTTGCCTCCAAGTAAAAAACAACAACATAAATCCTTGTCTAATTAATAAAGCTAATCCAATGATAATCAGCATTGTAGGCAATATTCCTAAGATAAAAAAGATACTTCCAATATATCGAAAACCTGAATAGTTTCCGAATGTTAAATTATTTTCAAAATATTGGTGTTTATACCAAAAAGTTCCGTACATCAACAAAGGTGCTGAATGAATACTTGGATTTCGAGAGGATAAATTGGGGTCTTTGATAAGCGTGAAAATATTAATATTGTAATAACTCTGAGGTCCAATGTAAAAAATGGCATTGCTCGCCAGTGGAAAAATATCAAGATTATGCACAAAAATTTTATGTTGCTGCCATCTATAATTTTCTACGAATTTATAGGTGCCTGAAAACCCAATTATCGCTCCACACAAAATCATCGTAGAGGTCATTTTCCAGAATGGCTTTCGGAAGTTTACTAAGAAAATTATTAACAAAACTACTGGTATAAAAGGAATAAAAGTAGATTTCGTTAAAAGAGCTAACCCTGCTGATAGTGAGAGAATTACAACATTTTTTAGCGTCTGGTCTCTCAAATATTTAATGAGATTATAAAAAAACCACGTCCCCATCAAGACAGAAAGTGTATCGTTTGAAACGAATAATGAATAGATGAGATATGTTCCCAAAAAGGTGGCTAAAAGGAAACTTAAATTCCGAATCTCCACATCTTTAATCGTCATTTTTACTAATTTTGACATTAACCACAAGTTCAAACAAGACGTGATTAACCCATAAAATTCAACCATTTTCAATCCTCCAATTACATAAAAAGGAAGAGATGTCAAATAGTATAAGGGAGGATGACAGGCTAAAAAAAGTTCATTTGTACGGGGCAAACGATGGTTTTTAATTATGAAATCCAATACTTCATAGTGTGCATCAGCACCTTGAGGATTCATGACAATAAATACTAAGACCCGAAGTATAATTCCAAGCCAAAGGATTTTATTCAGTGAAGTCTCTTTACTGAAAAAGTTAGCTATTTCATTAAGCATTTTTGATATTTTTAGATTAAAGACGCTCAAATTCAATGGAATTCAGAATCTTTTCGTTAGGAAACTACTCTGGTATTCATTTTGTAAAGAACTTTGTATGAATTACCTTAAATAAAACCTTTAAAAAATCCGTTCCATAGATGTATAAAAACAAAAAAGTTATCGTTGTAATGCCTGCGTATAAGGCTGCCCTCACGCTCGAAAAGACTTATCGAGAAATTCCATTCGACCTTGTTGATGATGTAATTTTGGTTGACGACCATAGTCCCGACAACACTTCTGAGGTTGCTAAATCTCTGGGAATCAAGCATATTATTCGTCACGATAAAAATAAAGGCTACGGCGGAAATCAGAAAACTTGTTATACCAAAGCCCTTGAATTGGGTGCTGATATTGTAATTATGGTTCATCCCGATTATCAATATACTCCCCTCCTATTGCCCGCCATGATTACGATTATTGGCAATGAGCTTTATCCAGTTGTTTTTGGTTCAAGAATTTTAGGAAAAGGAGCTTTGAAAGGTGGAATGCCCATGTATAAATATATCGCAAACCGTTTTTTAACGCTTTTTCAAAATATTATGCTATCCCAAAAACTCTCTGAATATCACACAGGCTACCGAGCATTTTCAAGAGAAGTTTTAGAAAAAGTACCGTTTCATAAATGTGATGATGATTTTGTGTTCGATAATGAAATGATTGCCCAAATTTTTTGGCAAGGCTTTGAAATTGGGGAAGTTACGTGTCCGACCAAATATTTTGATGAAGCATCTTCCATCAATTTTGCCCGTAGTTCAAAGTATGGTTTAGGTGTTTTGCGTGTTTCGATGCGTTATCGTTTGGCGAAATGGGGAATTAGCTGGAGATTGTTATAGAGGTTTTTGTAATTAATTTTCAATATTCAATGTTCAATTAGAAATGTTCAAGTCTTTCAGTGTAATCACTTGAACATTCGTCATTGAAATTTGAACACGGAACGCCGCCCGATTGAAAATTAAACCTTTTTTAACATGAAAACAGCCATCATTATTGGTGCTACTGGCTTGGTCGGAAGCACACTTGTAACGCAAATTTGCGAGAATCCCAACTATTCAAAAGTGGTTTTATTATTACGTAAACCCTTGAATATCAGTCACTCAAAATTAATTCAAGAAGTTATTGATTTTGATAATATAGATGCTTTAAAGGTTGTGGCAGATGATTTATTTTGTGCGATGGGAACAACTTTGGCGAAGGCTGGTTCAAAAGAAGCACAGTATAAAATTGATTGCACTTATCCTTTCGAAATTGGAAAAATTGCCAAAGCAAATGGCGTAAAGCAATTCATTTTAGTTTCGTCAGTTGGGGCAGACTTTGACTCTTCCAATTTTTATTTACGAACAAAAGGAGATTTGGAAAAAAAGATACAATCACTTGGTTTTCAGAATTTTGTGAGCGTTCGTCCATCTATGCTTTTGGGAGATAGAGAAGAGTCTCGTTTGGGTGAAAAAATTGGAAAAGTATTTTCAAATCTTCTTTCGCCTTTGCTGTTTGGAAGCCTTCGGAAATATCATGGAATTGAAGCCTCTGACGTTGCCAAATCTATGCAACGATTTGCTAATCAAGGACTTAGCGGCGTGAAATACGTAGAATATGATGAGATAATGGGTACTTGATAATCAATAAGCAAGCAAAACTTGTTTATCAATATGAATGTTATTACTTTTGAAAAAACAATATACAATGGACAAAGTAAATAGATATTATGAATTAGAAACTAAACCCGTTATTGGTGCAGCGGGTGGTGCTTCTCTCGGCGGGATATTTGGAGGAACAGGAATTATTGTAGGTGGACTTTTAGGTTTTTTCACTGTTCTGGGAATAGTGTTGTATCTCTTTTTTTACAAGAAAAACTAATTTTCATGTCCTACACACAAATTTCTTATTTGTTGGGTTTTATTATCGTTTCCATTTATATAATTTTATCGTATTGGAAAAAATCAATTCCTCAACTGCCTGATGCCATTATTCTTTTGCTTGCCACAACTTCTATTCCACCCTGTGTTCGAGTAATTTATATTTTCTTTAATTATGATGGAAATTCAATCAAAGAAATTGGCAATAACGAACAATTTTATATCATTGTTGGAGCTTTCTCCGTTATTTGGCTTTCAATTAATGAAATTTATCGAAAATTTAAAGAAAAAATATCTCCTCAAAATATCATTTAACAAAATTAAAAGACCTATCAAATGACCAAAATCTGATGGGTCTTTTTAGTATACTTTTTAAAATATGACCCCAATCGAAACCTTTCAATCCAGAAAAGAAAATTTCCAAACCCTTACTGATCAATTCCAAAAACAGTATAATCAATGGGCAATCTTTAGAGCAATTTTGTTTTTAATAATTGCCTTGATTAGTTATTTAACTTATCAGTATTCAAGCGGTGATTATGTAATTCCAGTTGTAATTATTGGTATTTCAATATTTCTATTTTCAGTAAATAAACACTTGAAAATCAAATATTTACGTGATAAAAATAAAATTTTATCTATGATTAATGAAGATGAAATTAAGCGTTTGGATAATGTTTTTACCAGAGCAGAAACAGGCGAACAATTTGCTGAAACGAATCATTTTTATGCTTCTGATTTAGATATTTTCGGGAAACAATCGCTCTTCAAACTGCTCAATCGCACGCATACTTATACGGGAGGGGCTACTTTGGCAAATTGGTTGAAATTTCCCTCTCAGAAAGCTGAAATTCTCAGTCGGCAAGAATCTATTGAAGAATTATCCGCTAAAATTGATTTCAGACAAGATTTAGAAGCCTCCGCCATGTTGATTGAAGAAGTTGCTGAACCTACGCAAAAACTAATTTCTTGGAGTGAAGAGCCTGAAAATGAGACGATTAAAAAGCCAATTTTTCAATACGGGAAGTTCCTGCCATACCTCACCGTTTCCTTGATTTTGGCTTGGGCTTTTGGGTATATTCCTATCGGTTATCCACTGTTAATGTTGATTTTTCATGGGTTTATTCTGAAACAGATTTATGATACCGTTAGCCATGCCCTCGAACAAACCATTCGCCTTTCTGCCACTTTGAAAGCATACGCTAATCTATCGGAACTAATTGTTAATGAGACATTTACGCATCAAAAACTTAGAGATTTACAAACCGAACTTTCAGAGGCAAGTCCTGCGATTAGAGGTTTAGAAGACATTTTGAATAAGTTAGGAAACCGAGCCAACCCGATTTTTGCTTTAATTGCAGGTGTGCCTTTGTTGTGGGATATTCAATTTTTTATCAAATTAGAAACCTGGAAAAAAAAGCATCAAAAAAATCTTCCTAAATGGTTATGTGCCATTGCTGAATTTGAAACCTTAAACAGTTTTGCGGGACTAAAATTCGCCAATCCAGAATTTGTAAAACCTGAGATTTCAGAAGATTCTATTTTACTAAAAACCAAAGGATTAGCCCATCCAATGATTCGTAGAACGAAACGAATTGCTAATAACATCCAGCTCGTTGGCGAAGGGAAAACTATCATAATTACAGGCTCAAATATGTCGGGCAAAAGTACCTTTCAGCGGACGGTTGCGGTGAATATTGTGTTGGCTTTGGCGGGTTCAGTCGTGTGTGCAGAGGCGTTTGCGTGTTCATGTATGCAAGTGTTTACGAGTATGCGTACGCAAGATTCTTTGGAGGAAGATACATCGTCATTTTATGCAGAATTGAAGCGATTAAAGACGTTGATTTTGGCGGTTAATAGTGGGCAATCTATGGAAACCCCACCCAAGTCGAATGCGACCCCAGCCGCCCTCAAAGGGAGGGCTTTTCTACCCATTTTTTACTTTTTAGATGAGATTTTGAAGGGGACAAATTCCAAAGACCGTCATGAAGGGGCGAAGGCTTTGATGTTACAATTACACCGAACAACGGCATCTGGTTTTATCTCAACGCATGATGTAGAATTGGGTGATGAGTTTGCTCATCAAGGCTTTGTGGAGAATTATAGCTTCTCTTCGGAGGTTGTGAATGATGATTTAGTGTTTGATTATAAACTACGTTCGGGCGTTTGCCATAGTTTTAATGCGAGTATGCTGATGAAAGGGATTGGGATTGAGATGGGGTAAAATGGCTGTCAGAATCAGTCTGAATTGGGATTCGTCAGATTAAAGGATTTTTCGTCAAACATTAATCCTTAAAATCCATTAATCCCACGAATCCCAATTCAGACAGGGTTACTTAGTAAAGTTCTACTCCTTCGTCACCTTCTTAGCCACAATTCCCTCATTGGTCATAATCTGCAAAACGTAATTCCCTCTGGACAGATTATGAATGTTCAAGGTCATTGCATTTGACTTATCTCCTTGCTTTTCAAGCACTTGACTACCTGACATGGCATTAAGTTTTACGGATTCAATTCTTAAATTCTTAGGAACAACAATCCTTATTTCATCACTCGTTGGATTAGGTGAAACCGTTATGCTTGCTTCCAGCGTGGGTTCTGATGAAAGAGGTTTTGTTAAGGCTACATCTTGACGAGCGTCTGATTGGACACTCGCACAACCATCCATCGTTACTACTTGTACATTAAACTTCAAGCCCGAAACAACTTGAATGACTTGCGAACCTCTTAATGATTCCAAAATTGCATTATCACGATACCAAACATTGCCCGTTGCCGAACTTGATGTGTATTCCCAGAAGTCCCCGTTATTATCCGTCTTTTTCACCACTGAAATGGTTGGTTTTAGGGGATTTACGCAAAAAGAATCAGCTCTGGCTACATTATAAAAACTACTATTCCCATCTTGAAAAGCATTCACTTTCACTCGCCCAGCCGTACCTGTGAGGGTAATACGTCTGTTTGAAATATTGGCGGGTCCATAAACAATTGATAGCCCAACTGCCAAACTTGAACTTGCCGAAACCGTTACATCAAAAGCGGGGTCACCAACTAATTTATCAGGAATTTTGGTCATACTAATCGTCTGATTCTGTTTCGTTGGTAAAGCACGAGTTCCCACCGTGTACCAAACCGCATAGGCAGACTGACCAATCAAATATTTTTGAGAATTTTTGATACTTTTAATTCTACTTTTCTCCATCGTGATTTGATAGGTATTCAGAATATTTTTTGCGTCTAAATAATTATACAAGAGCAAATCATCAGTTCTGGAATATTCTGGATAGCCCAACGTATTGTTCTCATAGATATAATCCAATCCATCGGTACGTTCAGTATTTACCCCAATTATATAGTTCAAGTCATCCTGTTCTATGAAGAAATCGAAGGCAATTATGTTGGTCGAATTCTTTGAAAAAGATGGGTTTCCAATATTTTCTCCTTCGTCCAAGCTGGTAAATAATTTATCAATTTGTCCAGTACCATAATCATTTTTAGAGGCATTCCAAACGTTGATAAAACCAACATCCCAAAACTCAGATTCTCCTCCTGTGGCATTCTTTATCGTATTGAAAGCATCATAAACAAGGTTTTCACTCTGATGATCCCATTCTATGGCATCAGCATTTTGAACCTGGCCAGTGTTTACGCCTTGTGTATAAGTTGGATTATAAAGTGTATAAACTCTGCTCGTTCCCGCCGATAAATTAAAGACTGCAATTTGTTTATCCGTTGTGGCAACATTAGTCCCCAATGTTCGTAATGCCGCTAATTTCTTCCCATCTTTTGATACCGCTGCGTTTCGCCAAACTCCCGAAGAAGACACATTTTCAACCTTTGGCGTTCCTACTAAATTGACTCTTTTAATGAAACCATCGGCAGGCACAAAATACGCAAAAGTTCCATCATCAGGCACTGTTGGCTTGTGTTCAATCACAATATTCTTTGCTAATTCAACAAAACTGTTTGCATCTGCTTCCCCTTTCGTACTTGACTTGTAGAGTGTTTTTGTAACTGGGTCATAACTCAACAACCCTTCTGTTCCGATATTCACAGGTACGTCTGCTTTTGGTGCTGGTGGAATTGGAGTTGTTGGATTAGAAGGGGTTGGCGTAGGTGCATTTCCATCCGTAATTCCAACGGCATCAAAAGCTGCTTTAGCAGCATTTATATCCGCATCTGTCACCCCTGCTGAGGCTTTTAAATCTGTGGCAGATTGAATAACGGCACGACGTAAATCCAAGAACTTAGAGGTACGAGTTAAGTAGAACGCCAAAGCACGATAATAGATTTTTTCAGCCTTCGTTAAGTTCATTCCACTTGCAGTTGCAAAACGATAAAAAGCGTTATTTGGCACGCCAGAGTTGATATGCACACCATAATTATCTTCCGAGCCTGAATAATATTGGTTCATGTTAGTGGGCTGATAACCATTGTCATTCAGACTTCTACCACCGTTATTTGGATTCGACAAATCCCTTAATGCACCCGTTGGATAAAAACGAGCCACCACCACATCTTCTCCTAATTTCCATAAATCATTGCCCGTTTTAGCTTCAACCAATGCCCCAAAACAATCTGCTAAGGATTCATTAATTGCCCCTGATTGTCCTTTATATTCCAAATTAGCCGTTTTTTCAATAACACCGTGAGTCATTTCGTGTCCTGCCACATCCAAACCACCAGCTAAGGGTTTAAAAGCCGTTCCACCGTTTCCGTAGCCCATATATTCTCCATTCCAAAAAGCATTATCAAATCCTTTACCATTTTCGTCGGTGATATTGATGATAGAGATAATCGTTCCGTCACTACCATTCAAAGACTTACGACCATGTTTTTTCTCGTAATAATCGTATGCTAATCCTGCATTGTAATGGGCGGAAATAGCAGTTGCATTATTCCAACTGTTATTGGTTGAAGAGACTTGTTTTATTGTTAAATCTTCACTCACTTTTGAATTGGTCGCATCAATCGTCCATATAACTCGTTGTGGGTCATCGGCTTTCACCACTTTATTACCCCTGATGAACATTCCTCTCGAAGCATCTATCAAATTATAAGAACTTCCCGACTGATAAGTATTGATGGTTCTGTTGAATCCATTGAGGTCTCTTGCAGTAGCTGTTGCCACGCCGTCAAGGGTACAAGTGTAGTTATATTTATCTAAGATTTCGCCCGAATTTGCATCAATAACATATACCCATCTTTCTAAAAAATTTGGACGCACAGTCACGTGATATGCCAAACGCTCGCCATCCGATTTTTCATTTTGATGATAAATAATGAGTTCCGTCTTGGGCTTTTCGTATTTCAATATCGTCATTTCAGTTGCCGTCATAGGTTTTGTGATGGAAGTTTTACTAACATCAGAAATGGCCAATACCCCAACGTTATCTCCTGTTAATGAAGGCTTTACGTTTTCTATCTGAGGTGTTGGATAAAAATGTCCGTTCAATAATGAAACTTCTTCTTTGTCTTTTTTATGCAAAATCATTTCACCCCCATATACAGGCACACCTTTATACATCTGTTTCATCCGTAAGTGAGTCGTTTTGATTTCGTCCGTTTCGCTGTTTGAAATATTCAATTCAGCCTCTGGATTGACGAGTTTTAAATAAGGCTTCACGGCTTCCAAATAATTGTAGGCTGAAGCCGCCACCCCTGACATTCGAGCGTTACGGACAGAGCTTTTTTTGATGCTTGCGATATTGGTTGGAATTCCCTCAATCATCGAAGGCATTCCGTTTTCATCCATTGTAACTTTCAAACCATCCTTTTTAGAAATCAGATTCATATAAGTCTGATTATCAGTAGGTTTTGTCAAATATTTTGGACGAGCAATGGTATTTTGAAACGCTGAGTTATCCACAATGTTATCCACATTTTCTTGGGGGATAGACACATCAGAACGCTTGACGGTTTTGAATTTATTTTGTGTAAATCCAATCATGGAAATACATAAAAGGGAGGAAATAAGGAATAGTTTTTTCATTAGAAATTTATTTTAAACCGCTAAGACACCAAGTCGCTAAGTCAAATAGTGTATCTATCTTAGTGTCTCCGTGTCTTAGCAGTAATTAGCAATCTTTTTTATTTTTGAATCCTACTTCATCAACGCCATAAATGTATCATAAAAAATCTTAACTGAGTCAACAGGCAGCTTTTTATCTCCCCATTGAACTTTATGAGCAAACTTTTTTCGTTCCGAAAACTGAACCGTATAAGACATATTGCCAGATTCGCCCGAAGGTTTTTCATTCAACTTCAAAGCCTCAATTTGCTTAAAAAAGTCCTTAGTTTTCGATTTTGAAATGGTTTTTACCACCATAGCCGAATCTTCGTTACTGGCTTTATGAAGCAGTTGCCCATCAGCTTTGAGTGTATATTCGTGCCATACGCCCGTAACACCTCCACCCGAAGCCACCGTAATTTGCTGATTTTCAGGAACAGATTTACAACTAAAAATGAATGTTGCGAGCAAGAAAGTAATGTATTTTTTCATAATGGTAAGATGTTGTAACCGCAAAGACGGAAGGACACAAAATAGTGCTTCTTACGTCTTTGTAGCAAGTTTATTAATAGTAAACGTTTTTTGTGCCTTCCCGTTTTGCAGTAAAATTAATTAATTGTAAATTTTTGCGTCTTCCCGTCCTTGCGGTTAAACATTACAAACCCAACTCACTAACCGCCAACCATGACATCAATCCCGCTCCGATTTCCAAGGCACTTTCATCAATATCAAACGTTGGGGTATGCACGCCCGAAATAATTCCTCTTGCCTCATTACGAGTTCCTAACCGATAAAAACATGAATCGACGTGGTGCGTATAATAGGCAAAATCCTCAGCGGCCAGCCAAATATCTAAATCAAGTACATTGTCCTGACCCATAAATTCAATGGCTGCCCCTTTCATTCTGCGAGTCAATTCTGGTTCATTTTTCAAGAATGGATAACCTTTCTGAATAAAAACCTCACAAACGCCACCCATTGATTCAGCGATGCCTTCCGCCATTTTTTTGATACGAGCCAACGCATCGGCACGCCATTCTTCGTCCATTGCACGGAAAGTTCCTTCTACATACACCTCATTCGGAATCACGTTGGTAGCACCGTTGGCAATCACTTTTCCAAAACTCAACACCGAAGGATAACGTGGATTACGATTTCGACTGATAATTTGTTGTAAAGCCACAATAATATGCGAAGTAATCAACACTGGGTCGATGCCTAATTCGGGCATGGCACCGTGTCCGCCTTTGCCTTTTACGGTAAAATAAATTTCATCGGCACTTGCCATATACATTCCTTCACGGAAACCAATTTTACCAACTGGAATATTCGGAGCAACGTGCTGACCCAACATTTTATGGGGCGTTGGGTTCAACAGAGCACCTTCCGCAATCATGACAGACGCACCACCAGGGGCTTTTTCCTCGGCAGGTTGGAAAACCAATTTCACCGTTCCCTCAAATTCATGCCGTAAGTTATATAAAATCTTGGACACACCCAACAACGAAGCCGTGTGAACATCATGTCCACAAGCGTGCATAACTCCTTGATTAAGAGACTTATACGGCACATCGTTCGCCTCCACAATTGGCAAGGCATCCATATCCGCCCGCAAAGCCACCACTTTTGAAGCTGGATTTCTGCCTTCAATCGTGGCAACCAAACCCGTATTGGCAATGGACGTTGGCGTAATTCCAATTTCTTTCAAACGTTCGGCAACGTATTTCTGGGTATTGTATTCCTGATAAGACAACTCAGGATTTTGATGTAAATGTCTGCGGTTAGCCACAAATTCGCCTGCATGGGCGTTGGCTAATTGTTTTATTTTTTCTTTCATTTATTGGTTAAAAAACAATACAGAGAGGTTCTATACTACTGGCAAATACACAAGCTTCCCCTCACTAAAATACTTTACCTTTGTACCATTATCTAATGTTTTAGCTATCATTTTCGCTAAAAATATTCCTTTTTTATCAAGCTCATCTATTATTTGACTGGATTTTTTTCTTTCAATATCTTCCATTAAAATAATTGGCAAGTATTGTTTGTGCCAACCTTTGATGTCTTCTAATAAATTTGATGAAAGATTTAATTCGTCTATATCAAAATCAAAGGTAAACTCATTCTTTAAAAATGAATTCACATTAGCAGAAAGTATTAAGTACATCATTAGACTTGAAATGAATATGGTTACATTACTAAATTTTTCTAAGCCATCATAGCCCCCAAAATACTCTCTCTTTTTTGAGATGAAATATTCAGATTTTGAAGACTTATTTCTGTTTTATTTCTTGTTTCTATTTTATCAAAAAGTCGTTGGAGTTTCACCCAAAGTTCGGCTTCAATACCTAATACTTCTTCTAATTTGATGGCTAATTCAATGCTTATTTTCTTCTTTTCTTTTAATAAACCATTTAAGAAAGGTTGGCTAATGGATAATTTATCCGCTAAATCGGTTTGTTTAAGCCCCCCTTTCTTTGATTTCGTTACGCAATAATTCACCTGAGTGCATTACCACAGACGGAATGTGATTTTGGTTTAATCTTCTTTTCATGTTGGTAGAATTTGAATGTCCATTAAAATTGTCTGAATTTGGATTCGTCAGATTAAGGGATTTGTGGATTTTTCGTCGAATTGTAATCCAAAAAATCCATTAATCCTACGAATCCAAGTTCAGACAACAGCAATTTACGCCATAGCAAACCCCGACAATTCCCTCATATAAGGTGCATGAAAACCCAACACAAGGTCTTCTTTCGGAACGCCAGCGTCTAATAATAATTGAGCTACGGGTATATCTGTAATATCATGTTGTACCCAAATTTTATCATTTCGTATATCAAAATGAAAAACGCAATAATGCACCCTTTTACGGTTTTCAAAACCCACTCGCACTAACTGATAGCTATCTCTGAACGTATCCACAATTATCTCATTTTCTACGTCTGGGAGATTTACAGGCGTTATTTTAGCGTACTTCTCTAAAATATTTGTGATAATATTTCGGTAATTTTCTACTTTATCCATTTTACAACAGTGTTTAAGTCTGGATTAACAACAATAATTTTCATGTTTATTTCTTTGATAACCATCTGAGGAAAAGGTAGTTCAAAAACCTCTTCATACACGTTATCGGTTATGCCCACGTACAAAATCCTTTCGGGTTCTTTCGTTTTCAAGGCAATTCGATAATCAATAAATTGTCCAACGGCTAAGTGAAAATCATATACTTTTGAAAGACCCGCAAATGTTTTTACCTCAATCGCTATTTTCTCTCCTTCTCTCTCGGCAGCTACCAAATTTTCAGCTCCTAAATCTATCTCCATTTCAAAACCCCCAACTTTCACAGGATATGGGTCGTGGGTTATCTTCCAACCATCGTTAATGAGGGCATTCTTTACAATATTGTGGATTAGGTCTCTTGCCATTATAAATTTGGATTTATTTTTCCCTACAAATTTAACCACAATTTCAGATTCTCGTTCTTCCCATCCATTATTTCCAAATGAATCTTTCCTTCCTCATTCCACTGCATTTGCAAACCAAAAGCATCCAACAACTCGTTGACCATGCTTTCGAGAGGCATATTTCCGTGGATGCAGCCTTTGAAATATTGGGATAATGAACGCCCATAAACTTCTTCACAAACTCGCTGATAATCCGTTATCGAATAACCTACGCCCATTTTTCCGAAGCGTTCCCACATCGTTTTCATGACGGTCTCTAAGGATTTTTGATGTCCAAAACGCAAGCGAATCATTAAATCCAAAATCAACGCAACAACCGCCCCTTTCTGATAAATTGAAACTCTACGGTGCGGAATGGCTTGCGAATATCCATCCAACCATAAATCAAAAGAAGATTCTACCAACGACTGAAAAGCCTTGCCATCTTGCTCAAAATGACGTTTCAAGACGGTTTCTAATTCCTTTAAATATTGTTCTTGCGTAAAAACATCCGACTGTACCAAAAATAAATCTCCATAATAAGTCGTAACACCTTCCGCTACAAAACCCGTTGAAAAGTAGTTTTCCTTCGTAAAATCATAAGGCATCATCTCAACGGGACGAATTTTACAGATATTCCAAGCATGATACAATTCGTGTGAAGAAACGCCCAAAAGGTCATTATACAATCCATCGCCTTCAGAATCTGGTCCTAAGACAATCATTGTAGAATTCCGATGTTCTACGCCATGATAGAAGGAAGTCGGTAGAATCCAGTTGATAAAATGGTAATCTTTTTCTGGAAAATCACCCATTACTTGAATTTGTTTCTCCGTAAATGCTTGAAAATCAATGAGTAATTTCGTCCAATTGGGCGTATGATTTCCCAAAAACCAAACGTGGAAATCAACATTTTCCACTTGGTAGCTTTGATGTTGGAGGTACGGACTGGCGAGAAGAGGGGAATCGACTAAAGCCCCCCAACCCCCAGAGGGTGAGTCAAAAACTACATTCAACCTTCCATCCTTGAAAGTACCAAAATTGGACTCGAAAGCTCCCCCTCTGGGGGCGGGGGGGGCTTCTACTTCCAACGCACAAGCCTCATCTATACGCCCTTGTACATAAGGCAAACAGTTTACGAAATTAACGTACATTACCGATTCATCCACGAACGAACTTCCTGCATTTTGGACATTAGCAAAATAAGTGAATTTGATAACAATCTCCTGTAAATCATTTGTTTGAATTAGCCAACGGTCTTTGGTGAGTTTGTGAAACAAGACCTCCCCCCCCAGCCCCCTCTCCGATAGAGAGGGGGGGTAAAACACCTCAAATAGTTGAATATTTTTGGCAAAATTTTGGAGTTCATAACGCCCAGGTCGCCACGCAGGGAGTTGCAGTTCGATGCTGTCGGACTGAATGTTATCAATCACCATTTCTATATTGAGGAAATGGCTTTGAGGGTTTTGGGAAGATATTTTGTATTTTATCATAAGATTCTATGGCACACGGATTGAACGGATTAGACACGGATTTACAGATTTTTAAATCCGTGTCTAATCCGTTCAATCCGTGTTCTATTTCTGCGAACAACCAAATTACTCATAATCAATCATATAAAAACCAAAACTTTTAAAAAAGAGTTGGGGAATAATAATAAGTTCCTTACCTTTGCAGTCCTGTTTTAAGAACGCAACAAGATTTCAAAGATACAAGTCATGAAAAGAACATTTCAACCATCGGTAAAGAAAAGAAAGAATAAGCACGGTTTCCGTGAGAGAATGTCAACTCCAAACGGTCGTCGTACATTAGCGGCTCGTCGTGCAAGAGGAAGACACAAATTGACTGTTTCTGACGAGAAGAGAGGTAAGTAATTCAGTGAATAGTTAATAATTAATAGAGAATAGTTAGTTCAACTATTACTTATTATCTTTTAATTATTAATTAACGTGAAATTTACTTTTAAGAAGTCCGAAAGACTCAATTCCAAAAAAGTTATAGAACAACTCTTTGATAAAAAGGGTAGAGAAACAAACCAATCGGTTTTTCTCTACCCTTTTCGTGTTTCTTATTTAGGTGTTAGGGGTTTGGATTTAGGGGCGGCAGCCGTTGCTGTTAGTGAATCAGAGTCCGACACCCTAACCCCTAATCCCCAATACCCAACAGCAACGGCTGCCGTCCCTAATCCCCAAATTCTCATTTCCGTTTCCAAACGATTCTTCAAACACGCCGTTGATAGAAATCTCATCAAGCGTCGTACCCGTGAGACATACCGCCTGAATAAGCACCTTTTGCTACAAAAACCATCCTCCCAAATTCCAGCTTACATTGCTTTTGTGTATATTGCAAAGACAATCGAAGATTACGCCAAAATAGAAAAATCCATGAAGGCGATTTTTCAGAAAATGGTTTAGTTTTTGTTTGAAATATCGTATTTGATTTTGCGTTAAATGTATTGATATAATACTTGAAAACATGGAAAATATAAAGCAACGACTCTATAAAGTCAATATCACGAAAGACCCCGAACAAGGATATTTTGTGGCAGAAGTGCCTACATTAAGCCCTTGTATTACTTACGGCGAAACCTTTGAGGAAGCCATAGAAATGGTAAAAGAAGCCATTGAGGCAGTTGTGGAATCGAGATTAGAGAATGGTTATCCCGTGCCTGATGATAATGCAGAACTCGAAAAGAAATCAACAACAACCCATACTGTCCTAAATATCAACACTTTACCCTATCAATACGCCACAGCTTAATGGGATATTCACCAAAAGAAATTATCAAAGTGATAGAAGAAAATGGTTGGTATCTTGACAGAATTAGAGGCAGCCACCACGTTTATAAAAATGATGAATTACAAAAATCTGTACCTATCCCCATTCACGGAAAGAAGGATTTGGGGAAAGGATTGTTTTATAAAATATTGAAACAATGTGATATTGATAGAGAGGAGATTTAGGATTGATTAACTTTAAAAACACAATAAAATGGAAACCGCAACTATACAAAGAGGTATCAGTTATGTTACCAATAATTTTGGTGAAAAAACCGCTATGATGTTTGATTTAAAAAATGAAGCCATAAAGGAATTAATGGAAGATTTATTAGATACGCTCTCGGCTGCGGAGAGAATCAATGACCCCGTTGTTCCATTTAGTGAAGTGCGTGCAAGAATTAAAGCCAAACTATAAACTCGGAAAATGTACGAAATAGTAATTAGCGAAAAGGCAGACAAAGAACTTGATAAACTACCAGCCAAAGTGGCGGATAAAATCTTGGATAAAATTGAGATTTTAGCAATTGACCCAAGACCTCGCAAGCATAAGAAACTAACCAATTTTCATGTAGCAAATGTAACAGGTGACCTTTACAGAATTAGGATAGGAGATTACAGAGCAATTTACACCATTGAAGATGACATTTTAAGGATTTTGGTTGTGAAAATTGCTCATCGGAAAGAGGTTTATGAGTGATATAGACATATTAAAAAAGTTTAAGTATTTGATTATCAGTAAATTATGATCAAAAATTAATTGGTGAATTGCTTACGCAAGAGTGGTCGGTGAGGACACACGACCATGGGACGGAGAGTTACCAGCCGAGGAAAAAAACACATGACCACGGGACGGAGAGTTACCAGCCGAGTAAATAGAAAATGCAAAATTTTAAAGAACTTAAAATAGAATTTGGAGAACATATCAATAAGATTTTTCCATTTGAAAATAAAAAACTAAAAATATCTCGTGACGGAGGAGAAGTTTTTTGCAAAACAGATTTTGGTTTATTTTGCTTTTTCTTTGCTGCATCAGACTGGGGAAATGAATATGAAATTAGTTTTGGGGCAACAATTGGTTTCAGAGATGTTTTTACATTGTATCAAAAATTTCAAAAAATAAAACTTGGTAGTTCTTATTCTCATTTAGTTTATAACATGAAAGAACTTGATACTATATCTATGAGAGACTATTTTGTTAGAGAAAGTACAGATATTGAAGCTATTAAAAATGAGGTGGCATTATTTTATAAAAAAGTATTATCAGATTTTTTTTCAAAGTTCTCTTCAAATAATGACTTACATAAACATCTTAATTCTAATCCTACAATTGAATGTTTATGGGCAGAAAACGTTTCGGGGAGGTATATAGATGGAATTATTATAGCAAAGATTGTTGGCGAGAATTATCATGAGTTATCAGAAAAATATAAAGATTATCAAAAAAAGAAATGGAATTATAAAAACGATGAACCTCGATTAGTTGAGATTGATGAATTAGTTGAATTTTTGGATAGAAATTAGCTTCTTAATCAGTGACACTTGTTGTGTTTTATAATTTCCTTCCAAATTTCCAACCTATAAACCAACAATAACAAATTAATAATTCAAAAAATAAGACTTAAAGTAAATAAAATGAACATAAAAAAATATACTAAAACCCTAATAATCAGTGGAATAACGATTATGGGACTATCGTTTGCTTCCTTCTCTGACCCAGGCGAGCGATTCTTTGATATTGCTAAAAACTTGGATATTTATGCCACGCTTTTCAAGGAATTGAATCGCTATTACGTGGACGAAATCAATCCAAATAAGACGGTTAAGACTTCGATTGATGCGATGTTGAAATCGTTTGACCCTTACACCGTCTATTATGCCGAGGACGATATTGAGGATTATATGACCATGACAACAGGCAAATACAACGGTATCGGCATCGTGACGGGTAACCGCAACGGACGTATCATGGTGATGCTGATTGATGAAGGTACACCCGCCGAAAAATCGGGCTTGAAAATTGGTGATGAAATTGTGAAAGTAGATGGCGTTGATTTGAAATCTAAAAAAGGAATCGACCCCGGCAAATTGATAAAGGGACAAACGGGTACATCCGTAAAATTGACCGTAAAACGCTACGGAACGGATAAATTGGAAGATATTTCCGTTACTCGTGATGTAGTGAAAATGAAAAATGTTCCTTACTACGGCATGATTAATGACGAAGTGGGCTACATTGATTTGAAGGATTTTACGGGTACTGCCTCCAAAGAAGTGCGTCAGGCTTTTACGGAATTGAAGGGCAAAGGCATGAAAAAATTGGTGCTTGACCTTCGTGAAAATCCAGGTGGATTATTGAATATGGCGGTGGATATTTGTAATGTTTTCTTGCCCAAAGAATCTGAAATTGTTTCGACCAAAGGAAAGGTTCAAGAATGGAATAAAACCTACACGGGACTCAATCCTGCGATGGATACGGAAATGCCAATTAGCGTTTTGACCAATTCGAGAAGTGCTTCGGCGGCGGAAATTGTGTCGGGCGTAATTCAGGATTATGACCGTGGCGTGTTGATTGGACAACGTACTTATGGCAAGGGTTTAGTGCAAGTTACTCGTGATTTGACGTATAATACCAAATTGAAAGTTACCACCGCAAAATATTACATTCCGAGTGGACGTTGCATCCAAGCGATTGACTATGCACACCGTAATCCAGACGGTAGCGTTGGAAAATTACCAGACTCTTTGAAACGTCCTTTCAAGACTAAAAAGAGTGGAAGAACGGTTTATGATGGTGGAGGAGTTTTGCCAGACATTGAAATCGAAAAACCATTGCCAGCGGCTATAACGATGTCATTATCAAATAAATACGTTTTGTTTGACTATGCCATCAAGTATCATTTCGACCATCCAACCATTAAATCTGCGAAGGATTTTGAATTGTCGGCAACGGAATATCAGGACTTTGTGAAATGGGCAGTTACGCAAGAATTTGATTATACAACGCAAGCTGAAAGAGACTTAAATACCTTGGAAGCTTCGGCAAAAAAGGAGCGTTATTTTGATGTAGTTTCGGAACAATTGAAGTCCCTTCGTTCAAAATTATCGCACAGTAAGGAGCAAGACATGATGAAGTTTAAGGACGAAATTAAGACGGCTTTGGAGCAAGAAATCATCGTACATTATTATCTCCAAAAAGGCACTCGGGAGCAATCATTCGCCAAAGACCCTGAAATTCAGTCGGCTTTAAAATTGTTTTCGGATATGAATCGTTATCAGGCGATTTTGAAAGGGTCGAAATAAGGTTGATGGAACGCAGATGACGCAGATGCCTTCGGCAACGCAGATTTAAGAAGATTTTTTTACTTCGTAAATTGTATTTCAAAAAATAGCAACTAAGAAATTGGTCGCTATTTTTTGTTTAAGGGGTTTGGGGTTAATTTTGTGAGAATAAGTTTCTGTCTGAATTTGGATTCGTCAGATTAGAGGATTTTTTGGATTAAATCATTGAGCAGATAATAATCCAAAAAATCCATTAATCTGACGAATCCAAATTCAGATAAAAAAACGAACAAACAAAACTCCACACTCAAGACTCAAAATTCCAAACTCAAAATGTCCTTAATCCTCAGCATAGATACCTCCACAAAAGTATGTTCCGTTGCCTTGCATCAAGACGGTAAATTACTGGCTGTCAACGAATTATATACTGAAAAATCTCATTCTGGAATGCTCACGACACTTTGCGAAAATGTGGTGAAGTATGCGGGTTTTTCGTTGAACGCTGTAGATGCTTTTGCCGTTGCGAAAGGTCCTGGTTCATATACGGGTTTACGTATTGGTGTTTCCACTGCCAAGGGTTTTTGCTTTGCTTTGGATAAACCTTTGATTGCTGTAAATACGCTCGAAGCAATGGCGTTTCAAGTCAAAGGTTTTTATGATGAAACCTATTTACTTTGTCCGATGATTGATGCTCGAAGAATGGAAGTTTATTGCCAAGTTCTTGATCATCAAATGAATGTAATTTCCGAAACGGAGGCAAAGATTATTGATGAATTATCTTTTTCTGAGTTATTAAACGAAAAGAAGATTGTATTTTTTGGCGATGGTGCGGCAAAATGTCAAGCAGAAATTACCCATAAAAATGCTGTTTTCTTAAATACAGAGATTCATCCTTCTGCCAAAACGGTTGGATTATTGGCAACCAATTCTTTTGAAAAATCGTTATTTGAAAACGTAGTAACTTTCGAGCCTTTTTATTTGAAAGACTTTGTGGGAACACAGGCTAAGAAGGTGCAGAATTAAGATAAATAATTTGTGTTATTTTTTGTAATATTGAATAAAAAATTAGCATCATGCAAATATCCTTAAATGTCAATTTATCACTATCTTTTCATCAATTGGTAGAATTAGCACGACAACTTCCCAAGAAGGAACGGGTTGAACTTGCTTCAATTTTAATAGATGATGAACCTTCAAAAGAACAAATTTTGCAAGGATTAAAAGAAGCTATTGAAGAAGTAAACTTAGCTAAAAAAGGAAAAATAAAACTTAAATCTGCCCGAGAATTTATAAATGAGTTATAATATTTCACTATCGGATAGATTCCAAAAAGAAGCAAAACGACTCTCTAAAAGATATACTTCCTTTAAATCGGATTTAATAAAGTTAATCGAAGATTTGGAAGAAAACCCAACTCAAGGCGTTAATTTAGGAAAATCATGCTATAAAGTTCGACTTAAAATTGACTCTAAGAAAAAAGGGAAATCTGGCGGAGCAAGAGTTATTACTTATGTTCATATTGTTGAAGAGGACGTCTATTTATTAACTGTTTATGACAAATCAGATAGAGATAGTCTTGAAAAGGGAGAGCTTGAAGAATTATTAGAAGCTATTGAAGCTTAAAAAAATGGAAAAAGAGTTAATTATTAATAAAGTAATCAATAGCGGACTCGTTACTTTTGACTTGGAAGACCTTTACGACCAAGGCGAAAGAGTGGTTTATGACCTCAAAGACAATCTATTTATGGGTATGATTTTGAAGGAAAAAGATTTTAGAGAATTCCTCAAAAACCATGATTGGAGTCCGTACACAGGGAAAAATGTTGCCATTATCTGTTCGGAAGATGTTATTATTCCCACGTGGGCATACATGCTTTTGACCTTGAAATTACAGCCTTTTGCTAATGCGGTCGTTTTGGGAAGTTTAGAGGAATTAGAAAATAAACTGTTTTATGATGCCCTTCATAAGGTCAATCCGTCAGCATATCAGGGAGCGAGAGTTGTTGTGAAAGGCTGTTCAAAAGTACCTGTGCCTGCGGCGGCTTATGTAGAAATCACTCGAATTTTGCAGCCTTATGTGCAGTCTTTAATGTTTGGAGAACCTTGCAGTACAGTTCCTTTGTACAAGAAAAAAGCATAATCTATTTTACACAAAAAAGCCGTCTCATTTGTTGTTGGGACGGCTTTTTTAGTTTATCCAATCGAAAGAAACTTTATCAAATTCTGGATTTATACTTTCGTTTAATCTATGATTATTGACATTTTTACGATTCACATTTCGTTTGTTCTGAAAATCTCTCCAACTGTTTTGTTGAAAAATTGCTCGGTGTTGTTTCATGTTTTTGATGTAAAATTACTACCAACATAACAACACATGATAAACGGATTGTTATTAAAATGTAAAGAAAATCTTTAATCCTTCTTCACCACCTTCCCAAGCAATTTTCCACCATTTTCCATTATAATTGATAACAAAAATACGCCATTTTGGAACGTTGAAACATCAAAATCAAAACGATTTAATCCTTGATTTAAGTAAATATTTTCAGTCTTTAAAACCTGTCCGTTAAGGTTTACAAACCTGAAAGTACTTGACTGGTCTGCCGTGGAGTAAACTTCAACCTTGAATTTGCCATCATTCGGATTGGGATAAAGCGTTATTTCTTTGTCGAAATCATTCTGATTGATGCACAAATCTGATTCTTGGCATATTTGTTTTTCTTGACAACTCAACACAAACGTTTCAGATTCTGCCAATGGAGTAATTGTATTGCCATATCTTACCGTCAATCTTCTTGATTTCCCGTCCTTATACAACGCATACGCACTGGCAGGAATATCAAAACAAAAGGCTTTGTAAAATAGTCTTTCAGTTCCCAACGTATTAACTAAATCAAAGCGATAACCTCGATTAGCTTGCGTAGAGCCTATTTTTTGCTTATCTAAATAAAAATCTACCGTTAAAATATCATCGTAATTATCAGCATTAAACGCCCAGCCTTTCACAGAACAACAGTTGGCTTTTTCAACTAATCCACGGTAAGACAAAAATGCTACTGGACCTTTTATTGGGTCAATTATAATTGGATTGTTACTGCAATCTGTACACTTCTCCCCTACTCCTTTTTGGGTAATGAAAATGGTTTTTGTAATGCCTTCGCCCGTGACTGTAACTTTTCCAGTACGAGTATCTTTTTCGGAAGAAGCCACTATTTTTAATCGAAACGTTTTATCGAAAGAACCTGTATCTGCACTGACAGTCAACCAATTAGCTGATTTATCTACTTTCCATTTCAGATTTGAACTTACTGAAACTTCATATTCTGCCCCCGTCGGAAAAACGTTAGCCAATGAATCGGGCGAAATACCTAATCTAAACTTAACCCCACAAATTCCCGAACCACTACCCGAACAACGTAAGGTTTTTTCAGCTTCAGTTAAAGGTTCTAAAACTTTATTTGTTCCGCCAAATCTTACTGAAACCTTGTGTCGAAGACTACTTTTAAACCAAGCTGAATCTGGCAAAACATATCTGAAAGAACGAAAATAGGCTTTTGAACCTTGGTAAGTCGTTACCAAATCTGGGCGATTTCCCAAATTTGCTTGAGTCGTTCCAATTTTAATATCATCTACGTAAATATCCACAGTAAGGATACTTTCAACGTTTTTAGTATCCAAAGCCCAACCCGTAATTTCTTGACAATCAACACTTTCCACGCCTCCACGATAAGATTCAATGGCATTGGGCAAGGTTTGTAATTTTTGACAATCACTATTATACGTATCCTTAAAATTAGGAATTGAACCACAAGTTGAATAGTCAGTCAAGGGTTGATTATAGCGAATATCAGTCGTGTATTCTTCGTTCAAAAACATTCGCACGGGTTTGTTTCCATTGCCGTCAAATACACTTCGCCAATTTTTATAGAGTTTACAATTATTAGCTACATTGGTTCGGTCTGATGTATTGCAGCCATCATTCGTGAGCATATCATCAACGCTGTAAAGTGCTGAACCACAGGTTTCAATGGGTTTCATAATGCCATTTGTGCCTTTTATGTATTTATTTACGACTTCCACGAGCATTTTTCTTTGAGCACCATCATCTAAATCATAATTGAAAGCACTCATCAATTTTGCCCCGTGCGTATAACATTCTTCAAATTGGTCTTGGGTTGCGTAAGGTCCTTCGGCTTCATTCATAATCCACTTATCGGGCAAATTGGTTCGGCACATATCTGTAACCATTCGGTGGTCCGTTTGAGGTCCATTGTTTACTTTTATGCCGTCCGTTCCCTCGCCAATGTCCTTAAATCCATAATTACCGATGCGGGTTTCCAACAAAGAACCGTAGTCATTTACGACCTTAATTCTCGCATCGATTCCCTTCACGGTTTTCACAAAATTCATCGAAAAATTCTTTAATGAATTATGCCTAAATTGATACCAGTCTTGGGTGTGTTTTCCGTTGGTAATAAAGACTCCGTACGAAAATGAGCCAGCTGGTGCAGTAGGTTCAATTGCATCAAAACCATTAAAATCCTTCCCTCGATTCCCCCACGCCAATTGCAATTTCTTGAAATCATTTTTGTATTTTTCCTTCAAAAACTCCCTAAAACCTTGAATCGCAACTGGCGAATAATCAAAAAGAGCATTGAAACCACCGTCTGAACCTTTTGTAGTTTTATACGGAAATCCAAATTCTTGCTCAGGCGTTGTGACCACGCTCATGTAAAGCAACTCATTTTTATCCAATAAATATTTATACCGATTAGTCACTAAACGTACAAAATTTTGAGTACGTTCTTGAAAGGGTTTTGAAGCAAAACTATAATTAAGAACGTGCCCACAATCATCTATTAAATCACAATCTTTATATCCCGTAGCCTGTTGTTGAAGTCGTTTATTTTTACCCGAAACATCGTATCCAACCATTCTGTCTGCATTTGAAAGCCCATCGCAGGATGCAATCGTATTGTCCTCTGGACCACCAATAACTTTCGTGTTGCACCAGGTGTACATACACACACGTAAACAAATTTTCATTCCTTTGCTTCTTGCGGCTTGAATTTGTAGGTCATATTGCTCCCAAGGATTAGCAGCATTAACTTTAAATTGATAAATCACATCCCATCGAACGGTAATTATCACCGCATTCATCCCAATATCAGCAGCTTTTTGGATTTGTTCGAGTTGATTATCTCTGTAATTCACATTCACCAACGATAAAGCCATGTACCGTTGATTATCTTGAGCATGTATAGAAAAAGCCGTCGAGAATATGATACAGAGTGTCGAGAATATAAGGGAGTAAGTAAAATGTCTTTGCATAAGCGGGAATAGGTTTTTAATTTCAACGAAAAATTTACGAAGAAGTTATGAAATACTTATCGAAAATGAGTAAAACAATTCATTTCGTTACCTTTGCATTAATAATAATATCAGGATTCCTGATAAACTAAAACCAACAAAATTATCCAATGAAAAAATTACTGTTGTTGTGCCTTGTATGCTTGTATATATTACCCGCTAACGCTCAGAAAAAATGGTCAGAAACGCAAGTTGATGGCAATAATATTATCAAAAATAAAGGTGGACAAACCTTGGGTTACTCCCCAAAATCTGGTATTAAAATACTAACATTTAATGGATTAGCTTTCAAAGATTTGAATAAAAATGGCAAATTAGACAAATATGAAGATTGGCGTTTACCCGTTGATGTCCGAGCCAAAGATTTAGCTTCAAAATTGAGTATTGAACAAATTGCAGGCTTGATGCTTTATTCTTCGCATCAGTCGCTTCCTGCCCGTTCGGGAGGATATTTTGCAGGGACTTATAACGGAAAACCTTTCAAAGAAGGCGAAACAGACCCTTCGGATTTAACCGACCAACAAAAGACATTTCTGAAAGATGACAACCTTCGTCATGTTTTATTGACAACCGTAAAAACACCCGAAATTGCGGCCCAATGGAACAATAAATTACAAGCTTTCTGCGAAAGTGTGGGTATGGGAATTCCTGCCAATAACAGCACTGACCCACGACATGGCACAAAAGCACGTGCAGAATTCGATGCGGCAGCGGGTGGAGAGATTTCAATGTGGCCAAGTTCTCTGGGAATGGCAGCAACTTTTGAGCCTTCATTAGTGGAAAAATTTGGAAAAGTTGCAGCGGCAGAATACCGTGCTTTGGGTATCACAACTGCCCTTTCGCCGCAAGTAGATATTGCCACAGAACCTCGTTGGGGACGTTTTAATGGCACTTTCGGTGAAAGCCCTCAGCTTTCAGCGGCAATGGCACAAGCATATTGCAATGGTTTTCAGACTTCATTAGGAAAGAATGAAATCGCCAACGGTTGGGGTTTCGGAAGCGTCAATGCAATGGTGAAACATTGGCCTGGCGGTGGTGCGGGTGAGGCTGGGCGTGATGCACATTATGCCAACGGAAAGTTTGCAGTTTATCCAGGCAATAATTTTGATGCTCATTTAATTCCTTTCATTAACGGAGCGTTCAAATTGAAGGGTAAAACTTCGATGGCTTCTGCCGTGATGCCTTATTATACAATTTCGTGGAATCAAGATAAAAAGAACGGGGAGAACGTTGCCAACAATTATAACAAATTCATTATCAACGACTTACTCAGAACAAAATACGGTTATGATGGCGTAGTGTGTACGGATTGGCTCGTAACGGGAGACCACAAAGCAATGGACAATTTCGTAGATGGGAAATCTTGGGGCGTTGAAAGTCTCACAATTGCTGAACGTCATTACAAAGTTTTGATGGCGGGTGTTGATCAATTTGGTGGAAATAATGATGCAAAACCCGTTTTAGAAGCCTATCAAATGGGTATCAAAGAAATGGGAGAAGCTAAAATGCGAGCAAGAATGGAGCAATCGGCAGTTCGTTTGTTGCGTAATATTTTCAGAGTGGGCGTTTTTGAAAACCCGTATTTGGAAGTAGCTTCAACTAAGAAAATAGTCGGCAATCCTGCTTATATGAAAGATGGTTATGAGGCTCAGTTAAAGTCGGTTGTGTTGTTGAAAAACCAAAATAATACCTTGCCAATTGTCAAAACAAAAACGGTTTATGTACCAAAACGTTTTACGCCAGCAAGTCGTAATTTCTTGGGAATGGAAACGCCCGCTTCGACAGATTATCCAATAAATATGGCTATTGTTAAAAAATATTTTAACGTTACCGATAATCCAAATGAAGCAGATTTTGCCTTAGTTTTCATCCAAAATCCAAGTGCTACAATTGGTTATGACAAAGAGGATTTGAAGAATGGTGGAAACGGATACATACCCATAAGCCTTCAATACGGTGATTACACCGCAACTGATGCCCGTGAAACAAGTATTGCAGGAGGCGACCCAATGGAAAAATCAGCGAATCGTTCTTATAAAAATAAAGTAGCGAAAACTTCCAATATTACGGATTTGAAATTGGTTTTAGATACGAAAGAAGCCATGAAGGGCAAGCCAGTAATTGTGTCTGTAAATACGATTAATCCCATGATTTTCTCGGAATTCGAGAAAGAATCAACAGCAATTTTGTTGAGTTTTGGCGTACAAGATCAAGCACTTTTAGAAACGATTGCGGGTAAATCGGAGCCGTCGGCTTTATTACCTATGCAAATGCCCGCCAATATGTCAATCGTAGAAAAACAAGCCGAAGATTTACCTTACGATATGGAATGTCATAAAGATTCGGAGGGACATATTTATGATTTTGGTTTTGGGATGAATTGGAAAGGGGTGATTAAGGATATGAGGGTTACGAAGTTTAAATAAATTCAAATTTCATTTTTCATTACATTTTTCAGATTTGTACAAAATCCCGTAGGGATGACCGATATATTAGCAACCGGTTTCAACCCGTTGAAAGTGAGATAATTGATTTCTGCCAACGGGTTAAAACCCGTTACTAATATGTCGGTCGTTCCTACGGGACTAATATAGTTGGTTAAAACAAATACATTCCTACTTATAAACTAAAAAAACAAACCATGAAAAAAACATCATTTCTCCTACTAACAACAGCTTTTTGCTGTTTACAGAAACCCATCTTCGCCCAAATACAATCTGGCGAAAACGTGGCAGTTACCAATACCGAATCAGGTAAAGTTCGTGGATATATTCACAATGCCATCTTCACGTACAAGGGTATTCCGTACGCAGAGGCAAAGCGTTTTATGTCTCCCGAAAAACCAAAACCTTGGTCTATTGTGCGTCCTTCATTGGTTTACGGACCCGTTGCTCCCCTACTCGACCCAACCACAAGCGTACAGGATGAGGGCGAATTCATTTTTCATCACGATTGGGGATTCACCAACGAAGATTGTATGCGTTTGAACGTTTGGACTCCCAATATCAACGATGGCAAAAAACGCCCTGTCATGTTCTGGATTCACGGTGGCGGATTTGTGGCAGGTTCTTCACAAGAATTACCTGCGTATGATGGTGAAAGTTTGGCAAAGAAAGGGGATGTTGTGGTCGTATCCATAAATCACCGTTTGAATATTTTGGGGTATTTAGATTTATCGGCTTATGGTGAAAAATACAAACAATCTGCCAATTTGAGCATTTTAGACATGAAAGTAGCTTTGGAATGGGTGAAAGCAAATATCGAAAACTTTGGCGGTGACCCAAACAATATCACGATTTTTGGACAATCGGGTGGTGGTGCAAAGGTGAATACTTTAATGGCAATGCCGTCTGCAAAAGGACTTTTTCATAAGGCAATCAATCAAAGTGGCTCGTTCAGAGCTGCCATGTTAGAGAAAATTGATACGCAATTAATTGCTTCCGAAGTTTTGAAAGCCCTTGATTTACAACCAACTCAAATAGACGAAATTCAGAAAATACCTTTTGAAAAATTGAGTATGGCAGGTAAAAAAGCCCTCAAAATTGTTGCCAATAAAATGAAAGCCGAAGGAAAACCTATGATCGGTTTTGGATTAAGTTGGGGACCAAGTCGTGATGGAGAAGTTTTACCTTATCAATTATTCTCAAACGAAGCTTTTGAAATGTCTAAAAACATTCCCCTATTAATTGGTACTACAAAAAATGAGTTTACACCCTTTGCGGGTATGGCAACATTTAATAGCACGCAAGAACAAGCAATGGAAATTCTTAAAAAGAAGTATAATACAAAAACAGATGTCTATTTAGAAGCCGTCGAGAAGGCGTATCCTAATCATACAAAACCATCTGATTTATTGGATATTGATTTTTCATTCAGACCAGGAGCAGTTGTTCAAGCAAACCAAAAATCAGCTTTGAGTGGTGGTGCGGCAACTTATATGTACTTATTCACGTGGCAATCACCTGTTTTGGATGGTAAATTTAAGGCGGTTCATTGCATGGAATTACCTTTCGTTTTCAACAATATCACTCGTTGCGAAGAAATGACTGGCGGTGGAAAAGAGGCTTACGTTTTAGCCGATAAGATGAGTCAATCATGGATAAATTTTGCCAAGACGGGCAACCCAAGTCATGCGGGATTACCAAAATGGGAAGCGTATAATGCAACTAAAGGCACAACGATGTTTTTTGATAATACTTGTGAAGTAAAATACAATCACGATGCAGCATTGTTGGAATTTGGAAAGTAAAATGAATTACATTTAAAACAAAAATACTCGCTCAAAATTTGAGCGAGTATTTTTTGTTTTTATTATGAGTGATTCACTCATTTTACACTACCACTATGTTTAAAACATAAATGAATTAGATTGAATCTTCTGAAGTATCTTCTTTCTTAGCTTTTTTTACTTTTTTCACTGGAGCTTCTTCAACAGCCTCAGCTACTGGAGCAACAACCTCAGCAACTACTGGAGCTGGAGCAACTTCCGCTTTTGCTTCTTTGACAGGAGCATCAACAATTACAGCACCACCCAAAGGAAGGATTTCAACGTATGAACGTCCTTTAAACCCTTTTTTGAAATGAACTGTTCCATCAACTAAGGCGAACAATGTATGATCTTTTCCAAGACCAACACCAACACCTGGGTTGTGGGCAGTACCTCTCTGACGTACTAAAATATTGCCTGCAATTGCTGGCTGACCTCCGAATATTTTTACACCGAGGCGTTTACTATGTGATTCACGGCCGTTCTTAGAACTACCCGCACCTTTCTTATGTGCCATTTCTTAGTAAGATTTTTATCAGCTATAAATTTCAAGTAGCAAGTAATAAGTAGTAAGTGATAAGTCTTAAAAACTCATTGCACTAAGTAACTCATAACTCATAACTCATAACTTATAACTATAATGTGATTCCTTCGATTAATACTTTTGTAAAATTTTGACGGTGTCCGTTTTGCTTTTGATAGCCTTTACGACGTTTCTTTTTGAAAACCAGAACCTTCTCTCCACGAACGTGAGCTAAAATTTTACCTGATACTGTTGCACCTGCTACGGTTGGGAGACCTACTTGAATGTCCCCGTCATTATCGACAAGAAGAACCTTATCGAAAACCAGTGCAGCGCCTTCCTCGCCCGCCAAACGGTGGGTGTAGAGGAAACGGTCTTTCTCAACTTTAAATTGCTGACCAGCGATTTCTACGATTGCGTACATTTGAAAATGTTTAAATATGAATTTTAAATTGGGTTGCAAAGGTACGGGTTTTGTTTTGAAATCTGAAAAGAAAGCATTACTTTTATTTAAGAGTTTAAGTATTTTATATATCCATAACGCATTGTTTGATAATGAGTTAGGAGAATAAAGTGAAAATAAAATCGTTTTGAGGCAGTAAGAAGTTTTTAGTTTGCAATAGGCAGTTAAAAAATATCTCTTATTTGTTTTATTTTATTTACTGCTAACAGAATACTAAATTTTACTGCCAACTCATTACCAGATTTATTTCTAAATTCTAAAACAAACTCCAATGTTTCTCAAACGAAGTGCTTTAATATTTATAATTGGGCTTTATTTGTCTGTATTTCAAGCATTTAGCCAATCAGGAAGTGTGCGTGTGATTAAATTTGAGGATTTGCAGAAGCAAATAAATAAGGTTTCGGACACGACTTTGGTAGTACATTTTTGGGCAACTTGGTGTAAGCCTTGCATTGAAGAATTACCGAATTATGAAAAACTGAGTCAGGAATTTATTAAGAAGAAAATTCGTTTTGTATTAGTAAGCATGGATTTCCCGAAAGACTTGAAGGATAAAGTTGAGCCTTTCATCGCAAAAAATAATATAAATTCGGAAGTGGTTTTATTGGACGAACCCGATTATAATGCTTGGATTGATGAAATTGATAAAGATTGGTCAGGAACAATTCCTGCCACTTTAATGGTGAACTTAACGATGAGAAAACGAATTTTCTTTGAAGGGCAAGCCAAGATGGATAAGTTTTTGGAAGAATTAAAGGAAATGACTCCTGCGGTGGGAGCTAATTAGTTGTGATTTAGTGAATTGTGATTGGTGATTAAATTCTCCACGCAATTTTTAAATCACAACTCACTAAATCACAAATTGTAAAAATTTAATAATTAAAATGAAAAAGGTCATGAAAAAAATATACATTTTGAGTTCTGTGGGCGTATTGCTAATGGGACTTACGGTTATATTTGCTTTTAAGAATAGTGCTGATGTAATCGTAGATAAAGGTTATGCCATTGGCGACGTCGTCAATGATTTCAAACTTAGAAGTACGTCAGGTGGCGTTACTTCCATGGCTGAAAATCGTTCTGCTAAGGGATATGTCATTGTTTTTACGTGTAATCACTGTCCATTTTCAAAGGCTTATGAGAGTAGAATCATGGCCTTGGATAAAAAATATGCTTCACAGGGTTATCCAGTTTTAGCGATAAATCCCAACGACCCTGCGGCTTATGAAGAAGATACTTTCGAGAATATGCAAGCTGTTGCGAAGTCAAAAGGTTATACTTTTGAATATTTACAAGATGAAACACAATCAGTTGCTCGTGCATTTGGGGCTGCCCGCACGCCTTCTGCCTACGTAGTGAAGCGTGAAGGAGACAAGTTTATCATGCAGTATATCGGTGGAATTGATGATAATACGCAAGATGCCAATGGTGTAACAAAACGTTATATTGAAGACGCTGTAAATAGCCTTTTAGCAGGCAAGCCCGTAGTCGTAAACCTCACAAAATCAGTGGGTTGTGCGATTAAATGGAAGGGGGTTTGAGTTTGAGACTATAATCGTAAAAAGTTAGACCACGGACAACTCAGATTAAACAGATTTACACGGATTATTTTTAATTTTATCCGTGTAAATCTGTTTAATCCCTAAAATCCGTGGTCTATTTTCGTCTTGCGATAAACCTTTTATCATTTTAATCCGTTTTCATATTCTCTGTCGATTTGCACAAAAATACGTCGTCCTCCCTCCTACTTTACTAATACTAATTTTCTCTCCGCATTCTGCACATTTATCTGCCCTAATGTCCTGCAAACCTGCCCGTCCCCAACCTCTTGCGTGTATGAGAAAACTCTCTGGAAAATCATCGTAATTTGCTTGTGAATCTATGGCAGTTTGAATGACAAATTGCATGGACTTATGAATTTCCGTTATCTCCTTTTCAGACAATTGATTGGCTTTTTTCTCTGGATGAACCTTGGCTTGATATAGCACTTCATCCACAATCCAATTGCCAATTCCTGCAACCGTTGATTGATCTAACAAAACTGATTTTATGGGTGCATTCTTCTTATTAAGGGTTTTTGATAATTCCTCCACCGTGATTTCTAAGGCATCTTTATTGATTTTTTTGCGAGACAGATATTCTTCAATGTCTTCCACAATCCCGATTCGCTCAAATTTTCTTGGACATAAAAAACCTAATCTAAAACCGTTGGTAAATTTGAAAATGATTCTTGCAAAACGGGGTGTATCTTCATCGTCTTTGAAATAAACCAAATCGCCCGTCATGCCAAAATGAAGATGCAGCCAATAAGGAGCATCCAATTGAGCAAACAGGTTTTTACCCACTCTTTTTGTACCAATAAATTGATGATTTTTTAATTGCTGATTCAGCGTATCGTAGTCAGTAGTTAGCAATTTTGTATCCTCCACATAAACATCGCTAATGGGTTGATAAAGGCTGGTTTCTTCAAAATAACGACGATAGGTTTCTACTTCGGGGAGTTCGGGCATGAGGTTGAGGGTTTAAGGTAGAACTGGTTTTTGGAGGGATTTGTTTGGTGATACGAACTTATTTACTAATTCACCCATTAGTAAAAATCATCTCTGACTTCCTTAATCAGTTTTTTAATATCACTATCTTTAGTATTCGAAATTTCTGATTTATCGTAAATACTGACAAGATAGACTTCTTTTGTTCTGTGATAACATAGGTAATTATCCTTGCACCACCACTTTTACCACTATTTTTACTTTCAATAGCAAGCCTAACTTTATAGGTACTATTGCCTAAATCTGTTCCCTGATTAGGATTTTCAGATAATAATTCTTCAAATTCAATCAGTTCACTGACCAGTGATTTGTATTTCTTTTTGAGCTTTTTAACTTGGCGTAAAATCTCGGTGTAGGAATAACGTCAAACATTAAGAGCTTCTTTTAAAGATATTTTCCTCAATTTCCCCTGCTGCATCTGTTTAATTTCACTGAATGATGCCTTCAAGTCTCTTTTTACTTTTAAAAGTTGCTCATATCTATTGAACTTTTCTTGAAGTGAGTCCCAATCTTCTACTGGCATTTGGACTAATTTTCGTCCTGTGGTGTCTGTAATGTATTGAATATGTGATGTTTGCATTTTCTTATTTATTGATTAATAATTATTTCCTATCACTTCGGAAATAAACCCATATTCTGTAAATATTCACGCTCTTCTAATCTTTCTTCGTCGTTGATTCTCAGCATTTTAACCGTTACTTCTCCAATATCAGTAATGCCTAAAATCATATTGCCAATAATTTGAAAATGTTCCAACCAATTGTCAATACGTGGATTATAAAAACGGGTTAGTATGCCTTTTTCAGTCACTGAACCAATATAAGTGCCTTTAAATCTGTTACATGGTAAACACGAAAAAGCCAAATTGGTATCATTATTCTTCCCGCCATGTTTGATACTAATAATATGGTCTATTTCACAACCAATATAAGTATCTTCTTCATGAATCAAACAATATTCACAATGACTATTTGCTCTTTTTTCAACTAATCGACGGGTACTTTCTGAAATATAATCACTACGACTGGGCATATTTTTTCGCTCGTGCTTTGGTTAAACGCATAAGATGTTCAAGTCTCAAATAATCGTCTAATTCTGTCTTTTCGGAGGAAGTAGCAACGCCTTCTTTTTCGAGATGTAATAATTCTCGAACCCGTAGTTTAGTTGATTCTGATGCTTTGAAAAGAGAAATTCCTCTTGGAGTTGTTCCGCTTGCCAAAAAATCTATAATTTCTTCGTAGGCTTTCATTTTATAAATGTTATTTGTTTTTCAAAAATAACCAATTCCTAACGCAAAAACAACCCCGCCATTTCCTCCAAAGACACAATTTTCATCGTGGATTCTCCACTTGGGGTGTAGCTTGGATTGGAGGATGCAAAAAGTTGTTCAACCAACATATTCATCTCCAAAATCGTGAGGCTATGATTGCCAAAACGCCCTGCCGAACGTTTTGCCATCGAACGGGCTACGTTTTCAGATTTATCCAAATGCAAATTGGCTTCGTTTTGCTTGAATTGCTCCAAAATTCCTTCAATCATTGCCTGTTCATTTTCTTCGGGCGAATCGGCGGGAATGCCATTTATTACGAAAGTATCATGTCCTGTAACACTCAACACAAAACCCAAATTGCGGATTTCGTCTTGAATTTCAACTACTAAATGAAAATCTGCGGGGGTGAGTCGCACCGTAGTCGGGAAGAGTAATTGCTGTGATGCTCCGTTGTGTTTTTGAAGATGTTGCGAGAATTTTTCGTACAAAATCCGTTCATAAGCCGCCCGTTGGTCAATCAACAACATTCCAGATTTTACCTGAGAAATGATATACTGGTTATGAATCTGAAACGTGGTTGCTTCAGAATCTTGATTGCCTCTTTGTGGACGGTTTTGTAAGAAATCATTTGCTTTACTTTTTAAAGTAAATGGCTCATCATCAATACCTTTTTGATTAAATGTCAACGATTCTTGACGACTTCCAATCCGTTCAAAAGCACTTACATCACGGTCTAATCCTTCGTATAATTTATTCCAATTGGTCAGATTTGTACGCTCACGAGCGGGTACTTCTGGGCGTGGATATGAACTTGCTCCTCCTCCACTATTGAACGCATCGGCACTTTCCTTTTTCGTTTGAAAGGGTGAATTTCCGAAATTGAAAATGTTGTTGGTATAATTTACGTCCGTCTCAAAATCCAAAGAAGGTGTAAGATTATGCTGGCTCATTGCCTTTCTGACGGCCGCTTGCACAATGGCATAAACGGTGCGTTCATCATCAAATTTTATTTCCGTTTTGGTTGGATGAACGTTTATATCAATGTGAATGGGGTCAATTTCAATGAAAAGCACATAAAACGGATGCGTTCCTTCGGGAATTAATCCCTCGAAAGACGACATCACGGCATGATTCAAATAACCATTTTTGATGTAGCGATTATTGGCAAAAAAGAACTGCTCTCCACGAGTTTTTTTAGAAAATTCGGGCTTACCTACGTATCCACGCACACTCACGAAAGAAGTTTCTTCTTCACAAGAGGCCAATTGTTCTCGATAATTTTTACCAAATAAATCCACAATTCTTCGGCTCAATTTCCCTGCGGGCAGATTATAGATTTCTGAATCGTTGTGATGAAGCGAAAACGTAATTTCTGAATTAGACAAAGCTACTCGCTGAAATTCATCAAGGATGTGACGCATCTCTACGGGATTGGATTTCAAGAAGTTACGTCTGGCGGGAACATTATAAAATAGATTTTTTACTTGAATACTCGTACCTTTTTCAGTTGCAATGGCTTCTTGGGCTTTCACTTCTGAGGCTTCCATTTTAATCAAAATTCCTAATTCATCCGTACTTCTACGAGTTCGCATTTCGACTTGGGCAACGGCGGCAATGGATGCCATCGCTTCGCCTCTGAAACCCATCGTACGGATTTTAAAAAGGTCTTCGGAAGTACGAATTTTTGAGGTTGCATGGCGTTCAAAACACATTCTGGCGTCGGTTTCAGACATTCCTAAACCATCATCAATCACTTGAATCAACGTTTTGCCAGCTTCACGGACGATTAATTGAATGGTTGTTGCCCCTGCATCAATCGAATTTTCTAACAACTCCTTCACCACCGAGGCAGGACGCTGAACTACCTCACCAGCCGCAATTTGGTTGGCAATAGAATCAGGAAGAAGTTGGATAATGTCTAACATTGTTTGATAGTGAATAATTAACAGAGAATAGATAATAGTTGATTAACGGAACATTCTTCCGACAAATAACCATTAATTATTCTCTATTAATGGTTAATTAAAATCTTTCCTCTAAGTTCGTGATAAATCATACCATTGACAATTAAAACGGTAAGTTTGATGTTGATAAAACGTGGATAAGTTTGTAACGTTTTGACTTTCAATTTCTTACGAACTAAAAAACAAAACGCTGACTGAATTTGAGTTCAGTCAGCGTTTTGGATATAAATGATTGTTAATTCTAAGCCACTTGACGGCTTCGACGTTTTGCCATTTGTGAAGACTTCAATTGTTGAGCCTCTTTCTTTTTTTCTTCAATATCAAAAATACGATAGGCTTCTTTGATTCCTTCGTCAATAATGTCTAAAATATCTCTATTTTTCTTTTCCATAAGATTGTAGTTTTAACCAAATTTCTTCGTTTTCAATAATAACACTTTTGTCTTCTTCATTCTTTGCAATCAGTTGTGGATTTCTGAAATTATAGTCAGAATTATCATAAACAGACCAACGATTAACCACAGGAATAAATAAATCTACTAAGTTCCTTATCCCTCCTTCATAACGTCTTTTCACGTCTTCGTCGGGTATAAAATGTCCTCCTTCCCTCACTCTTTTAGCTACTCTTCTGAGTGCCATATCATAAGATTCAAGCCAAAAATACATCAATACAACTTCATAACCAAGAGATTGAGCTTTTTTAGTTAATCCTACATAACTCTTTGTGGCTAAGGTAGTTTCAATAGCAAAACTGGATTTTTCAGACAATAAAATGTCCACCCTTTCCAACATAATTCTACCCGCTTGAAAGGAAACCGATTCTGGAAAATCGGGATTGAGTTTTGCTGCAATAATATCAGCATTTACAAATTCTATTCCACCCAAGAATTTGGGTAAAAGAATTTTGGCAGTAGTGGTTTTTCCTGCACCATTACAACCCGCAAGAATAAAAAGTTGTGGCATTATAGTTGATTTAAAAGGAGAGAATTTTAGCAAATGTAACAAAAACAGTTTTAAACTCCATCCACCAAACTAATTTCGTAAATTTGCTGTTTAAGCGTTGAGTACGAAGTATTGAGTATTAAGTCCCAAGCCTTCATAACGTGTAAGTTTTCTTAATACTTAGTACATAATACTTAATACAACAAGTTAATACTTAATACAAAATTCCAATGTTGAAGCCCCACATACTCATTTATACCGAATCAACGCCCAATCCTAATTCAATGAAGTTTGTCTTGAACTTTGAATTAGTGCCTGATGGTTCGTCTTTTGATTACGCAACACCCTCTGATGCACTCGTAGAAGGCAAAAATTCACCTTTGGCTGTTGCATTATTCGGTTTTGATTTCGTTCAGCGAGTATTTATTTCTTCTAATTTTATCACCGTTACCAAAGACGATGAAACCAAATGGGAAGATGAATTATTCGGAACGAAGCAATTTTTGAAGCAATTTTTTGAAGATAAAAAAGACGTTTTCACTAAAACTACCATTGCAGCTTACGAGTCGGCAGGAGGGGAGCAAGATTCTGAAACCGTTATCAAAATCAAAGCGGTTTTGGATCAATACGTGCGTCCAGCGGTGGAATCTGATGGTGGAGCAATCAATTTTCATTCGTATCATGATGGCGTTGTGAAGGTGCTTTTGCAAGGTTCGTGTTCGGGCTGTCCATCTTCAACGATTACCTTAAAACAAGGTATTGAAAATCTTTTAACTCGTATGGTTCCAGAAGTTACAGAGGTGTTGGCGGAAGGCGTTTAGTTGATTTTAAAAGTATTTATTTCATAACAAAAGGGTATCAGAATTTATTTTCTGATACCCTTTTGTTATCATAAATAACTGATTTCCAGTATAATATTTGAATAATGACAAAACTTTCCCTTGATTCAAAACATTTTAAAACATACATTTGTTAAATATTTTAGGTAACTCTAAATTTTATTTAAGTCTGTCAAAAATTAAAATCAAGACACATGAAAACAATTAAACACACTCGAAATCTAATTTATGCTATTTTATTGATATTCAGTTCATTACCAATTTTTTCGCAAGGATTGAAAGGAAAAATAATTAGTGAAGGAAAAGCCGCTGAATTTGTGAATATCACCGTTCCTTCGCTCAAAAATATCGGTTCGCAAGCAGATAGAGAAGGAAATTTTTTATTAGAAAATCTTCCTCTTGGAAAGCAAATTATTCAAATCTCTGGCGTTGGATTTAAGACAACTCAACGTACTGTGCAGATTCAGAACGATAAAATTTCCACGGTTAGTTTTGAAATCGAACCCGACCAAACGGCTCTAAATGAGGTAGTTGTGAGTGGAACAATGAAAGAAACGATGGTAAATTTATCCTCTACGCCTATTGAAATTTATACCCCCACATTTTTCAAGAAAAACCCAACGCCAAGTCTTTTTGAAGCCATGACAATGGTTAATGGCGTTCGTCCGCAGTTGAATTGTAGCGTTTGCAACACGGGCGATATTCACATCAATGGCATGGAAGGAGCATACACGATGATTACAATCGACGGAATGCCCATCGTGTCGGCACTTTCTACGGTCTATGGACTTTCTGGAATTCCGAATTCGATGGTGGAAAGAATTGAGGTTGTAAAAGGTCCAGCCTCAACGCTTTATGGTTCAGAAGCGGTTGGCGGATTGATAAATGTGATTACAAAAAATCCTATAAAAGCTCCTCTCGTTTCATTGGATTTGAATTCAACGTCTTATGGAGAATATACGCTTGACGGGGCTGTGAAGGCGAAAATTGGAAAAGCGAACACGATGTTAAGTGCCAATTATTTCAATTTCCAGAATAGATTCGATAAAAATAATGACGGTTTTACGGATATAACTTTACAAAATAGAATTTCCATTTTCAATAAATGGTCGTTTGAAAGAAAGCAAAATCAGACGTTTACGCTGGCGGGTAGATACGTGTATGAAGACCGTTTTGGAGGCGAGCTTGGTTGGCAAAAAGAGGATAGCGGAGGAGATAAAATTTATGGTGAAAACATTTTAACAAAACGCTGGGAACTCATCAGTAATTATCAGTTACCCATTGATAATCAGCAAATTAACCTTCAAATATCCTATAATAATCATGACCAAAACTCTGTTTATGGACAGCAACCCTACATTGCCAAACAAGAAATTGCTTTCGGACAGTTACTTTGGGATAAGAAATTAGGCAAAAATCATGATGCTCTTTTTGGAATGGCTTTGCGTTATACTTTTTATGACGATAATAACACTTTAACCCAAGATGAAAACGATTCGACCGTAAATAAGCCAAGTAGAACGTTTTTACCAGGAATATTTGCCCAAGATGAGGTTAAATTGAATAGTAGAAATACAGTTTTATTAGGTCTTAGATATGACTATAATTCAATTCACGGAGGTATTTTTTCGCCCCGAGTTAATTGGAAATATAATTCAAAGAAATCGGATATTATTAGGTTAAGTTTTGGAACGGGTTATCGAGTGGTTAATTTGTTTTCGGAAGATGAAACGGTTTATACGGGATCAAGAAAAGTGGAAGTTGTGGCAAATTTGAACCCAGAAAAATCTTGGAATACAAATCTTAATTATCAAAAAACAATTACCCATTCCAAAGGATTTTTATCACTTGAAGGCAGCCTTTTTTACACTTATTTCAGTAATAAAGTAGTGGCAGATTACGATACAGACCCACAGAAGGTGATTTTCGATAATTTGAAAGGCTACGGAGAATTATTGGGTGCAAGTTTAAACTTAGATTTCAACTTCACGAATGGCCTAAAATTTATGCTTGGCGGAACATATACCGACATTTACAGAATAGAAAATGATTCAAAAATTCGTCAAAAGAAAACGCCTATTTTTACCACAAATTATGCCATATCATACACGCATCCAAAGTCTCAAATCATGCTTGATTTTACTGGAAATGTTTATGGTTCAATGGATTTACCGCTAATTGCAGATGACATTCGTTCTGCACAATCGCCTGTTTTTAATCTCTCGAATCTTCAAATTTCGAGACGATTCAATAATGGATTACAGATTTATGCAGGATTGAAAAACTTGTTTAATTTCTTTCCAGAACAAAAGATAGTTTATCAAGCCAAAGAGCTGCGTTCAGAGCAAATAAAAACGTCAGCTTTGAGTACTTTGCCGCAGGGATATTATTTCAATACAGATGCCAGTTTCGCTCCAATACAAGGAATTAGAGGCTTTTTGGGTGTTCGTTGGAATTTATTTTGAGGTTTCTGAAGAAACTTCCCGAAAGTTTTAGAACTTTCGGGAAGTTAAAAAAACAGACTCAGTACTTTTCTTATGTACAAAAATATAATCCTTCCAATTTTATTAATAATCCTTCCATTATCAAACATTTACGCACAAAACAACGTCACAATTTCAGGAATTATGAAAGATAAAGTAGCAAAAACGGCTTTGCCTTTTGTGAACATTATCCTCAAAACTGAAAAAGATAGTGTCTTTGTAAGTGGCTCAGTAAGCAACGAAGAAGGGCGTTTTTCACTACCCAATATCAAGTCAGGCAATTATATTTTAGAAACCTCTTTTGTGGGATATTCTACGAAAAAGCAAGCTCTTTTTGTGGGAAATCTTACGCAATTTTTAGATGTTAATACCATCGAATTAGAAGAAAATTCTACGACTTTGAATGAAATTATAGTTACTGGAAGACAGGAAGAAATCAGCGAGAAAATGGACAAAAAAACGTTTTCTCTTAAAGATAATATCAGTCAAAGTGGTGGTTCTGTTTTACAGGCAATGCAAAATCTACCAAGTGTTACAGTCCAAGACGGGAAAGTGCAACTACGTGGTAATGATAAGGTTACGGTGCTGATTGATGGAAAACAAACGGCTCTTACGGGCTTCGGCAATCAGTCGGGATTAGATAATATTCCTTCCTCTGCGATTGATAAAATTGAAATAATTAATAACCCCTCCGCTAAATATGATGCTAACGGAAATGCTGGAATTATCAATATTATTTACAAGAAAAACAAAAAAGAAGGCTTCAATGGTAAGGCAGGTTTCACGACAGGTTTTGGCTCGCTTTGGGAACGAAAAAGCAATTTACCTAACATCAGACCCCAATATACTTTTACGCCCAAAATTAACCCCAGTTTATCGCTCAATTATCGCAAAAACAAGGTAAATACTTTTTTTCAAGGTGATTATTTATATACTGAAACGCTCAATAAAAATGAATTTGTTACCCGAATTTATGATGATGGCGATGTGATAAATTCACAATTAAAACGTAACCGAGATACGCATTTCACGACTTTCAAAACGGGCATTGATTGGAATATTGACGAACAAAATACGCTCACCATTTCGGGATTATTCGGTAGTGAAAAAATAATTGATAACGGAGACCAACCATTTTTTAATAAAAGTTTATCAGAAAGAAGAAGACTATGGCAGTTTTTGGAAGATGAATTGAAAACTACCGTCATGGCAACTGCTACCTATCAACATAAATTTAAGGAGGCGGGGCGTTTGTTGAATATTGGATTTAATTACACCTTTCACCGAGAAGATGAGAAGTATTTTTACGATAATATTTTGCCAAATTCAGTTGGAACAGATGCTTTCAAATTACTTTCAGACGAACAGGTTTATGATTTGAATGTGGACTACATAAAACCACTAAAATATGGCAGAATTGAAACGGGTTTGAAGCTCCGCAAAAGAGATATTCCGACCAATATGTTGTTCATTCCTGGCAAAAATTCTGTGATAGATGCCAATGCGGGAGGCGAAGCTACTTACAAAGAATTGATACCTGCGGTGTATGGAAATTACGTTTTTGAAAACAAGAAATGGGAGGCAGAAGTGGGTCTGAGAGTCGAATACGTTGATTTACGGTATGAAGTTAATCCAAATCATCCCACCTATAAAAGTGATGGCTATGATTATACACAACCATTTCCAAACCTAAGATTTGCTTATAAATTGAATGATAATAACAAAATTTCCCTTTTCTACAATCGCAGAGTAGATAGACCGAATGAGGTGGATATTCGGATTTTTCCAAAGTATGATGATGCTGAAATTATTAAGGTTGGAAATCCCGCTTTGCGTCCACAGTTCACCAATTCGCTTGAATTAGGCTACAAAACCAATTGGTCGAAAGGTAGTTTTTATAATGCTTTTTACCACCGTTTTGCCGACGGAACTATCACCAGAATTTCGAGTACAGCACTTGGAAGTAACTTAATTTACGCTACTTTTCAGAATGTAAATAAGAGTTTCAACACAGGTCTTGAAATGGTTTTGGCTCAGGAAATTTCAAAGGCGTATTCATTCAATGTCAATCTGAATGCTTACAGAAATCAAATTGATGCTTTTACGGTTTTGAATAAATATCCTGTAAGTCTCTCATTTTCAGCTAATAAACAAGAGATTTTTTCTGGAAATATCAAACTCAATAATACCTTTCATTTCTCAAAAAGTATAGATGCTCAATTAACCGCCATTTATTTAGCTCCCGATATTATTCCACAGGGCAAAATCAACACAAGATTTTCGTTGGATTTAGGTTTGAAAAAAGCCATTCAAAATGGAAAAGGCGAATTGTTTTTTAATGCTACCGATTTATTGAATACGATGATTATCAAACGTGAAATTCAAGGAGAAGGGTTTCGTTACACCAGCAACGATTATTATGAAACGCAGGTGGTGAGGCTTGGGTATGGGTATAAGTTTTGAAATTTTGAAGGAACGATAGACTACTTATGGGACGACGAAAGTTAGACCACGGATAAAACAGATTTTACTGATTTACACAGATTTTTTACATTTAATCCGTGTAAATCAGTCTAATCCGCACAATCCGTGGTCTATTTTCATCTACGACAAACAGTTTTTTAAACCATTCCCCTCATCCATAGTCAAAGAAGTGTTTAACGGAATAAAACACATCACAACATGGCATCCAGACGTGAATTTATACAAAAATCAGCCCTCGCTACGGTAGGTACAATGCTGATTCCCAACTTCTTAAAGGGATTTGAACAACAAGCTTTTGCTTTACAACAAGCACAAAGCCAAGGAAAAATATTGGTAATGGTTCAACTTTCAGGTGGAAATGATGGCTTAAATACTGTCATTCCATTCCGAAATGACATCTATTATCGTGAACGTCCAAGTATAAGCTACAAGACTGATAAAGTTTTGAAATTGAATGATGAAATTGGGCTAAATCCAGCCTTAGAGTCAATCAGAGGACTTTATGATAATGGTTCGATGCAAATTATTAACAACGTAGGCTACCCAAATCCTGACCGTTCACACTTTCGTTCGATGGATATTTGGCAAACGGGTAGTAGTTCGGATGAATATTTGAAGAGTGGTTGGTTAGGACGATATTTAGATGCCCAATGTTCGGGAAAATGCGAACCGCACGCTGCCATTGAAGTGGATGATTCGTTGAGTTTGGCACTCAAAGGCTCGAAAGTGAAAGGTATGGCGGTGCAAAATCCTGCTCAATTATACCGACAAACTAAAAATCCATTCCTCGAAAAACTCGCCAAAGTCAATCACGAAGAATTTGATAACGTAAATTATCTCTACAAAACGCTTTCAGAAACCATTTCTTCGGCAGATTATATTTACGAAAAATCGAAGGTTTATCAATCAAAAGCCACTTATCCACAATCGGATTTGGGTAAAAGAATGAAAACCATTTCGGAATTAATCAACTCGGGTGTGCAAACACAGGTATATTACGTATCGCACGGGAGTTTTGATACGCACGTCAATCAGGTAAATCAGCAAGAACGTTTATTGAAACAATATGCCGAAGCCATGCGTGTTTTTATGGACGACATGAAAGCCAACGGACGAACGGAAGATGTGATGGTGATGACGTTCTCTGAGTTTGGCAGAAGAGTAAAACAAAACGCCTCAAACGGCACAGACCACGGCACGGCAAACAATGTTTTTTTGATGGGAGGGAAGTTAAAAACCGACTCAAACCTCATGCAAGCCCCTGATTTACAGAATCTTGACGAAGGAGATTTAAAATATAAAGTAGATTTCAGAAGTATTTATTCAACTATCTTGGATAAATGGTTACAGACGGATTCAGTGGCGATTTTGGGGAAAAGATTTGGGGGTTTGGGGTTTGTGTAGATTGTTTTTGTAAATTTGTAAAAACAGATTTACAAAATGGCTACTGTATCTTCAAATATCCCAAAATATAATTTTGAGCGTTGCGACAAGACTTTTGTCGAAACAACTTTTGGTATTTCAAGGGTTGAAAATCTGTCCGTTCTTACGGATTGGATAAACTCGAAAAATGTTGAAACGGTCAATGATTTTGAAGAAAAAATATTAGAAATTGCTCGCAAAAAAGCCAGTCTTAGAATCAATGATTGGAATGAAGAAACTTTGAAATTGAGCTTTATCTCAACGATTTTGAATCTTGCAGAATTTGACGGAAAAAATTATAGTGCCTTTGCTGATGAGAAATTAGAAGCGAATTTTGGGCACCTCATCCTCACGGGAAAAATAGATTGGTTTGTAGCAAAAGGACTTTATAAACCTCAAACTCCTTATCTGTTTTTTCATGAATACAAACGAACCAAACAATCCTCCTCAGACCCCGATGGGCAATTATTGGCAGAAATGGTTGCTGCCCGATTCATAAATAAACAACCAGAAGACACCATGTATGGTATTGTGGTTTGGGGTAAAGAGTGGTATTTTATGACTTTAAAGAATGATGAATACGCAATCAGTAAATCTTTGGACAGTACCGTGAAAGAGGATTTATTTGATATATATAAAATTTTGAAATCTTCTAAGGCTATTATTGAAGAGAGATTGTTGAAAGAATAGAATTCCCTTAAATCTTCTTAATTTCCCCACAAACGTATCAATCCTACGCATCAAGGTTTTAACTTTGTTGTATGACAGAAAAACGCTGGATTTATAAACCCACTCCTCCCCAAAAACAGATTGATTCGTTAGTCGAAAAACTGAATGTTTCGACTGAAATCGCTACGCTTTTGGCTCAACGTCAGATTGCGAGTTTCGACGAAGCCAAAGATTTTTTTCGCCCTGAACTTTCGCAATTGCACGACCCATTCTTGATGAAAGACATGGATAAAGCCGTTGCCCGTTTGGAAGAAGCCATTTTCAAAGGCGAAAAAATCTTGGTTTATGGCGATTATGATGTTGATGGAACTACCTCGGTTGCCACGTTTTATGGATTTTTAAAGACCGTTATTTTTCAAAATAGAGAAGATTGTCCCTTAGAATTTTACATTCCCGACCGTTATACCGAAGGCTACGGCGTTTCGCAAAAAGGCATTGAATATGCGGCGGATAATGGTTTTGGCTTGATTGTGTGTTTAGACTGTGGCATAAAATCAAAAGATAAAGTGGCTTGGGCGAAGGCACATAACGTAGATTTCATCATCTGCGACCATCACCGCCCAGACGATAACGACCTCCCAGATGCTGTGGCGGTGCTTGACCCAAAACGTGCCGATTGTACTTATCCTTTCGATGAATTGACGGGTTGTGGTGTTGGATTTAAATTATTGCAGGCATTTTGCACAAATCAAGGCATTTCCGACGACCTCCTCCTCCCTTATCTCGACTTGGTGGTTACGTCCATTTCTTGCGACATCGTTCCTATCGTAGGCGAAAACCGAACAATGGCATATTTTGGTTTGCAACAACTGAACACCAATCCAAGAACGGGTTTGAAAGCCTTGATGTCTGCGGCAAGTATTGCTGGTAAAATGGACATCACGAAAGTCGTTTTTGGGCTTGGACCACGCATCAATGCGGCGGGTAGAATCAAGCATGCTTATGACGCAGTGAATTTGTTACTGTCTGATAATGAGGAGGCTGCGTTTGATTTTGCGAAGATAATTACAAAACATAATACCGACCGCAAAGGATTTGATAGTACCATTACCGAAGAAGTATTGGCGATGATTGAGGGTGATGAAATTCTCTTAAATGCCAAGAGTACCGTCCTTTTCAAGAATGATTGGAACAAAGGTGTAATTGGCATTGTAGCGAGTCGTTGCATTGAAAAATATCATCGCCCGACCATTATTCTCACCGAATCGCAAGGACACGCTGCGGGTTCGGCTCGTTCTGTGCCAGGATTTGATGTGTATGAAGCCATTGAAGAATGTGAGGAACATCTAATTCAGTTTGGTGGACATACTTTTGCGGCGGGTTTGACCTTAGAAATCAGCGAGATAGAGAATTTTAAGCGTAAATTTGAAGAAGTGGTTTCTCGTAAAATTTTACCCGAACAACTTTCTCCCATGATTTCGGTAGATATGAATTTACCTTTAAGTCAAATTACCGATAAATTTCACAGAATCATGTGCCAAATGTCACCATTTGGACCTCAAAATATGACTCCCGTTTTTGTTTCTGAAAACGTAATTTTACACGGTGTACCTATAAAAATGAAAGAGAAACACTTGAAAATCAATGTGTTTCAAGAGGATTCAGCGGCTTTCACTTGCGTAGGTTTTGGCATGGTAGAAGATTTTTACGAAGAACTATCCAAAGGAAAACCCTTTTCAATTTGTTATACCATAGAGATTAATGAATGGCAAGGGAAAAAGAGTTTTCAGTTGATGTTGAAGGATATTAAATTAGGGGTTGGGTGATTGGGGTTAAGGGTTAGTAAAATTTTGATTATCAATAAGTTACCGATAAAATATTTTTAGAAATATGAAACAAAAAATCATCATCAAAAATTTTGGTCCAATCAAGGACGTTGAAATGGAAATTGACGACTTTACGATTTTTATTGGTCCACAAACCAGTGGAAAAAGTACGATTGCAAAAAGTGTGTTTTTCTTTTTGTCTTTGAGGGATGATATGATGGTTTCATTACAAAAAGATTTTGATAATTATATTTTAAAAAATGAATTAGAGAGTTTTAGGCAAGTCATTAAGTCTAAATTTTACGAGTATTGGGGTGGAGCTAACATGGGTAGTGTTAGTAATTTTGAATTAAAATATTTCTACTCTGAAAAAATTTGGATACAGTTAATATATGAGAGACCCTCCGAAGAACTTTTTATTGTAAATTTCAGTAAAGATTTCGTGAGTCAAATTCATACCATATCTCACTCCTTAAATATGAGTTCTCGTATCGTTCGTATTTTTTCGACATCCAAAGATTTAGCTCAAAAAGCATTGGAAAAAGACAAAGTATTAACGGAGCTAAATAATAGCTTAAATGAAATTTTTGGTTTTGACAATGACTTATTATTTATTCCCGCAGGAAGAAGTATTATATCCACTTTATCAGAACAAATCCAAAATATTAATCCTAAAAGTTTAGATTCGTTGACAAAATTATTTATTGAAAGGATAAATGCTTCAAAAGGATTTAAGGGTTCTAATGATTTAGAGTCATACAATCTTTACGGACATTTAGATATGGAAAATGAAATGGTACTATTACTTAAAAATTTATCGGAATCAATTTTACAGGGTTCTTATTTTTATGATGAATTTGAAGATGGAGGTGATAAGATAAAGATTAGTAATACAAACTATATTAGGCTTCTTTTTGCCTCATCAGGGCAGCAAGAAACCGTTTGGATTATTCAAATGGTACTTTTATTAATTCTCAATAAACAAAAAGTATTCATCGTAATCGAAGAACCAGAAGCTCATTTATTTCCCAAAACTCAAAAAGATATTTTAAACCTAATCGTCTTATTATCAAATACTTCTGATAATAAAATTTTCATTACCACGCATTCTCCCTACATATTAACTTCGCTTAATAATAACATTTATGCATATCAAGTAGGGCAACAACATGAGGAAAAAGTTGATAAAATTATTGATAAAAAATTGTGGATGAATCCCGATAAACTACAAGCCTATTTTGTGGGTGGAAAAGATAATCAAGGAAAAATAAGGAGTATTATCCATCCAGAATTACAAATTATTCAAACTGAGGAGATTGACAGTGCTTCCAGTATTAATAATGAAGAATATGACTTACTTTTTGATTTAGACTGATGAAAAACGAAATACCTAACTGCCATCCATTTGATAAAAAATGTGAAGAATTCTGCGACCATAGAACAAAAATAGTTTTGAGGGACAAAAAGGGTAAAAGTCAATTTTTGGTTAATAACCCTAATCGTTTTAAGGTTTGTTGCCTACTAATTGATGGATGTTTAATTGAAAGTCAAGAAGAAGAAAAAACGGATTTTTTACTACTGAAATGCCCTAAAAAAGAAGAAGATGAGTCTTCAATTGCTTTTTTCGTAGAATTAAAAGGTTCAAATTTGATAAAAGCCGTGCGACAAATCAATAATTCCTTGAATATCCTTTTACCAAAATTGGAAGAATATTCAATTATCAATGGAAGAATTGTTACTACGAGAGTTGATAAAATTGACCTTGGACATACAGAGTATAAGGCTTTGATGAAAAGATTAAAAAACCTAAAAGGAACACTCGAACAAAAGAGTATTCAGATGGAGGAAAATATTTAATCACGAAACGTAGTAACAACTCTCTGCAAAACCCCAAGTAATTGCGGTAAATTATTGAGATAATATCGGTCAATATCAATGTAAATAATGTCGTTTTCGAGATAAAGGAAAATCCATTCGTAACCATTGGTACAAGCTCCGTAAATATTGGTGTATGGAAGATTATATTTTTGGTTAAAATGCCTTGCTCCTATCATCTGAGCGGCATTTTGGGCTAAGGTTTTAGAGTTGTCAATATCACCTTTTTTAGCCTCACAAACATCAATTAATGGGGCTGTTAATTCAACAGAACCAGGGGCTTTGGCGAAAATAAAATCACATTCGCCGTTTAGACCTTTGGATTTTTCGCCATCAAGATTTTCACCCGAAAACAGTTCGATAAAATCTTTATTTAGGTTACGAATTTCTCTGAGAATCGGTAAAATAATAGCTTCTGAAACGGCTTTTTCGGTAGTCAAAGGCATTCCTTTTGATAATTCGAGCAGGGAAACTAATAAATCAGAAGGCTCAACAGGGGTAGTAGGCGTAACAAATAAGCGTTTGGTCGTTTGATGAATACCAAAACTTTCTTTAATATCTGAAAATCGAAAATTTTTATACGACATTGGATGTTTGTTTATTTTGTTACACAAATTTAAGGCTTATGTTCTTACAAAAAACAAAAACTTTCAAAGCCAAACCAAGAACTTTAAATACATGATACTAAGAACAGAAAATTTAGTTAAAAAATACGGACAACGTATTGTCAATGACAACGTTAGCTATCAAGTGGCACAAGGCGAAATTGTGGGGCTTTTGGGACCGAATGGTGCTGGTAAAACCACGTCTTTCTACATGGCTACGGGCTTGGTGAAACCCAATTCTGGCAAGGTTTATTTGGATGATTTGGACGTTACGGACCTGCCAATGTATAAGCGTGCAAGGCTCGGAATCGGCTATTTGGCTCAGGAGGCATCGGTGTTTAGGTCTTTATCCGTAGAAGAAAATATTTTGGCGGTTTTGGAAATGACCAAACTCTCGAAGAAAGAGCAAAAGGAAAAAACCGAATCACTTTTAGAGGAATTTTCGTTGACGCACGTCCGTAAGAATTTGGGACAAGTTTTGTCGGGAGGAGAACGCCGCAGAACTGAAATTGCCCGTGCTTTGGCAGTTGACCCAAAGTTTATTTTATTGGATGAACCCTTTGCGGGTGTTGACCCAATTGCAGTTGAGGAAATTCAAGGCATCGTAGCAAAACTCAAATACCGCAACATCGGAATCTTGATTACCGACCACAATGTTGATGAAACCCTTTCCATCACCGACCGTGCCTATTTACTCTTTGAAGGCAAAATTCTAAAAGCAGGAACACCCCAAGAACTCGCTGACGATGAGCAAGTTAGACGTTTGTATTTGGGTAAACATTTTGAGTTGAAGAGGAAGATATAGGAAGAATTTATTATATTTGATTAAAAATTAGAAACATGACAAGAATCGTTTTAGATATTCCAAACAATAATGATGTGGAATTTTTACTTCCATTACTTCGCAGACTTGGGATAATAATCTCTAATGAATACCACGAATTAAGCGAATCAGAGGCTATTTATCATAAAAAAGTTATTGAAAAAGGTGGTAGAAATATAGAGAATTTTGAAAATTTTATGCAAGATTTTGAGTTAAGTCGTCAGGACAGACCTATGCCATTTAGAGACTGATAAACATGAAAATTTTTGACAGTAACCTAATCATTTATTCTTCTCAGGCAGAGTTTCAATTCTTAAAACCAATCATTAATCAGCCTAACAGTTTCGTATCTGAAATCACAAAATTAGAGGTTTTGGGGTATCATCAGATCAATTTGATTGACAAAAACTATTTTGAAAGTCAATTTGCTGTGTTGAAGATAATTCCGATTGATAAAAGTGTGATTGATACCGCTATTGATTTACGTCAAAAAAAGAAAATGTCAGTTGGAGACAGCATCATAGCTTCTACTGCTTTGCTTTATGATTATGAACTTTACACAAGGAATACTGGAGATTTTAGCTGGATTAAGGGTTTGAGAATTGTTAATCCATTTACTGATTTGTGAATTGAGTAAACTAATCATCCACACACCAATTTAAAGAATACCTTGAATAAAGATAAAGTAACCCATAGTATTATGAAAACAGATGTAGAAATTTTAGATAAATTTGGTCAGATAGTCACAAGGGATGTTCATGATGAATTATTTTATTTTATTTCAAGTGATTTAGGCGTTTTAGCTCAATCAGAAGGTGTCATGAACCTTTTTGCGAATATGTCTCAAATTCAAAAAAAAGAGTTAGAGAGTTACATTGATGGATTACTGACAGACTCTATATTTCAATTTCTGAAAATATTTGATGAAAATAGTCAATTCAAATTAATATTTGAAGATGAAGACGGTAGAGTTAAAGATTTGAATAAGATTAGTGATATGCTTAAAGCTGAACCACTTATAGAAAATGGATGGATTCAAAGATTCAGTAAGTATAAAAGAGTGAATAAATAATTTTACCTATCCGCACGTTATTTCCCAACAAATCAGACAAATAACCATGCAACAATTCCCATTATTCTCAACGGTTATTTTAACCAAATATTTCCCTCTATATCAGTTCACGAAGGGAGATGTCGCTACGGTTGTTGAATTCATCGAACCAAGCGAATATATTTTATAAGTATTTGATAACCAATGTGATACACTTGATGTAATTCCCGTTTTAGCCTCAGATATTACTTTACCAAAACCTCATGCAGTAGTCAATTATCGTGATTATGCGAGTGTTGCGTAATCGTCCCCTTACCCCCGCATAACCTCCTGTAAAATCCCCAACGACTTCACTTCTGTAAGCGTATCCACGTGCAAACAATAAAACAAAATGATTGAATCTAATAACTGATTTCTGGAAAAACGGTCAATTTTGGGGGCTTTGTCGTATTGCGTATTCATCAACACATCCAATTGATTTTCAAGAACTTGTGTTAAAGTTGGCAAGTTATGAAGACTCAATTCATGTGAAATTTCGTGGGCATTTTCGGGTGAAAAACCTAAATAGGTTCCAAATTCTAAGAGAAATTGTAAGTGGAAATTTTCGTAGTTTTCAGTAACGCCATCGAGCCAAAGAATAGAATTATTGAGGAAGTGAAAAAGGGGCGTATTTCCATTTTCTTCTTGTAATGATTTACTTAAAATTTCAGTAATGAATAAAGCAATCGAAGACTTCTGAATGTTGAAAGGAATGGTTTGAAAAGGAGCATTACATTTCATCTCCGAAATCCGATGAATGTTCTTTCCGTCTTTATGATAAATCACTAAATCTAATAACGTAAGTGGCTGAAAAAGAGCGATTTTGTTCTTTGATTTGGCACTTCTGACACCGTTTTCGATATATGTCTGAATCCCAAACTCTTCGGTATAAATCTTCACAATCACCGAGGTTTCTCGATAACGAATATAATTAATAACTATGCCACGAGTTTTGAATAACATTTTATTTCGATGTTGGATGTTCGTTTTCCGATGTTTGGTTTTCGAGTATAATTAACATCAAACGTCAAAAAAACTATCTTCAATTTTTGCAGTTTATTTTCCGAGTAACGAACATCTAACATCGAAAACCGAACCGAAGCGTCGGACGCATCAAATTTCTCTCTTCCAAGTCCATTTTTCTACTGGAATATTTTGTTCGATTTTGTCTCTTAAAATCTCCATAATCTCTTCCACAGGCATTTCTGGGTCGAAGCGGATTGGTTCTTTGAAATTTACCGTTAATGTGGTATTCGCCTTTTTGAAGCGTAATCCTTTCTTATCAAACGCCCGCCTAAAACCATTTATTACTACGGGTACAACTATTGGATTATGGGTTTTTATTAAATGTGCCGTTCCTTTACGTAGTGGTGCATAAGGCGTTGTTGTGCCTTGCGGGAAACTTACCACCCAACCATAAGAAAGTCCTTTTCCCACTTTGTCATCCGCCGAAGAATCAACTGCCCTTTTCACATCTTTACCCTCCGCACGCCATGAACGATTCACTAAAATTGCTCCTGCCTGAGAAAAAATCCTTGGAATCAATCCTCCTTCTTTCATTGTTTCGGAAGCTGCCACATAAAAAACCCTCGAACGTGGAGCCAACAAATAAATTGGAAAATTAACTGAATTCCTAAATCCCCATTTGATACTGAAAAAGATGTGATATAGGGCAATCACATCCATAAAATAAGTCTGATGATTAGATAAAAACAACACTCCCGTGCGTGGAAGTCCTTCCAAATGCTCTGTTCCGCTGATTTGCGTTTTGTTAACGCCTCGCAATCGGGTATAAGTCAACACTCCCAAAATCATCACAATAGCTCTCTTCAAAAGCATCGAATTGCCGAAGGGATCCCGTTCAAAGATTCCAAAGACATCAGCCATGGAGAGCAATTTTTTTAATACTGAATTCATGTTTTACGCAATGAGTGAATGATATAATGAGCGAATGATTGAATATTTTCAGAAGTAAAGTTCCCTGCACTTCAATTTTCAGTTCAATCGTTTCTCAAAAATACTCACTCATTCTATCATTCTATCATTCTATCATTGTTTTTTCTATCATTCTATCATTGTTTTTTCGTAATTTCATTCATTTCTTTCATTACAAAACCGTCTAAAAATGAAAAAAAATACGCTTTTAATCTTATTTTCTTGCCTGATTTTTAAAGGATTAGCTCAAAAAATCATTGACCGACCCATCATTTATGACTCTACTCGAAAAGCACTTTCCATTCAATATCTTAAAGAAAGACACGGCTTAGAACAATCTGAGCCTACACTTACACCAAAAATGATTGTTTCTCATTGGACGGCAATTCCCACGCTCGAAGGTTCATTCAATGCTTTTAATTCCGTGATGTTGCCTTCGTATCGGAAGGAATTAAAGGGAGTAAGTCCACTTAATGTTTCGGTTCATTTTTTGGTTGATAGAGACGGAACGATATACCGATTGATGCCCGAAAATCTTATGGCTCGTCACGTCATTGGACTCAATTGGTGTGCTTTGGGTATTGAAAACGTAGGAGATGGCAATAAATTTCCCTTAACCAAAGCCCAATTGAAAGCGAATATTTGGCTCGTGAAATATCTGAAAAAGAAATATACTAACATTGAATATTTGATTGGACATCATGAATATACTTCATTTCAAAATACACTACTGTGGAAAGAATCTAACCCAAATTACAGAACCGAAAAAGACGACCCTGGCATAGATTTTATGAATAAATTGAGAAAAGGAGTTAAGAAATTAAACTTGCAGGGTATTTAGGGGTTTAAGGATTATAGGGTTTAGGAATCATCCTTATATTTTTCCTGTACTCCAAAAACAATTAATCAATCCCCTTTTCCTAAAACACATAATCCCTAAACCCCAAAACACCCAAAAAATATGAACGTATTAATCACAGGAGGCTCAGGTTTAGTTGGAACTCGCCTAACAGAAATATTAGTAGAAAGAGGTTTTACGGTATCGCATCTTACTCGAAAAGTGGAAGTGGCAGGTGGGGACACCAGCCACAGCGTAGGAGGGAAGCCCATAAAAACTTATCTCTGGGATATTAAAAAAGGAATTATTGACGAAAAAGCCCTCCTCCAAGCCGACTATTTGGTTCATTTGGCAGGGGCAGGAATTGCCGATGAGAACTGGTCGGAAGAAAGAAAAAAGGAAATTATTGAGAGTCGAACAAAGTCTATAGATTTAATTGTCAGCAAGTTAAAGACAATACAACACAAAATCATCTCTTTTGCATCAGCTTCTGGGATTGGTTACTACGGAGCCGATACTGGCAATGAACACATTTCTGAGCAACATAAACCAGGCAATGATTTTGTGGCTGATTGTTGTATTCAATGGGAAGCGGCGGCTGATAAAATTGAGGCTTTGGGCATTAGGACCGTTAAATTACGTACTGGCATCGTTTTGAGTGAAAAAGGTGGAGCTTTACCACGACTTACGCAACCTGTGCGTTGGGGTGTGGGTGCCGCTTTGGGAACGGGCAAACAATGGCAATCATGGATTCATTTAGATGATTTATGTGAACTATTCATTAAATCGCTGACTGACCAACAAATGACGGGAGCCTATAATGCTGTTGCTCCGAATCCAGTAACAAATCATGAGTTAACCAGAATATCAGCCCAAGTGTTGAAACGCCCATTTTGGATGCCTAATGTGCCTGAATTTGCTTTAAAGTTAGTTTTTGGAGAAATGGCAAGTATCGTTTTAGGAGGGAATTATGTGTTAAATCAACGGATAAAATTAGAGACTGATTTTGATTATAAGTTTGTGGAGGTAAGGGCGGCTTTGACGGATTTATTGAGATGACTATAAATCCAAAGCCTTTATTCTTTTTAATATTTCCTTATCTTTCAATGTTGAATGCTCACTTTTATCATAAATTGCTAACAAATATGCAACTTCATCAATAATTTTAACGCAAGTTATTACCCTTGCTCCTCCACTTTTCCCTTTATTTTTTGATTCAATACTCATTCGTACTTTATAACAATCTTTACCCAAAGATTCTCCTTGAATTGGATTTTCTTGTAAGTCCAAAAGAAAGTTTATATAGTCCATTTTCATTGAAACGTACTTTTTATTAAGTCGTTTCAATTCTTTTTCAAATTCGGGAGTCGAAATTATCTCAAAGTTCATTAATCAAGTCAAAGGCATTTTTAAGTTTTAATTCTCCTTTTCTATATTTTTTAACGTCTTCTACACTCTTTTCTAATCCTGCCAAAAACGTTTTTTTCGTTGGTATTTCCTGTTCTAAAAAATCAACTTTTAACCTTTTTGCTAAATCAATAAAAAGACGATAATCAGTCATATTATTTGGTTGTATAGTGAGTGTTTTCATTGCCTTATTTTGAATATTTTAAATACTCTTCTCGCAAAAATCGGTGTTTGAGTATATTTTATTTATTTTTACAAATTAACTAAACAAATCTGAGATTTTGAAAAATATTTTAATCTACTGCGGTTCATCGGCAGGTCATAACGAAGTTTATAAAAATACTGCTACGGAAATTGGCAAAACACTTGCTAATCAAGGACTTACCTTGGTTTATGGTGGAGGAAGTGTGGGCTTGATGGGAACGGTTGCCGATGCAATTTTGGCAAATGGTGGAGAAGCCATCGGGGTAATTCCATCATTTATGGAGCCTTGGGAAGTGCAACACAAAGGACTTACCGAATGTATCGTAACAGAATCCATGCACGCTCGTAAGCAATTAATGGCCGTAAAATCTGATGCAGTAATTGCCCTGCCAGGTGGTTGGGGAACGTTGGATGAACTTTTTGAAATCCTGACTTGGCGACAATTAGGACTCCATAAAATGCCGATTGGAATTCTGAATACCAACGGTTTTTACGATGATTTACTGATTATGCTTAAAAAAATGGTGTCCGAAGGTTTCGTGAAAGAAGCAAATCTTGAAATGTTAATTGTGGACGATAATATTGAATCTCTATTGGAAAAACTGCGTAATGATGTCTCTGAGGGGGAATTAGTGGGGAAGTGGATTGGGAGAGCGTAAATCTTTTGTCTGGGCAACCCCGTCTGAATTTGGATTCATTGGATTAGGGGATTTCTTGGATTTTATGTCATAAGTTTTAATCCAAAAAATCCATAAATCTGACGAATCCAAATTCAGACGGGGTTGCCCAGACAAGAGAATATTAGCCCTTTTTCCACAACAATTTTAACCGCCATTTTACGTTTATTACAAAAAATAGCTATCATTTTCTCTATGAAAACCACTCTCCAAATCCTTTGCACTGTTTCATTGCTCGCCGCCCAAAATTCAGTGCTTATAGCTCAAAATAAGCCTGAAAGTATTGGTTCTGCCGTCAATACTGAATATTCTGAACTCAATCCTGTGATGTCACCCGATGGGAAAACGCTTTATTTTGGGCGTAAAAATCATCCGCAGAATAAATATGGTATAGCAGGCACTGACGGTATTAAAGGTTCACAAGATATTTGGTATTCTGAAAGCCTTATGGGTGCCTGGACGACTTCCAGACGAATGTCCGAAGCCCTCAATCGTGACCAATACAATACTATTTACAGCGTTTCACCCGATGGACAAACCATTTTGATACAAGGAGCTTATGTGAACGGACAATACGAAACTCGTGGTTTTTCAATAGCTAAAAAGTCCGCTACGGGTTGGGAAATTCCGAAAAAGCTGGATATTCCCAAATATGAGAAATTGAGTCGTGGGATGAATGATTGTGGTTATCTTTCTAACGACGGTAAGGTACTTTTAATGGCTTTTTCCCAAAAGAAAAAGTCAGATGAAGACGATATTTATGCTTCTTTTTTAGAAAAAGATGGCTCATGGTCTGAACTCATAAATTTGGGCGACGATGTCAATACCGATTTTACAGAAACAACCCCATTCTTAGCGGCAGACGGCAAAACGCTCTATTTTTCGAGTAATCGTGAGGGAGGAAAAGGTAGTAATGATATTTGGGTTTGCAAGCGAAAAGACGAAACTTGGATTCATTGGACAGAACCTACCAACATTGGTGAACCCATCAATACTGACCAATACGATGCCAGTTACACCATCTCGGCAGCGGGTGATTATGCCTATTTTATTTCAAGTAATAATTCTGTGGGAAAGAGGGATATTTTTCGTTTAAAAATAGACCAACCAAAACCCGAAGAAACGCCACCAACGACAACTTCGCCATTGGCAGGAGGAGAGAAAAAGCCCGAACCAGAGAAACCCAAAGACATAAAATCTGAACCCGTAGTATTGGTTTCGGGTAAAGTAATTGACGGTAAAACAGGCAAAGTGCCACTGAATGCTCAAATTATTTATGAAGATTTAACCAACGGAAAAGAATTAGGCGTTGCCACCCCTGACCCAATCACAGGGATTTATAAAGTGGTTTTGCCTTATGGGAAAAACTACGGAATTACTACAAAGATTGATGGCTACGTTGGAACATCTCAAAACATAGATTTGAGTAAAATAACAGGTAAATACCTTGAAATTGAAGGGAAAGATATGACTGTAAAACCCGTAGAAGTGGGTGTAAAGGTTGAAATGAACAATATTTTCTTTGAATTTGGTAAGGCAGAACTTAAATCAGAATCATATCCAGAGTTAAACCGTATTGCTACATTTTTCAAGTCAAATACTAAAATCGTTTCAGAAATCAGTGGACATACTGATAATGTAGGAACTGATGAAGTAAACAATAAACTCTCGCAAGAACGGGCGGATGTGGTGCGTAAATACCTCCTCACACAAGGCGTACCTGCTGAACGACTCACAGCGAAAGGTTACGGAAAAACAAGACCAAAAGTTCCTAACGATACTCCTGAAAATCAAGCAATTAACCGACGAGTTGAGTTTGAAATTTTGAAGAATTAGAAATTAGACCACGGATGGGATGGATTAGACACGGATTTACAGGGATAAAATTAAAAAAATCTGTGTAAATTCGTGTCTAATCCGTGTCATCCGTGGTCTAACTGTTTCCTGCAATACCCACCACCATTTCTCAAATTCTTTTTTACTTTTACTCGAATATTATTCCCCCACATTCCCATGGAACAAATCTCCCGTAGAAATCTCATCAAATCTGGCGTTGCTCTTAGTTCAGCGATGGTTATTCCTTCTGAAAAGAATATCGTCCAAATACCCAAGTCAAATTTTAGTTTTTGCCTTAACACCAGTACCATCATGAAGCAAAATATTGGCTTGATGGCAGAAATTGAATTGGCAGCAAAGGCGGGTTACAATGGCATTGAAATCTGGATTCGTACGCTGGAAGCATTCGTTAAAGCAGGTGGAAAACTGAAAGATGTCAAACAAAAAGCCAGTGATTTAGGCATCGTCATTGAAGATGCCATTGGTTTTGCTCCGTGGATTGTGGACGACCCCAATGAGCGTCAAAAAGCCCTTGAACAAACCAAGCGAGAAATGGACATGTTGGCTCAAATAGGCTGTAAACGCATTGCTGCCCCACCTTTCGGAGCAACGCAGGGAGAGGATATTAACCTTCGACAAGCGGCTGCACGTTATCGGGCAGTGTGCGATTTGGGCGAATCAATGGGTGTTTTGCCCATGCTCGAACTTTGGGGATTTTCTGCGAACCTACATTTGTTTGGAGAAACGCTTTTTGTAGCTTCCGAAAGCGGACATCCCAAAGCCTTGATTTTGGCGGATGTCTATCACCTCCACAAAGGCGGTTCCGAACTGAATGCTTTAAGTTTTTTAAGTGGAAATCATATTCAAATTTTCCACATGAATGATTATCCCGCCATTCCAAGTCGTGAAACACTGAACGATAGTTTTAGGGTTATGCCAGGCGATGGCGTGGCTCCGATGGATAAAATTCTGAAAATGCTCCACGATAAAAATACGCCCATTGTGCTTTCTCTTGAACTTTTTAATGAAGATTATTGGAAAAAAGATCCCATGGAAGTGGCAAAAATAGGTTTAGAAAAAATGAAAATATGCGTTGAAAAGGCTTTGAAGTAAGATTATATAAAGAAAACAAACAACTTCTTTCTTTTTTGTACAGAAAATAACCGTACATTTGTTTTATAAAATTCAACATAAAATGACACAATCAGTTAAATCAATCAGCGACAGAATAGATGTTCGGATTAGTAAGGAACAGAAAGAACGGATTAAATCTGCCTCAGAATTAAGTGGATTTAAGAGTTTGACAGAGTTTATTGTCTATACGACCAGTAAGGAAGCAAACCGAATCATTGAGGAAAATTCGATGATTTTGAAAAGTTTGGAAGACAAAAAAATCTTTGTAGAGGCACTCTTAAATCCTACTTTACCCAACGAAAAATTAAAAAAGGCCTATTCAAACTCATTACTGAGCGGTACGATAATTGTTAATGGCACAAAAGAGGAGTGAATAAGTAATTTTGTAAAATATCGACGAAAATATTTACAGCCATTACAA
>JAYVIV010000137.1:0-12170 GCA_043769985.1 Arcicella sp.
GACGAATCCAAATTCAGACAGATAATGAATCAAAAAACCCTATCAGAAATGAACCTGATAGGGTTTTTGCTGTGTTGTAAATTTGAACAACTTAATCCGGACATCGAATGACAAACATCGAAAATCGAAAATATTACGACTTAATCATCATAGGTGGCGGACCAATCGGTTTAGCTTGTGGACTCGAAGCCCAAAAAGCAGGACTAAATTATGCGGTTTTAGAAAAGGGCTGCTTAGTCAATTCAATTTATAATTACCCCGCCAATATGACTTTTTTTAGTACCTCCGACCGTTTGGAATTAGACGATGTTCCCTTCGTTTCAAACAACGTAAAACCTACCCGTTCGGAGGCATTGGAGTATTATAGGAGAGTGGCATTTCAAAGAAAACTGAATGTTAAATTGTTTGAAGAGGTTGTAGAAGTAGCCCCCTCCGCCCCCGATAGGGGAACTTTGGAGTCCGATTTTAGCTCCCCCATTGGGGGCGGGGGGGGGTATTATTTCGTTTCTACCAAAAAATCTACCTATCAAACCAAAAGTATTGTCATTGCCACAGGGTTTTATGACATTCCTTATTTAATGAATGTGGAAGGCGAGAATCTTCCCAAAGTAACCCACTATTATGACGAACCACATTATTATGCCTTGCAAAAAGTAGTAGTGGTAGGGGCGAGTAATTCTGCGGTTGACGCTGCCTTGGAAACTTGGAGAAAAGGTGCTGACGTAACCATGATTATTCGTGATAAAGAGATTGGAAATAGAGTGAAATATTGGGTAAAACCAGACATTGAAAATCGAATTAAAGAAGGTTCTATTAAGGCATATTTCAATTCGGAAGTTTTGGAAATACGTGATAATGAGGTAGATATAAAAACACCAGAAGGCATTGTGACACTTGAAAACGACAATGTAATTGCGATGACGGGTTACCAACCGAACCTTGATTTTCTACGTAAAATTGGTATTACGTTATCTGCCGACGAAATCATGAAACCGATGTATAATGATGAAACACAAGAGACAAATCTACCTAATGTCTATGTGGCGGGAGTGATTTGTGGAGGTATGAATACGCACTCGTTATTCATCGAAAATTCACGAGTTCATGCCGTGAAAATTATTGAAAAGATTATGCAAAAATCCGTAAGTTTACAACATAATTAAACTTTAAACTTTATGACTACTGTAAAGCAAAGAAAATTGGCTCGTAAAATCCCAGAATATCTTGTGAAAGAGGTTTTGGATGGTATTCCTATTTATTATAAAGGTTATAGAGCAATTTTACGCAGAGAAAAAACATTAGAAGACTTTATGGGAGCAAGTGGATTGCAAATTTTTATTTTAAGATATTTTACTTATTTATTAATTCGTCAACTGGATGAAGAACAATATTATGTGTTTACGGGTGAAGGTGGAATGCACATTAACACAAATAATAATCTTTCGGGAGACATAATGATTTACGAACAAAGTAAACTATCAACATCCAAAATTGATAAACATTATTTAGACGTTCCGCCAAAGATTGATATTGAAATTGATGTAAATATTGACACGACTGATTTCACAGAACAATCGTATATTTTTCAGAAAACAGACCGTTTGCTTTCTTGGGGAGTAGAGAAAGTTATTTGGGTTTTAAGTGAATCTAAGAAAGTAATTGTCGCAGAACAAGGCAAAGACTGGTTATTAATAGATTGGTCGAAAGATATCGAAATTATAGATGGAGTTATGTTTAATATATCACAATACTTAGAAAAATCAGGAGTTGTTATAAAGTGATAAGTTTTATTTATTAAGTTGATAAATTTTAGCTTAATAAATTGACGTTCAAACGATTAATAACTTTTTAACTTAAAAATCAACAAATAGAAGTCATGTCAGTAAACGCAAAACATCTCGCAACATTTATTCTCGGAGCCGCCGCTGGTGTTGCTTTGAACAAATATCTTCAAACCGAAGAAGGAGAAAAAACATTAAATGATTTGAAGGAAAAAGCCTCAAATCTGAAAACTGAAGCCGAAGGAGCAATCGACAAAGCACCAGAATATTTCGAGAAATTAAAAACCGAAGGAGCAGCCGCTTTGAAAGAGCAATTTCCAGGAATTGAGAAATTTTTGGCTGATTTTATGGGTACAACGCCTCCTGTAACGGGTGCGGATGTGGTGAAGTAGATGAGTTGAAAATGGTTCAAAAACAAGGAAGGTTTCAGTAAAACGAGACCTTCCTTGTGAAAACTCATTTGGTATCACAACTAATTACACCTTTCGCAATTAAATAAGGAAGTACAATATAAAGGGTAACCCCTTTTATCAAAAAAAAGAAAAATCCCGCCCAACCAAGTCGTTTGAGCCATGCGATTATTTTATTTTGAGGAGGTTGTGAAGTTTCCAAATTTGTTGTTTTATTAGCTAACCAATCACTTTGCGAATTAGTTTATCATTGTATAAATCTTAGGAAAGATATAACACAACAAAAATACAATGTTGTTGAAGAATATTATATCATGTAGCTTAAAAATAAAAAATCATAAATAATCAATAAAGGGATTTCAAAGCTAATTTTGGAATCCTTTTTTGATTTATAACGATGATGTATCAACTAATTATCTCACATAATTTCAATAATATTCCCGCCGAATCCTTCAATTTTCATCGGTATTTTTTTAATGAAATAGAACATTTACAAGTTCAACGAAAAGAAAATGATTGTTATGGTTTTTATTGGCAAAACTTTGATAATCAGACGATTGAAGGAAGATTTAGTGTTATTGTTCGAGATAAAAGAGCATATAGCCCCCTTAGGGCAACTTTTGGTGGAATTGAATTTTATGAAAACATTTTGGAAGGAAATTTAATGGAATTTTTAACTCAAATTATTCAGTTTTTGAAATCTTTAAATATTAAAAGTGTCGAAATTAATTTATATCCAGAAAACTACCTTACTGAATATGAACATAATATTCTTCAAAATTGCCTTTCAAAATTAAATTCTCAAGTAAAATACACCGACCAAAATTATGAAATACCTATTACTGATAAATCATTTTATGAGACAGTGACTGGTTCAACGGCAAGACAATTATTAAGAACTTATAAAAAGAAAGGATACATTTTTAGCCAAGAATTTATTCCAGATTTTGCGTTCATTCATGCGTTTATTGATCGTTCTCGTGAACGCAAAAATAGACCGATGACGATGAGTTTGGAGAAATTGAAAGAACATTTTGTAAAATTTCCAAAAAATTTCCAATTATTTTTTGTCGAACATTCAAATGTAAAAGTGGCAGTAGGAGTGACGATTAAAATAAATGATAACATTCTCTACACATTCTACCTTGCCGATGATGCAAGGTTTCTCAAAGACAGTCCTACAACTTTCTTGTTGTCAGGCATTTATGAATATTCTAAGCAGAATAATTACAAAATTTTAGATTTTGGAATTGCCACTGAAAAGGGAATACTGAATGAGGGTTTAGATAAATTCAAACGGAGTTTGGGGGCGAAAATGTCAGAAAAGAAAACTTACTTTTTATTGGTGTGATTTCAATTTCGTTGTCTAAAACTTAATTTTATAATGTTTTGTATTTTTTTTTAAAATCCCTGTGACTTCCAAGATATTTTGTCGTTTACTAATCAAGAAATACATTATTTGCTCTCTGAGTAAATGATTATATTTTGGTGTGTTAGTGATATTTTTAGGCGAACCTTGATGAGGCTCGCCTATTTTGTGTAATTTTGCCTAAAAACCAAGATTTAAACGTTTTTAGGATTCAATAGAGAGGTAAAGAAAAGTATTTAATACCGTAATGTATCGTTTAGTTCCGTCAAATTTGTTACCATTTTTGTTACCAATATGCTCACCGCTTTTATTTATACGTTTGCAACTGTATTTTAAAAACAGTCAAACAATGGATAAATTTATTGAATACTCTTTGCGGTTTAATCGTAAAAAAAGACTTGATATTAACGATAAAGCACCGATTGAGGTTAGAATGTATCTGAATGGAATTGCAAGCTATAAGGGTACAGGAATAAGCATTACGCCCAATGGTTGGAATAAAGCCAAAAACAGACCAAAGGATAATTTTATCAATCGAAAATGTGAAACTATCATTTCAGAATTAAAGGTTTTTGAATTAGATTTTAGGCAAAAGAATGGAACATTTACCATGAAGGATTTTAAGGTTTTGCATAAACCCGAAACCGTACCAGAGCCTACCAATCTATCATTTATAAAATTTGTTGCTGAACAACTGCAGGCGGAAAAATCAGAAAATATTGTTTCACTCAGGAGCAGAAAATTATCATTAAAATATCTCAAAGAATTACGCCCTGAGTTGGCATTTAGTGAAATTGATTTTCAGATAATCAGAGACTTTGATTTCTTTTTGAAAAGTAAAAATCTACATACCAACACCATTCTAAAACATCACAACCATTTTAAGAAATACATTAAACTTGCTATCAAAATTCATCTGATTTCTTGTAATCCTTATGACGATTTTAAAATACCAAAAACAGAAGCCTATTCAAGTTTTTGCACGGCTGAAGAATTGCAACGGCTTGAAAATTTAACTTTTGATGTGGAAGACAAAAAGGAAAAGTTTAGGGAGCGATGCCGTGATATGTTTCTGTTTTCATCATATACAGGGCTAAGGTTCAGCGATACGGAAAAGATAACAGCCAAACACTTCCAGAACTCCAAAGAAGGCTTAACGCTCGACTACCAAGCGAACAAAACAAAGAAGTTCGGGAAAAAGTATCTCTTTGCTTTATTTGGTGGTAAACCAGAAAGGATTGCTTTAAAATATATGCCAAAGAATGACGATACTTTGTTTAAGGGGATGCCACAACAAAGAGTGAATGAAACCCTTAAAGTATTGGCAGACAGGGCAGGAATTACCAAGATATTGCGGTTTAAGGATTCAAGAAATACGTTTGCAAGTTACCTACTGACCAAACATATACCAATCAGTATCGTACAAGCTGAGATGCAACATAAAAATTTATCCACAACACAAATTTACTTAAAACACACGCCTGACATGGTTATACAGGCTTTTAAAAATACAAAATGGTAATGGAAGCAACTATAAGAAAAAAACACATTAAGAAAGATTTAGAGGGTAAAATTACTATCAAACATTATCTAAATATTAAATTAAAGAGCCTTATTGATGAAGAAGGTTATGATAGTTTTTGTTACCCGATTTATACTCGTATAACCGTACTTAGACAGACTATTGAAATAAAAAGCAGAGTAAATAATTCATATTGTGAAAAAGAAGATTTTCCAAATCATATATCCAAATATTCAGAATCTTTTGAGTGTGAAAAAAATACTTTAACTAATATAATAAAAGCAGGAAAACCATTTGAAAATCAAAAATTTGACTTAAAAAAGAGTATCAAAATATATAATAATTTAACAATGCCATTAGCCTATCTTATTGATAAACTACTTTTCAATCAGATATGTAAATTAATCCCATATACGCCCATTGAACATGATAGTATAACCATTTTTGGAAGTAGTAATCTCCCAGATAGTTATTTTAATGAAGATAAGACACTTAAAATTGACTGTTTAGTTAAAAACGATAAGAATTCGGATATTTTGAAAAATGCACTTAGAAATACATTTGAGACGAAAAAAGGTTTTAAAGCTAAAGAATCAATAATTCTGTGTTGTTTAGTCTATTCACACATTGATAATAACGACTTCGTAGATTTATATAATAAGTATAATTTCCTTTGGGAGGTCAAAAACTCAATAGGGTATGAGGTCAGAAACTCAATGGAACTTACAGAAGATGAAGCAGTTGAAGCATTTTGTTATGATGAAAACATAAATGCTATTGAATGGTTTTCTACGAAAAACATTCAAAATGAAATTAGAAATAATCATAATCAGTATGCAGAATCAATAATAAATCAAATATCTGACATTTTAACAAAATTTGATTTTGCTAAAAACCAAGACACTCCTTCATTTTTGATTGAAGATTATGATGATTATGATGATTATGATATGTATAGATAATTTTTTACATTAAATGTTTGGATAAAATTTTTATATTAACATTTATTTGTAATATTGCGTATTAGTTAGTCATGGTCAGTATTGTACCGTAAAATTTAACAAAATACGAAAATGGAAAATACAACTCCACAGAATCAAGTGTTTGTACTTGAAAACATCACAAATGATTTATTAGCACCAAAAGAAGCATGGAAAATTCTAAAAATCAACAAAACCCGTTTCTACACACTTGTTAATCAAGGGTTTATTACTTTGATACGTTTTGATTATTCAGGGCGGAAAACGTTTGTACAGCGTTCTCAACTTGCAAATTTATTCCCAAAAGATTTTATTAATAATTAAGTCCGTGTGCCGTCTTTATGATGGTTCATGGACTTTTTTATTTTTTAACATTTTAAACAAACAAATCATGCAAGAATTAAAAAAAACACCCGTACCAATTTGGGTTAAGAATCCAGAAACAGGCAAAGAATTGAACATTGAACCACTTTTTAGACTAATGAATGAACATCATTATTCACTTTCAAAAAATAGTGATGAATTGAAGTGCCACCTTGATAAAGTTGTTCAGTATATAGCTAATGAGACTGTACCAGAATGGTTGCATTCCGCTGATGCGGTTACCCTATTTAGGAATCAAACCAATGCCTTTAATTCTTTGTATCGGCTACGAGAGGCTTTTGAGGAAATGGAAGAGAAAAAGTAAATAACACAATTCTACAAAACACCATGAAACAAGAACCTACACATATTTCAATCATAATTCAGCAGATGGATATTTTTGAGAACGAACCTGAGTAATAGGTTATCAAATAATTAAGAACAAAAAAAAGGCCGTGCTATTTGTAGTAGCACGGCAGAAAACTAAATTTTTAAAGCCTTTTTGACAAGGGCAAATCTACCATGAATTTATCAGAAAAACAAGTAAAAGTATCTAAAAAAGATACTGTAAAATTGCCAATCTTAGAGCCTGAGAAAAATATCAAAATTGAGGTAAATCCGAAATTGGATATAGAGGATGAAGAGGCAGAGGAAGAAGCTAACAAAGAAAAAAGAAAAGTAAGTCTTAAAAAATCAGCTTTGAGTTATATACGGATTAGAGACGATTATTATAAGATTGTCTTACGTCCCGACAAATCAGGAAAGTTATATAAAGACCTTCTACGATTGTCAAAAACCACTATTACAGACGACCATACAAAAGGCGTTTTGAAGTACATCAAAAAGTATGATGATTTTACTTTGGTAGCATCACATACTAATTTCCAGCAATCAATTAATGGATTTTACAACCAATACCACGAAGTAACGCACAAGCCGACAAAAGGCGACTGTGTGAATATTTTTCATATTCTTACTCACATCTTTGGAGAAAGCCATATTGATTTTATTTTGGATTATCTACAAATTTTATACACAAATCCAAATCAATGTTTGCCTATCATTTTGATAGAATCATCTGATAAAAATACAGGCAAAACAACCGTATCAAATCTTTTTTATTGGATATTTCAGTACAACGCTATTAAACTTGGTAACAGCGACTTGCAAAGTGATTTTGGGGGTTTTTGGTTGCAACGTCTGCTAATTATAGTGGACGAAACAAGCCTTGAAAAACAGGGCGTTACCCAAATGCTGAAAAGGCTTTCAACGGAAACGGGAAAGGTTACTTCCAATGAAAAGAACAAGGCTCAACGTGAAGTGGACTTTATTGGTAAATTTATCTTCTTATCAAATGACGAAGGTAAAGCCTTACAAATCGAAAGGGGCGACCCACGATGGGCAGTTTTTAAAGCACCAACGTTCGCAGAAAAAGGATATAAAGATGACCCCAAAATTAGCGAAAAAATACAGAAAGAAATTCCTGCCTTTTTACATTTTCTAATGAATAGAAAGTTAGTCCATTCCTTAGAATCTCGAATGTATTTTGCTCCAGAAGTTTACCGCACTTCTCAATTAATGCTTTATTATGATAACAGTATTTCATTAGTGGCTCAGGCAATCAAACAATTAGTGAAAGATACTTTTGCCATGTTCCCAGACGAAACGGAATTGAGGTTTTCAATTACAAATATCATGGATGAATTGAAGGGGAATATTAGATTCTTGGAGAAAGAAAAAGTTCGTAAAGCACTCGACATTGAACTAAAAATAAAGCAATCTGAAAAGAAAGCTCGTTACGATTATTTAAGTCTTTCAGGTGCAGAGCGTGGCAGTACTTCATTAATCGAAAGTAATAGTATTACCTATCAATTCTTAAAATAATGGATTCTTAGAAAAGTACAATTAGGTATATAACTAAAAAATTAGTTTTGGAACGTTTGGAACATTTTTGGAACAGGAAAAACGCAAAAAAAGACGTTTTTTTCTTTAAAAGTCCCTGTTTCAGATAGTGCTTATTTTTTGGAACATTTGGAACATAGTATATAATATATTAAAAATCAATAAGTTAGAGTGTTCCAAAAATGTTCCAAACCTGTTCCAAGCGTTCCAAATGTTCCATGTTCCAAAAAAAGGGGGTACTTCTCAAATACGGGACTTTTGCACATTTCAAAAAAAGGCAGTGCAATTTTTAGATTTTATAAAAATGATAAATCAAGAACAATTAAAGGATTTAAAACAAGTTCCAATAATAAATTATCTAAGTGGAAAAGGCATTTATCCAGCCTCAAAAAGTGGAAGTTATTTTATGTATCATTCTCCACTAAGAAACGATAGTACACCGTCCTTTGGGGTTAATCCTACCAAAAATACTTTTAATGATTTAGGTAGTAATGACAAAGGAAATATCATTGAGTTAGTAATGAGAATGGAGCGTATGAGTTTTGTGGAAGCGTGTCAATATTTAGGTAGTCAGGACTTAATGAAAGAAAATGATAATCAAAAATTCCTTTCTCTTTCACAAAGTCAAAACCCTAATAATGAACCTAAGAACTACGAAGTTACAGCCGTTAAGGACTTACAACACCCTGCACTAATCCGCTACGTGGAGAGCCGTAAAATTACCCTCAATACAGCATTTAGTTATCTGAAAGAAATACACTACAAAAACGGCAAAGGGCAATTTTTTGGAGTTGGTTATCAAAATGATATTGGAGGATATGTTTCACGAAGTGAGATAATGAAAAAGCCTATCAATTTAGGACATACAGGAATTAAAACCTTTGCAGTTCCTGACAGTAAGGACGTATCAATATTTGAAGGAATGTTTGATTTTCTTTCAGCAATTGAGTACTGCAAACGTCCGCCACGATGCACGGCTATTGTCTTAAATTCAGTAACTAATTTATCCAAAGCAATGCCACAATTAACAGGAGCAACCACGATTTTTAGTTACTTAGACAACGATGATGCAGGGCAAAAGACAACCCAAAAAATGATAGATGCAGGATTGAATGTTTTAGACCAATCCAAGATTTATAAAGGTTATAAAGATTTTAATGAATATTTAAACAAATAGTAAACACCATGAAAAACAAACAAAAATTCCAACGTTCTATACTTGTCAAATTGAAGGGACAACCCTACTCACCGTCCATGACAATTACCAAAATTATCCGCAATGAATCGGAAAACGATAAAGGCGAAATTGAAAGGACATTTTCCTATCAATGTAGTTGGTGGAATGATAAAAATAAACACTTTCACCACGAAATATTTGATGAAGATGTGATTGAGAGGGTTAAAGACGAACCTAAAAGTTAGATTTTAGGCGTTTTTAAAATATTTTTCTCATTTATTTATTCATAAGTAATTGATAATCAATAACTTAATTTTTTCAAAAAAATATTTACGCTCAATTGTTTCTTTTATCTACGTTAAACGAGCTACCCAGCGTATGCAGTAACATCTACATAAATGGTTATGTATGTGATTTTTTCAATTAGTTTTAAACACCAATCCAATGCACATTTTAATTCTTGCCACAGGCAACCCAAGTAAAAGTTTAACCGATGCCATCACAGATGCAAATCATTCTTTTACACATCTGAAGCCAAAAGATTTATATTTATTGGTTTCCGATTCTACCAACGGCTACGACCGTATTTTTATCGGTAATCCAGAGCGTGAAGTTCCCGCACGTCTTTTACTGAAAAATTTTGATGCAATTATCACAAGATTAGGGAGCGATTTACCTTACAGTACAGCAGTTTTATTACATCTTACTGAAAATCTTGGTATCTATTGCCCACAGTCAGAAGAGGGATTAATGACAGCTTCAAACAAAATGAAGACTACTCAAAAATTAAGTTCAAACGGTTTGAGAGTTCCAAAAACTATTTTTGCCAAAAAACCCTCACACGTTGAATTTTTAGTAAATAAAATTGGTGGACTTCCAGCAGTCGCCAAAACATTAACAGGTTCGCAAGGCAAGGGCGTTTTTATCCTTAGAGATGCAGAGCAAACAAATACTTCATTAGAAGCAATCTATAATTTAGAAGTAGATTTACTTTTACAGTCATTTGTCGAATCGGGTGCAAAAGATATTAGAGCAATTGTTATAGGAAATGAAGTTGTGGCAGCTATGGAACGTACAGGAAAAAAAGATTTTAGAGCAAATTTAGCTCTCGGAGGACTTGGGCGTGCCGTTGAATTATCACAGGAGGATAAGGATATTTGTGTAAAAGCATCGAAGGCGGTGGGACTTGAATTTTCGGGCGTGGACATTCTTAAAGATAGTGAGGGTAAAACCTATATCGTTGAAGTGAATGGTAACGCAGGAGAAAAAAGTATTAAGGTTACGGGCGTGAATTGGTTTAAAAACTTAGTGGCTCACATTGAGAAAAACTACAAAAATGGTAATAAATCAAAGGGTAGTATCAATGCAACGACCTCTTCGTTAGAGCCAAAAATGACTTGGTACAATGAATAAGACAGCAGGAAGTCCCACGTTTCCGATAAGTACGAAGGGGCGTAATTGTATTTCGTCATATACTACTGCAAATCAAAATTTCAATAATGATTTTGATGAAAGAGAATTTAAGCAAGTGGTTAATTCTCATGCAAATAATCGGATAAGCCAAGCAAGACCAGGAGACGAAGGAAAATCTTTTTCCGTCATTGCGTCAGAAATTTATGTTAATATTTTTGACTATTGGAATATGACGAAGCAAGGATATGAATTTGATTTTCCTATTACGGATTTAGTTTAATTACTCTAAGCCTTACCATAATTGGTAAGGCTTTTTGTTACCATTTTGTTACTAATTAGGATAAAATTGCGTAACTAACTGATTGTCAGAACATAGGCGAACCTTGATGAGGCTCGCCTATTTTGTGTAATTTAGAATTTGAAGCCGATTCCGATGTTGCCCGTATGTTGTCCTACTTCTAAATTTATGGATATTTTTGGAGTTAGATAATATCTTGCTCCTGCGTAAGGGCTGATAATGATATTGTTTGGATTAAATGTTGGCGAACGTGAGAATGTTGATGAGGTAGAATTAACAACTGGATACTGAGAATTAAGGTCTTTTTTAAATGATGAGGTAATTACTTGATAATTTTTTGATATATCGAATTGATAACCTACCATAGCCCCTGCATACAAATCCCACTTCCGAGTTGAATAATGTAGCCCGATTCTTAATCCCGCCGTTATGGATTGTCTGTTCAAATTTGTGAATGAACTGTAATATGTACTTGTATCCAGAGGATTATATGTTTGAATAGAACCAAATGTAGATGCAATTTGAGTTGTACTATTTGAATAACTCAAAAATCCGCCAATACTCACGATTCCCCGAGTACCTTTCAATCCATAATCAAACGAAACTGTGGGAGTCAGACTTGAATATCCTGATGAGCCTCTTCCTCCAGAAATGCCAACTGAGAGAACTTTATCTCCTTCCTTAAAAGCCTTCTGCTCGTCTTGAGCGAAAATTGAACCATAATTTGCACACAGAACGGTGATAGTTAAAATGGAGAGTTTGAATAATTTTTTCATGATGTATAAAAGTTTATTTGAAAATTTTGTAAACTATTCTCTTGACGAAATCATCTATTGTTTTATTGGACACCTACTTACCATTTTAACATCTCTTAACAGTTTTAACAAAATATGGCAATATTTTAACATTTGGATTAACTTTGTGAAAAGAAGTTGATAAGTTGTTAAGTTTCTAA
>JAYVIV010000138.1:0-34416 GCA_043769985.1 Arcicella sp.
AATCCTCATTTAGCGATGCTAAATTGCGGTTTTAGACCTCAAATCGTTCAAAAATTACTTCGTATAGATTTGGATAACTTATTTAATTCCCGTTCCTTATTTAATTTTTAATTTTTAACTCTTAATTTTTAATTTATTTGACTCTCTCTGGATTTTCATTCACAAATGCTCCCCAACCTTTTTTCGTACCTTTCATCGTTGCCATGATACTGTTGCCATGAAAATGGTGACAAACTGCGATGCCCAGAGCATCAGTTGCATCAAACATTTTGGCATCTAATTTCATTTTCAATAATTGGTCAAGCATGTGAGCCACTTGTTCTTTTGAGGCATTGCCATTGCCAGTAACCGACTGTTTCACCGTTTTAGGAGAATATTCAACAATCGGAATTTCTCTTGATAAAGCGGCAGCCATTACAACGCCCTGAGCCCTCCCTAATTTCAACATCGATTGTACATTTACCCCAAAAAAAGGAGCTTCAATTGCCATTTCATCGGGTAAGAATTCTTCAATTATTCCGATAATTCTATCAAACATTTTCTTTAATTTGATGCCTTGCGTTGTATATTTGCTCAAATTGATGACACCATATTGTAAAACTTTCATGCTGTCGCCCTGTGTTAAAATCACACCGTAGCCCATAAATCGAGTTCCAGGGTCAACTCCTAAAATTATTTTTTCCTTTTTTTCTGACATATTGCAAGATAACGACGAATCAAATGTTAAACCAAGAATTTTAACTTAAAAACTACTTATAATCTTAAAATGGAGTCTCATTTTGATTCTTAAAGTAATTTTATTTTGTGCAAAATAATATAATTCAATCAATTTTTTAAATGAACATTATTCTGATAATCAACTGTTTATACTTTATTTTAAACATGGTTTTTATATTAACATGGTTAAAAATGATAAAGGATAAAACTATATATATTAGCCTAAAAGATACTAAATTGACGATAATTATCCCCGTTAGAAATGAACAAGATAACATACAAAATCTTCTACAAGATTTGAACCGACAAACTTATCCTTTCAAAAACTTTGAAGTAATTATTGCTAACGACGGTTCTTCCGATGATACAGAAAGGATGGTTTTAGCTTTTCAAGAGGTTGCCCAATATGACTTAAGATTATTAAATATTTTGAATGACAATGGGTTATCGCCCAAGAAAAGAGCTATTCAAAAAAGCATAGAAATTTCATCAGGAAAATTAATAATTACGACCGATGGAGATTGTAGAGTTTCGGAAAATTGGCTTACTTCGATTGAGAATATTTACAAAAAAAATGATGCAAAATTAATCAGTTCGGCGGTTACTTTCACGGATGAAAAATCACTTTGGAATACTTTTCAAATTATCGAATTTGCCAGTTTAATTGGTTCGGGTGCTTGTTCCATGTTTTTGAAAAAGCCAAATATGTGCAATGGAGCAAATATTGCTTACACAAGAGAAGTTTTTGAGGAAGTTAATGGTTTTCAAGGAAATGAGCATTTAGCTTCGGGAGATGATGAATTTTTGATGCACAAAATAGCAAATATTTATCCAGAGAAAATTATTTTTAACATTGACCAAAATGCCATTGTCCAAACAAAATCACAGCCAGATTTTAACCAATTTTATCATCAAAGAAAACGCTGGGCGAGTAAATGGAAACACTATAAAGATTGGAAAGTAGGAGCATTGGCTATTTACATTTTTGTCGTAAATTTAGGAATGATTTATAGTATTTTTACGCAAGATTTTTTTAATTTATTTTTGAAATGTTTACCTGAATTTGTCTTTTTATTCTTGGTTATCAGATATTTTGGTCATAAATATAAAATAAAATATATTCCATTAGTACAAATCATTTATCCCTTTTATGTGATTTTTTTTGGATTATTGGCACAACGAAAAGGCTTCAACTGGAAAGGGAGAAAATTATCATAAAATTTATGTTCGTTCACAAAACAAATTTTTTAATGCGGGCTTTGTACCCAAATTTCCTCTGGCGAATTCCAACGGAAAAGAAAGAAATTTTCCTGACTTTTGACGATGGACCAATTCCAGAAATTACTGAATTTGTATTGGAAGAATTGGAAAAATATAAGGCAAAAGCTACCTTTTTTTGCATTGGAGGAAATATAGAAAAATACCCAGAGATATTTCAAAAAGTTGTAAATCAGCAACATACTATCGGAAATCACACTTTTAACCATCTCAGAGGATGGGATTCCGAAGATGAATATTATGTAGATAATTTTAGAAAATGTGAAGAACTTATCTTTGAGAGATGCTTGAAATCTGGTGTTCGGAATGGGACAATCGAAAATCGAAAATTTCGCCCCCCTTTTGGAAGAATCAAAAGAAGTCAAGCGAAAGAGATTTTGAAATCGCACGAAATCGTGATGTGGGACGTATTGACTGGAGATTATGACCAAAGTATTTCTAAGGAAAGAGTTCTATCAAAAGCATTGCAACATACTGAAAAGGGTTCAATTGTACTTTTTCATGATAGTGTAAAAGCCAGTAAAAATTTAATTTACGCTTTACCGAAATTTTTAGAATACTTTTCTGAACAAGACTATATTTTTAAATCACTCTAATTAATTAAAGGGTTTACAAATTTTATCGAATTGAAAAAGCAGGTAAAATATCCCTTGTACCTTATATGAAATATCCCAAAGTAACCATTTGGATTGCCGCCAGAAATGAAGAAGAAAACATTCTCAACTGTTTAAAATCTATTGAAAAACTTGATTATCCAATCGAATCATTACAAGTTTTAATCGGGAACGATAAATCTACTGATAAAACTCATTCATTAGTCAGTCAATTTATAGCCGAAAAATATTATTTTCAATTAATTGACATCCAGAATATTATAAACAATCAAAGAGGCAAGGCAAATGTTTTAGCTAATCTTTACGAATACTCAACTGGCGAATATTTCTTAATTTGTGATGCAGATGTAACGGTAAATCCCAACTGGATAAAAGGGATGATTAGTAACTTTGAAAAAGATGGAAGTATTGGTCATCAAGTAGGTATTACTTCCATCAATGGAAATTCAATTTGGCATCATTTTCAATCAATAGATTGGCTTCACGCCTTGACTTTATTAAAATTGGCGGCTGATTTGAGAATTCCTTTGACGGGCTTAGGCAATAATTCTGCCGTAACTCGCAAGGCTTATGAAGCCACAGGTGGATATGCAAAAATACCGTTTTCAATTACGGAAGATTTTGCACTATTCCACGAAGTTGTCAAAAAAGGTTTTGGATTTAAAAACACCATAAATAAAGAAGTATTTAATCAAACCTTACCGATTACAACGCTAAAAGAATTCTTACATCAGCGGAAACGATGGATGGTTGGAGCCTTACAATGTCCATGGTGGATTGTGGGCTTATTGTTTCTTCAAGCCTTATTTTTGCCAATTTTGTTAATAATAGGAATCAATTTTTCTTGGAAAATGGCTTTAATTATTTGGGTTGTTAAATGGTTAAACCAAACGCTAACTGTATTACCAACCATTTTAATTCTTAAAGAGTACCATTTAATTAAATATTTACTTTTTTATGAATTTTACGCCAACTGGTGGCAAATGACCATGATTTTCTTTTATTATTCCCCTGTGAAAGTGGATTGGAAAGGACGGATTTACGAATAATATAATCAATTAAAATGATAGAAACCCACGCACATATATACGACGAAGCTTTCGTTGAAGACCTTGAAGAAATGTTGAATCGAGCCTTTGAGGCTGGAATAACAGAAATCTGGATGCCAAATTGTAATTCAGAAACGATTGAAGGCATGATGACTTTGGCAACAAAATACCCAACCAAATGTCGCCCTATGATGGGCTTGCATCCGTGTTATGTAAAAGAAGATTTCGAGAAAGAATTATACATCGTTGAAGACTGGTTAAATAAAGAAAAATTCATTGCCATTGGTGAAATTGGCATGGATTTGTTTTGGGATAAAACTTTTATTCAACAACAGGAGGATGCTTTTTTAACTCAATGTTCCTTAGCAAAAAAACATAATCTTTGGATTGATATTCACTCCCGAAATGCTTTTTGGGAGACTGTTGCCCTTATTGAAAAAAATGCTGACCCCAATTTGAAAGGTATTTTTCATTGTTTTACGGGGACATTAGAAGAAGCTCAAAAAGCCATTGAATTAAACTTTTTATTAGGAGTTGGGGGAGTTGCGACGTTCAAAAATGGCGGTTTAGATAAAATTTTACCACACATTGATTTGAAGCATATTGTCCTTGAAACCGATGCTCCTTATCTGGCACCCGTTCCGTATCGAGGTAAACGAAATGAACCCGTTTATCTGCAAATTATTGCACAGAAAGTGGCAGATATGATGCAAATTGGAGTTGAGGAAGTGATAGAACAAACGAGTTTGAATGCTCAAAATCTAACTAAATGAAAACCATTAAAATAAAAACAAAAGCCGACGGCAAAGATGATGTAAAAGTGCTTGTAATCTACACAGGAGGCACTTTAGGTATGGTTTATGATGCAAAAACGGATAGTTTAGTACCTTTTGATTTTGCCCAAATTCCAGATAATTTACCCGAAATGGCACGTTTAGATTTTGAGATTTCGGTATTAACTTTTGATGAATTGCTTGATTCTTCCAATATGAATCCAGAAACTTGGGTGATGTTGGCAAAAATGATTGAGCAAAATTACGCTAAATATGATTCGTTTGTAATTCTTCACGGTACGGATACCATGGCTTATACCGCCTCCGCTTTGAGTTATTTATTGGAAAATCTAAATAAACCCATTATTCTTACGGGGGCTCAATTACCCATTGGCGTTGCCCGAACCGATGCGAAGGAAAACTTTATCACTGCACTCGAAATTGCTGCAGCACAAACCAATAATCGTCCCATTATTTCCGAGGTTTGTATTTATTTCAATTCGGTTCTATTGCGAGGAAACCGTGCCAGAAAGAATGAAAGTGTTCAATTCAATGCTTTTGAATCGGAAAATTATCCCGTTTTGGCTGAAGCAGGAATCAAAATTGAATATAAAAAACCTTACCTTAAGCACTATGAATCTGAGTCCATTTTGAAAGTTCATGATTCTTTGGATGAAAATGTGGTTATCTTAAAACTATTTCCAGGAATAACGGAGAAGGTAGTTCGTAATATTTTAGAAATTAAAGGATTAAGAGGTGTAGTTTTAGAAACTTTTGGTTCAGGGAATGCACCAACGGTTGATTGGTTTTTGAAATTGATGAAAGAATTTATCGAAAAAGGAATTATAATTTATAATGTTTCCCAGTGCAATGGTGGGCGAGTGACGCAAGGAAGATACCAAACGAGTCAATATTTACAAGAAATTGGGGTTGTTAGTGGAGCGGATATCACCACTGAAGCCGCCATTACTAAATTGATGTTCGCTTTAAGTCAAAGTTCTGACATTCAGGTAGTTAAAATGGTTTTGAAGCATTCTATTGCTGGAGAAATGTCATAAATTAACTTTTAACGCAGTCTGGGTTTTACAGGTGAAGAAGTTATTAAAAATCTAAAATCAGGATTCGGACATACCCTCGAAAAAATTGGATTACTGATTATTTTAGGAACACACCTGGTACTCTACACTGTAATGTTTGTATAAATCGAATCTAAAATTCTTACAAAAGTTTTATAATCTTCATCATTCAAATCTCCCCAACCTTTCCTTCTTACTTCCGCCACTATTGGATAAGCCTCATCAAACTTTCTTCTTCCTGCATCGGTCAACGTAATATTAAACTTACGACGGTCATTTTCTGCCATTGTGCGTTCTGACAAGCCTTTTTTTACTAATAAATCAATAATTCTTGTCACAGTTGGGGCATCTTTAACCGTCATTTCCGCCAGTTCATTTTGACTAATTCCATTGGCTTCATACCTAAAAATATGGTCTAAAAGCACCCACTGATCCACGGTTAAATCAACGTTTAAGTCATCAAACTTCTTTTGAATTCTCTGTCTTATCTTTTTAATTGTTGTATCAATTTTAAAGAAATACGCTCTATTTTCGGAAGGATTGGAGGTCATTTTCAGTGAATGGCTAAATAAATGGAAATGTACAAATATTGTCTAAACAACAATTGTTTACCAAATTAACACATAATTGACTTATTTACGAAAAATACCTCCAAAAAATCAAATATTTGCCAATTGATATTTAATTTCTAAATCATTCTGCACGAAAAATTTTCGGGGAATAATGGCGTTCATTCTTGCTTCTAATTCTCTCTCAATACCTGGAATTGAGTCAAAAAGTTGTTGGTATGAATCGATGACAAAATATTGTTCTTGGTAATGGTCTTTTATGAAAGGTGTATCAAATATTTGACGAACATTATAGTTAAGACGCTGAGGATGAGTTGATTCTAAACAATAAATACTTTCTCCTGATGATGATAAAATTCCTGCACCATAAATTTTTAACTGCCCATTTTCTCTGATTAATCCGAACTCGACGGTGTACCAATATAATCTTGCAATATATTCAATTGCTTCCTCATTGTCCACAAAGCGAAGGGCAATTCGAGCTAATTCTTCTAAAAAATGACAGACAGATTGATTTGAAAGCAGGGGCACGTGTCCAAATATATCATGAAACATATCTGGTTCTTCTAAATAATCCAATTGTTCCCGTTTACGAAGCCAAGTTGAAGCACAAAATCGCTTGTTTTGCATCAATTCAAAAAATGGACGATTATCAATTAAACCTGGCACAACGTGAATTTGCCATCCTGTTAATTCTTGAAGTAAGACGTTAGTTTCTGAGTAGTTTGGAATTTTATCGGCAGAAAAATTTACTTTTTTAATGCCCTCTAAATAAGCACTGCTGGCAATAGGCTTTAATTGTTCAATTTGTCGATTAAAAAGGATTCTCCAAACTTCAAAATCTTCTGGTGTGTAATTAGAATATTCTTGTGTCATTTTCTTAGTTTAAATATTTGTCAGTAAATATAATTAGTATAACAACTATTTGCAAACTAAATTATGATTATTGTTGTGTTAAAAGGTTGCACAGAGAATATTCTATTGATAAGAGTCTAAAATCATACTAATTGCACTGTTTGATTCCGTTGTTGGTGTTTTTCCACTATAAACTTAATAAAACGACTCATTTATATATCAAAAAAGGACGTTAGATTGCTTTCAACGACCTTTTTTGATGTTTTAGAAATTCATAACTCCTCTGCACAAGGTGCTTCCGCAAGTGTTGTGGGTGAAAAACACCGCACAACGGCACGCCACTTTTTTGCTCAAATGGAAGACCAACAAAGGCGAAAAGGCGAAATAGTAGTTATCACGTTATTGTCAGTGTCTTCACTGATAATTGGACTCCATTTGTCAGTGAGGACACTGACAACAACATCAGGCTTTATTATTCGAGTTTTTGCTTTCGCAAGTTGTCGAGTGGGACACTCGCCAACTTGCAACTCTTTATTTATCTTCATTTGAATACAAAATAACACTTTTAGCTTTTATAAAATCATTATCATCTATATCTATATTGTTAGAACCATTTATGGGGTCCAATGATATATAGGTACACACATCATCGATGAAAAATTTATATTCTTCTATAAAATAAAAAGTATTACTTGAATTATAATTAAGAGAATACTCGAAAACATCAACTAATTGTATTAATATTTCTTCATATTTTTTAGAATACAATAATTTGATGTTTAAATCAATATTAAGTTGATTATCTTGATGATAAATCGAAACTCTTTTTAACTCTCCACTTATCAGACTTTCTTTATTAGATAAAAACTCTAAAACATGATGACCTTCTGCTATTAATTTCATAAAATTCTTTTTGTTAAATTATATGTTTCTGTGGCTGGTGTCCCTAAGTCCGTGGCTGGTAAAACCCTCCGTCCCCGTGGTTGCGTCTCCTGACCAACCAACTTGCGAAAGCAAAACTCGAACAGTTTTATTTGTAATTATCTAAAAATCAAATATTTGCATTGCTTTCGCATGTTGTCTGGTGAAGACACGCATCCACGGGACGAAGTAGGCTTACCGACCAAGTAATGAAAAATTCAAGTGTTTAAGTTTCCTGTCAAATTCACTTTACAAACTCAATAAACCTCCTTCAAAAACTCCAACACTGCATTCGTAAAAGCATGATTGGAATCACCCGCCACCATGTGTCCTGCATCTGAGACATTCACACTCCGCACATGAGGCACTTCGTCTAAAAACTCTGCCATCACTTTTTCTGACACTACGTCAGACATACCACCTCTGACAATCATCGTTGGCACTTTCAAGTTCTTGGCGGCTTGATACATTCGGGTCTCATTTTTAATTTGTTGATCGGGTGTAATGCTCTTCCAAAGTTCCAACATTTTCATATCCCAATGCCAATAATAGCGTCCATCTGCCCGCAGACGCAGATTTTTCTCTAATCTTGAATGGTCTTTCGGTTTTGTTCTGTTGGGTAAATAGGCTGAAACTGACTCCGCTGCTTCTTCCATTGAAGCAAATCCATGCTTATTGGATGACATAAAAGCAAAGATTCGTTCAATGCCTTTCTGCTCTGTTTTAGGGGCAATATCAACTAAAATAATAGCCGATGAAATAGATTCTGATGCTTCTCCTTCCGCAATTAAGGAAGTTAATCCGCCCATCGAGGCGCCAACAATAGCGGGGTTTTTACCAATCTGCTTGACAACTTCTCTTAAATCATTTCCCAAATCTTCAATGTTATAATTGCCAGCTTCTGACCAACTACTATCCCCGTGTCCACGAGCATCCAAGGCAAGGGCATAATATCCATTTTTTGCAATTATTTTTGCAGTATCGCCCCAGGAATGCCTTGTTTGACCGCCACCGTGAAGGAAAATTACTGGTTTATGTTCTGGGTCTCCAAAAGTATCGGCTACAATAAAAAAATTAGGATAAATTTCAAATTTGATAGTTTGCATGATGATTTTTAAATAAGTTATGTTTCAAACACGAAGTTAGTTTATATCAAATTCAAATGAGGAGATTTTTAATTTAAGAATCTTTTTATCGTAGGAATTGAACCATTTTTATGGTTAATTTGGCAAATAAAATTCATAACTAAACAGTCAAAAAGTGTCAATTAAAAACAAAACTATAATAATTACTGGGGCAAGTAAAGGCATTGGAAGGTCTTTGGCTTTACTTTTAGCCGAGAAAGGAGCAAATTTAAGTCTAATTGCTCGAAGCGAAATTGAATTGCTGAGCTTGAAAGCAGAAATTGAAGTAATAGGAACGCAAGCTGAAATCTTTGTTGGTTCAGTTTCGGACGAAGAATTTGTTAAAACGTCCATTGCTTCGACGATTGAAAAATTTGGAAAAATTGATGGTCTAATTAATAATGCTGGCTTTGGAATTTTTCAACAAGCAACCGAAATTTCAACTGCTGATTGGGATTCAATTTATGATACTAACGTGAAAGGAACGTTCCTTTTTTGTCGTGAAACTATTCCTTACATGAAAAAAGCGGGAGGAGGACATATCATAAATGTAGCCTCAGACGTTGCTAAGCGTGTTTTTGATGGTGGTTCATTGTATTGTTCTTCAAAATATGCCCAAGATGCTTTCTCAATGGCGTTAAGAAAAGAAGTACGTAGAGATGCCATCAAAGTTTCAGTCGTTTATTCGGGTTTGGTTGATACATATTTCCATAATAAAGAAGAAGGTGATCCGCACCAAGCAGAATATCTGACATCTCAAAATATGGCTGATGTCATTACCTATATTTTGGAAGCTCCCAAACACGTAGTAATTGATGAATTAATGATTCACCCAATTAGTCAAGATTATTAAAAGCTATTTTGAACCCAATATTACATGAGAATTTTAATAACATCCGTTTTGTGTGCTATTATATTTAGTGTTCAATCTCAAGTAGGCGTAGGTGTAAAGGATTCGAGCAAATCAACCATTTATTTTGATGGTTCAAGAAAATGCTTGACGTTTAAAAAAAGCCGACACTGATTTTTAATTCAATACAATTCTTGGTTCTACGTAATTTACAAAAGAACCAAGAATTTTTTATGTCCTAATCCCAGAACTACAATATGTTTCTCAATCAACTTATCGTCAGAACGCCTTCCCTTCCATTTTATGACGACATTTCCGAACAATTTTTAAAAGATTTTCTTGATAATGCAACGTTTGCAGAGGCTCTGTATTTGGCATCACCCGTACTTTTTCAAGAGGCAATGAATTGGAAGGAAGGAAAGGTGACTGACCCTAAGAAGTTGTTAAAAATACCAACTTCATTAGGAAAATATTATCTCAGAATGTGCAGCAGATGTACCCCATTTGGACTTTTTGCTGGTTGTGGCGTGGTGAAATGGGGTGAGAAAACGGATTTATTACTTTCTTCAAATACACAAAGAAAAACACGATTGGATATGCACTTTGCTGGTGCATTAGCCCAGAAGTTGGCTGAAATACCCGAAATAAAATGTACTTTAAAATTTTCCCTAAATTCAAGTATTTATCAAGTAGGCAATGAGATTCGTTACATTGAATATAGTTATGTGAATGGGCAAAGAAAGCATCAGATTAGTGCAATCAATTGGTCTGAGTATATACAATTGGTCTTGGATTTGTGCAAATATGGTAAAACGATTCATGAGATTGTTCCAGCCTTACTTGATGATGACATTTCCGAAGAAGATGCCATTGGTTTTATAGAGCAATTGATTGATTCACAGCTTTTAGTGAGTGAATTGGAACCCGCTATCACAGGAGATGAACTTACTTCGCAAATTAAAAATACGCTTTCAAATCATACAAATATTTCAGATTTACTGAATAAAATTGAAGCACAATTAGCTAAGATAGATACCAAAACTAATAATGATGTTTTGGTTTATCAGGAGGTTGTGGAATTAATAAAAGCCTTCGGAATTCCCTACGAAGAAGGAAAATTGTTTCAAACAGATTTGGTTAAATTGTTTAATGAAAATCAATTAGCTTCAACTTATCAAACCTCACTAAAAGAAGTTCATCAATTGTTTCAGAAAATTGCTTTAAACTCTGTAAATCAAAAACTTATAGATTTTAAAAGTAATTATTTTGACCGATATGAAACGAAAGAATTGCCCATTTTATTTGCCCTTGATACCGAGGTAGGTATAGGCTACGGGAATTCGGGAAAGAGCAAAAATACACCAATAGCGGAGGAATTAAATTTACCAGTGAAAACTAATAATACCTTAAATTTTTCTCAAAATTCTTTTCAACAATATCTCTTCAATGTATGGTTGGAGGCTTATAAAAACGATAGTTACGAAGTTGAGTTAAAAGAGGAAGAATTAAGTAAATTTGCCATAAATAATGCAAAGACTTCACCTTCAAATTCAATAATGTTTAGAATTACGGGGAATGACAATTTACCCTTATACTTGGAAGGAATTAGTGGCTCAAGTGCCGCTAATTTATTGGGGCGTTTTGCTCATGCAGATAAAAAAATTCTTGATATAGTACAAAATATAATAGCAGAAGAAGAATCCCGAAATCCTCACTTTATTTTTGCTGAGATTGTCCATCTACCAGAAAATAGGGTAGGAAATATCTTATTGCATCCACCATTTCGAGCTTATGAAATTCCATATTTGGCAAAATCGTCGCTCCCTCTCGAAAATCAAATTTCATTAGATGATTTGTACGTTTCAGTTGATTTGCAACAAGATAAAGTGGTACTTCGCTCCAAAAAGTTAAACAAAGAAATCATCCCCAGGTTGAGTAATGCTCACAATTTTACTCAAAATTCCTTACCGCTCTATAATTTTCTGTGTGATTTACAAACCCAAAATCTTCAAAATAATTTCGATTTAGACTGGATAAATATTGCTCCTCAAAGTGTGTTTTCTCCAAGATTAACATACAAAAATGTCATTATATCTTTGGCAATTTGGCGATTTCAAAAAGATGACTTAATTGAATTAATTACCTGTAAATCAGAAAGTTTACTGGTGTGTTTAGAAAAATTTAAAGTTAAATGGAAATTGCCAAAACGTTTTGTTTTAGCAGATTTTGATAATGAATTAGTAGTAAATACTGAAAACCTTTTGTGTGTTCAAATTTGGGTTGACACTATCAAAAATCGGGATAAAATTGAGCTTAAGGAGTTTTTTTATGAGGAAGAAAGTAGTCAAATTAAAAATGAATTATTGCAGGGCTTCACGAATCAATTCATTGCTTCTTTCATGAACGAAGAAATGGTTTATCAAGGAATAAGTCAAAATATTAAAACTGAAAACACAAACATCCAACGCAATTTTTCCGTAGGATCTGAATGGCTGTATTTTAAACTTTATATTGGGACTAAAATGGCAGATACCGTTTTAACGCAAGCTATAAATCCTGTTGTTGAACAATTAATAGTAGAAAATTTGATTGATAAATGGTTTTTTATAAGGTACGCTGACCCCGAAAAACACATACGTTTTAGAGTCCATCTAACTGATTTTTCAAAGATGGTTGAGGTGTTACTACAAATTAAAAATGCTATTCAAAGTTTTGAAGATGAAGGAATTTTGTGGAAAATTCAAATAGATACCTATCAAAGAGAGATTGAAAGATATGGTGCGGAGGTTATGGAAATGACCGAAACTTTATTTTTTGAAGATAGTAAAGCAATTATTGGTATGATTGATCGAACTTTGGGGGAGGAACGAGAAGTAATTAGATGGCAATGGTGTTTGAAATTAATTGATACTTATTTATCCAATTTTGAACTCACCATTACCGATAAGAAGAAATTACTGGAAAAAATGAAAACAAGTTTTGCCAATGAATTTAATATTGATAAAGATTTGAAGTTGCAATTAGACCAAAGATTTAGGAATAATAGAACTTTTATTGAACAAATTTTAGACAAATCTTTAAATGAAACGCATGATTATGCTCCGCTTTTTGAATTTATTAATGCTAAAAGTAAAAAAATAAGTGGCATAATAAGCAAAATAAAAGAATTGAAATCAGAACAGGAATTGACAAAATATTTAAGTGATACCATCCACATGACAGTCAATAGAACTATTGGTGACAATCAACGAACGCATGAGCTGGTTATGTATGATTTTATGTTCAGATATTATCAAGCGGAGATTGCCAGAAAAAAATAAAAATCCGTTCAAATTTTGAACGGATTTGGTGGTGGTGGGCGGTATAGGATTCGAACCTACGACCTCCGCCCTGTCAAGGCGGCGCTCTAAACCAACTGAGCTAACAGCCCTCGTACATAGAAATACAAATATCCGTTTGAAAAAGCATTTTTACAAATGTTTCATGGAGTAATTAAGTAAATTTTCTTAGAAGGGATTCTTAACAGTAAGACAAATCCGATGGCAAAAAATACCGTTAAAAATAACAAACTAATTCTCATACTGCCCGTTATTTGATTCACCAAACCAAACATAAATGTTCCCAAGACTGTTGATAGTCGATCACAAACATCATAGAAACTAAAATATGATGCCGTTTCAGTGGAATTTTCGGGTAACATTTTGGCATAAGTTGAGCGTGAAAGAGATTGAATTCCACCCATCACGAAACCAATGCCAGTGGCTAAAACGTAAAATTCATTTCTTGAATATACGAAATATCCTGCTACGCAAATAACAATCCAAATCAGCACGATGTACGATAAGGATTTCGTATTCCCTACTTTCTCGGATAATTGAGAGAAAATATATGCTCCTGGAATGGCAACTAATTGAATCAACAAAATGGTAATGATGAGAGATTCAGAAGGAAGTTTTAATTCTTGTCCGCCAAACAAAGCTCCCAGGTACATTACTGTTTGAGCCCCCATGTTATAAAAGAAAAATGATAAAAGGAATTTCTTGGTAATGTCTAATTTTTGTAAATCTCCAAAGACTTTTTTCAATTCTTTAAAACCATTGAAAATCCAATTGCCCGTTTTCTTCTGAGGCTTTTGGGTTTCTGGTAATATGGCAAAAGGAATTTGAGCAAAGGCTAACCACCAAATACCCACCGTTAAAAATGAAATTCTTGAGGCTTCTCCACCCGTAATTCCTCCATACCATTCTGGTTTCAAGACCATTGTCAGATTTTGAATAAGTAAGACTACGCTCCCCAAATATCCCATCGTGAAACCACGTGCAGATAAAGAATCAAACTTATCTTCTGTGGCAATTTCAGGAATGTAAGAGTTATAAAAAACGATACTTCCCCCCCAGCCGACTATTGAAAACAAGAAAGCAAAAGTTCCTAAATAATAATCACCCTCTTTAAAAAAGAATAAAAGCATACAAGAAATCGCCCCTAAATAACAATACATTTTCATAAATACCTTTTTCTTCCCTGTATAATCCGAGATGGCAGAAACGAGTGGCACTGAAAAGGCTAACAATAAAAATCCCAAAGAAACGGCATAAGAGTAGATAACTGTATTTTCAACTTGCCAACCCAGAAAGTCAAGTTTTGTGCTTTGGGAAGGCATCATAACTGCAGCAATCGGAAAATAAATTGGGAAAATTGCTGAAGTAATGGTCAATGAATGCACAGAATTTGCCCAATCATACATTGTCCAAGCAGTTAAAACTTTTGGATTATTTTTCATAAACTTTGAATATTATGGTCTCTATTTTCTTTGATTTTTTTAGGTAATGAATCTAAGATACTGGTTTTTAGGGAATTTAGTACTCCATTTTTTGCAAAATTCTTGTGTGCCACCAGACTTATTTCACGTACAGGTTCGGGTGATTTGAAATGACGAACTAACTTTAACCGCTCTTTATCAAAATCCAAGGTAGCTAATTCTGGTAAAATTGTTATTCCTTGATTTCGTTCGACCATTTTGCGAAGCGTTTCTAAACTTCCAGATTGATACTCAAATTGATTGTTTCCAATCGATTTTCTTTTCAATTCACATAAATTTTCAATTTGTGACCTCAAACAATGTCCTTCTTCCAGAAGCCATAATTCTTTGGGATTTATGTCTTCTGATAGGGCATATTTTTTCTTATAAATTGCATTTTCTCGAGAAACATACAGCACTAATTCTTCGTAAAAAATGGGATGTTCTATAAGATTTGGTTGTTGAAGGGGCGTTGCTAATAAACCTAAATCTAATTCATCATTTTTTAACCCTTCAATTATTCTGTCGGTAGTTAACTCTCTGATTTTCAAGTGAATAGAAGTATTTTTTGACAAATAATCAGTTAAAAAAAGAGGGATAAGGTAAGGGGCGAGGGTGGGAATAATTCCCAAACGAACTTCTCCAGAAACATCGTGTTTGTTGGCATTGATAGTATCCTTAATTTTATAAAATTCAGAAACCGTTATACGTGCCTGTTGAATAAATTCTAATCCAATTTTTGTGGTAATTACAGGCTGATGACTTCTATCAAAAACTTTAATGTCCAATTCCTCCTCCAACTTTTGAATTTGCATACTTAAAGTGGGTTGCGTAACGAAGCAACTATCGGCAGCTTTTGCAAAATTTCTGAGTTTCTCGACTGCTAAAACGTATTCTAATTGCGTGATTGTCATGGTGTTGTAAGTATTTTATTTACTTTTTTCAACCATAAATCTCTGCCTTCACAAGTCCAATGAGAATCGGATTTTAGGTAATATTTTGAAGGATTTTGTATGAACTCAGAATATGTATCAATTATTGGCGTATTTAGACTTGAGTCTGCTTGAATTCTTTCGATTAAATGATTGTAATTCCCTAAATCTTGGGCAAGAATGCTTACCTTATTAGGAATAATTGACAAATAAACCTCATCAAATCCTTCTGATAAATATTTCTTTTGTGTATTATTAATATTATTTACTAAAACAGCTTTTTCTTTATCATTGAAAGGATAAAATGCTGAATGTGAATCTGTTGGAGAAGATTCTTCGGAAAAGAAAATGTTGTTTTTGTCTTTTGATAAGATTACTTTTTTCTCAATTCTATCGAAAAATATATTATTCAAATTTGCTTTTAATTCCCTAAACTTCAAAAAGAAATCATAGCTAAAAAGTGATGCCTCAAAACGTTGCTCTATGCTTTCGCTTTTTGGGAAAATGAATGCGATTGAGCGGTCTATTTTCTCTTTTAATCTACGTTTCCAAGATTTTCTTTCGGTATTTTCTTGATTAATTTTTCCCAAATTGAAATTATCAACTTCCTGAGAAAAATGTTCTTTGAAAGTACGTTCAACTGTTTCTAAAATTAAAATATTTTTTTGGGTCGTATCTAATTGAATGTCAGTTTCTTTACTCCAATGTATATTCGTATAATTTGCGGCAATTATGTCTTTTTTGCTAACCCTTTGTTCCTCCGTAAAGCTGTCTCCAATAATATAAAGATTAACATTTTGCTCTTTTTTGACACCTCTCATAGAATTACAAATTGGCAATTTTTCTTTGAATTGAGGTAAATAGGAAAGATGGTATAAATCTCCATTTCTATAATCATCGGGGAAAAGTCGTGATGATTTATAAACCAAAGGAGAGTAGGCTTGTAACCATAAATAAATGGCTAATAGTAGGATTGAGTATTTGAGGAATTTTGAAAACATACTAAAACTGAAAATAGATAAACTGGTTTGTATTAAAAACCCCAAAGAAATAAATAGTCAAGGCAAAGAGAAATACTAACCCATAAAATTTACGTGTATTTTGCGTATTTATTTCAAAAAAAGTATATTCTTTCCATAATAAAACCCCTATCAAAAACAAAGAAAACCACATTTCCGTAGAATTTAATGGGCTTTTGAAATCTTGATTCAATGAAAATGTACTTATTTTTTTCAAGATTATAAAAGCATCCTTGGTTTCTTTTGCCCGAAAGAAAACCCACGCTAACATCACTAAAATAAAGGTGGTAATGAGATTTACAGATTTACCCAATAGATTTTTTGGTAAAGATAATTTCGGTAAATATTTATCTCTTAACACTGCAAAAATCAAATAAAAACCGTGCAAAGAACCCCAAATCACAAACGTCCATGCAGCACCATGCCATAAGCCACTTATCATAAAGACGAAAAATTGATTGAAATATCTTCGCCATTCCGAAACCCTATTTCCACCCAAAGGAATGTAAAGATAGTCCCTAAACCAAGTAGAAAGTGAAATATGCCAACGTCGCCAGAATTCTGAAATTGAGGTTGAAAAATAAGGTGTCCTAAAATTTTCCATTAAGTCATATCCCATCACTTTTGCAGAACCCAAAGCAATGTCCGAATATCCAGAAAAATCACAGTATATTTGGAATGTATAAAAGAAGGTGGCAACTAAAAGTGTTAAACCCGTTTTTTCAGAAGGGTTTTCATAAGCAAAATCAACCATCATTGATAATCTATCCGCAATGACAACTTTTTTAAATAATCCCCAAGCCATCATCATCAGTCCACTCTTCATTTTTTCAAAATCATATTCATGAGTTTTATGAAATTGGGGTAAAACATTTTGTGGACGTTCGATGGGACCCGCCACCAACTGAGGATAAAACATCACGTAAAGGGCATAAATTCCAAAATGTTTCTCTGCTTTTTGATTTCCACGATATACCTCAATCGTATAACTCATTGCCTGAAATGTGTGGAAAGAAAGTCCGATTGGTAGTATAAAATCAAATATTGGTAAAGGGTTTTTCACACGAAAAATTCCTAAAAGATTATCAATATTCTCAAAAGCAAAATGGTAATATTTAAAGAAAGCCAATATTCCTACATTAGAAATTATGCTAATAATTAATAACCATTTACGTTGTTTCCCTTCGGTTTTTTCAAGCCAAATTCCTGCGTAGTAATCAATAATGATTGTAAAAAATAAAATTAGAATGTATTCAGGTCTGAAAATCATGTAGAAGTAACAGCTCGCAAATAATAGTAATCGCCAACGTCCACTCCACCCCAAAGACCAGTATCCCAGTGTAACAATTATAAAAAAAAAGAAAAAATGTAAGGAATTAAAAAGCATATTAGCGTATCTTAACAGACCAAGTTTCGATGCTACTTGGCGTGGTAATATTCATGATTATTTTTTTGTATGAGTCTGAATACGAAAGACTTGGCTTGAATATTGATTCAATTGGAATTTTACCAATGAAGGCTCCATTTTCATCATAGTAGCGATAACTTTCAAAGCCATTATTTACTGAAAAAAACTTCCCAGCTATTCCTAAATCATAATAGCCCAACACTTTTTTACCGTAATTTAAACCTTTAATCACAAACAGTTCTTTTTCATCTTTATCTAATACTACAACTTCTTTTCCATCAGTTCGCATCATGACCCAATCCGTGTTACTTTCATTGATTGCCATTGAAAACTTTACTTCGTTATTAGGTCTGAATAATTGTCTTTTTTCAAGAATCTTTCCTTCCAAACTAATTTTGTATAAATCTCCTTTTTCACTAATCATTCTAATGAAAATATTATTGTTTTCACCTTCTAACAAAGGAGGAGATGAGAAATTGCCAGTAATATTTATAGGAAATTTGGGGGCGATTTTCCCATTAACATCTTGCAAAAATAGTTTTCCAGATTTCTCTAAAATTACGGCATATTCAGTACCCTTCTGGGTTATGTTTGGTATCGGAGCAAGTGTTTGCCCAATGCCCTTAGATTTGTGAACTGGCATTAGGATTTTCGATTCCTGATTTAATTTGTAAGAATCACCAGTTTCAGAAACTAAAGTAACATTTTTATCTTTATCAGACTCATTTTCAAAAACATTAAAATTATCAAGATTTAAGCCCTTGTACGGTTTACTTTCCAATACTTTAAACCCTTTTTCATTCCGAATCAGAATAAATATTTTGGTTTTTGTAACTGCAATCAAATCCTGAGAGGTAGTTTTTGAATATTTAATACCCTTTATCTCACCAACCAATTTATTATCCAATAAATAACTCCAAATACTTTTTCCTTTTTCAAATAGATGCAATTTATTATCGGAACTTTGCACTAAAATTTGAGCACTTTTATTTTGAGGGTTTACCAAATACATTGGTTTGGAAGTTGTTTCGATATTGATTCCACTTAATTTTATCCAGCTATTCGAGGATTTTTGCAAAGTTTTACTTAATTCAATATTTTTCAAAAGTACTAATCGTCCTTCTGTCGCACTCAATTGAAGAATTTCGGCTTGAATGCTCAAAATTGCATTTTCATGATTTTTGACATTCGTTGCCCATCCATTATTTAAGATTTTTGGGAGTCCTTTTAATGCTTTCCCATTCTCAACGATAAGGGTCAAATTAGCAGGTAAACAATAGGAAAGGATTTTTTTGATTTTTGGTGAATTACTCCAAACTTCTCCCTTGCTGATTGAAATTAGATAATCTTGCATTACTCGCAAACTACTTGCCAGAATGATATAATCGTTATATTCAGTGAAATAACATTCCTCAAAACCAGCATAAATTTCTCCAAAAAGCATCATCGGAAATTCTTTTATTCCTAAAGAAGTAATTAAAAAACTTCCATATTGAACACTAAATACATCATTTTTACTTTCAATTGCAATATTATTAGAAATTACTTTTAAAGGATTTAGAAGACCTTTTTGCTTAATAATTACTACTTTATTTTGTGAAGACTGCTCAGAATTATCAAAACTACAAAGGGTAACTTCTTTATCTATTTTGTTATAAAGGTTGTCAAAATCTACGTCAAACTTACTGTTAACTTTTTCTCTTAAAGCATTAATTTTCTTATTATCTTCCAACCTATTCACCAGTTCATCTGTCAATTTTTCTTGGTCAGAAAATGACATAAACAATGAGTAAGAACATGAATTAGGTATGGTATTTAAACTCTGAACATTTGATGCCCTCTGACCCTCAAATAAGTTTGACTTAGAAACCCTACTTATTCCTTCGATTGCGTTTGAACTTGGTTTTAACCATTCAAGATTATTTGGGAAAATAGAAGAGAAATTGACTGAATTTTTGATTGAAATATCTTTTAAAAAATTATCAATCGAAGCCTGATTAAAATGCGTTATAGTAAATATTGAATCGGTTTTTGAGGGAGAATTTTTGAGGGTGATAGATTTTATCCATTTATTTTCAGCATGCAGAATTGATTCTTCCAAAGCCACACTTGATTGACTATAAACTAAAAAATTATTTTGAGTTATGTAGGAGAATAGAGGTTTTGCTTTTTCATCAATTACCTCCATTACTTTGTAGCCTTGCGTTGTATGTGGAATAATTCTTACACCAATATTATTCTGTGAGAGATTATTTAATTTTTCTAAAAAGAGTTCATCATCAGAAACTAAGGGTAAATAATTAATAAATGCAAAGCTATTCCTGCCTTCGGGCAATAATGCAAAATACAGGTTTTTTTTGTGAATTAATAAGTCAATCTCCTTTTGGGTAAATCCGATGGTCTTTAATATTTGATATTGGGAGGAAGCCTTAGAAAGTAATGGGATGCGAGGAATTACGGAATTTTTGACGGTAGAAATCTCATTTGTTTCTAATAAAACAAGCGTATTATCGGGAATAAAGTCTATGATTTGATTACTGACTTGACTTGCTTGTTTATAATAAATAAAACTTCCGATTCCCAAAATGGCAAAGCCCAGTAAAAGTAGTTTTTGTTTTATCATAAGGATATTTTTTATTTCAATATATATGAACAGAACACGAATGTAGGATTAATTTGATTAAATAGACAATCCTTTTAATCAAATTAATCTTAAAATCGTGTTCAAAATAAGGAACTAAATTGAATCTCTTACCTATTGTAATTCTTTATTGGCTGTAACCAAAGCAGAGCCAATAACTTGGTGCATATCATAATATTTATATTCAGCCAAGCGACCTCCAAAAATTATGTTTTCTTCCTGACGAGATAAATCACGATACTTTTTGAATAATTCGTTGTTTTTATCATCATTCACGGGATAATATGCCTCCATTCCAACGCTCCATTCGCAAGGATATTCTTTTGTCACCACGGTTTTGGATTGTTTACCAAACTCAAAATGTTTATGTTCGAGTATGCGGGTGTAAGGAATATTTGCTTCTGTGTAATTAACTACAGCATTACCTTGAAAATTTTCCTGATTTAAAGTTTCATGCTCAAATTTCAAACTTCTATATTCTAATTTGCCGAATTGATAATTATAAAACTCGTCAATATTACCCGTAAAAACAGTCTTCTCAGCCAATCCCATTAATTCTTCTTTATTTTGAAAGAAATCAACGTCAGTTCTAACTTCAATACCTGTTAAAAGTCCTTCAGTCAATTTATTGTAACCTCCAATTGGAATGCCTTGATATTTATCATTAAAATAATTATTATCAAAAGTAAATCTTAAAGGTAAACGCTTGATGATAAAGGCAGGTAATTCAGTTGCTTTGCGTCCCCATTGTTTTTCTGTATAACCCTTAATCAGTTTTTCATAGATGTCAGTTCCAACTAAAGAAATTGCTTGTTCTTCTAAATTTTGAGGGTCTTTAATTCCTGAAGCTGTAACTTGTTCAGCTATTTTAGCTTGTGCTTCTTCGGGTGTTTTTACTTTCCATAATTGATAGAAAGTATTCATATTGAAAGGCAGATTGAATAATTCGCCTTCATAATTTGCCATTGGGGAATTGGTGTATCGATTAAATTCAACAAATGAGTTCACATAATCCCAAATTCCTTTATCGTTGGTATGAAAGATGTGTGCACCATATTTGTGTACATTAATTCCTTCAACTTCCTCGGAAAAAATATTACCACCTGTATGATTTCTACGGTCAATTACCAGACACTTTTTTCCTTTTTTTGTAGCCTCATGTGCGAAAACAGAACCAAAAAGTCCTGCCCCCACAATTAAATAATCGTATTGTTTCATGTTTTAGGTATGAGGTATGAGGTATGAGGTCGTCAAAATACAATAAACACTTTACTATTGATTCTTTTAAAGGTATAATTAGCATGTTAATAACTTACTATTTAATACCTACAACCTCCTACCTAAGACCTACAACCTATCTTAAATTTTTAATTTTATTGTTTAACTCTAATCTAAAATCCAATAACTCCTTAAATGATTGCCAGCAAACTTTAAGCAACTTCATTTTCTGAATTGAAACTTCGCCAGTGGCTCTTTCTTTGTGAACAATCGGTATATTAAATAATTCTTGACCCGATTTTTTAGCCATAATTGCTAAGAATATATTAGGAGCAAAAGGAACAGGATTTGGTAGTTGAGAAAGCAACTTTCTTAGAAAATTTCCTTCAATTAGTCTAAAAGGGATGTTTGAATCCATGATAAAAGTACCATAAACCAAGAACATGCTATAACGTAGGATTCTGGTAATAATCAATCTAAAAATATCATCGTGTCTAACTTGACGATACCCCAAAATGAACTTCGATTGATTTCGCTTTTCCCAAAGTTTCTTTACATCTTCTGGAATAAATTGGTCATCAGAATCTGTTTGAAAAATATACTCGGCTTCCAATTCAACTGCTTTGCGATAAGCATGTACAACAGCGTTTCCATGACCACCATTAGCTTGATGAACAACCACGAGTTTAGGATATTGCGGTTTCAAAGAATCAAGAATTTCACCAGTATTATCCTTTGAACCATCGTTTACAACAATAAGTCGGGTATTTTCTCCTGCAAATTCAGTGTCTAAGAGGTCTGACCAAATTTTTACTACGTCCGCCATACATTCTGACTCATTGTAGGCAGGCATGACAATTGCTAATTTAATACTCATTAAAAGGGTTGTTGGAAGCGAAAATTATTTTACAAAAATACCAAATTAGGTTTAGAATAACGAAAATCTAAATCAAACTTCGTTGTATTTTTATTAAGTAGTCAATAAGTAAAGTATTTTTTCAAGTTATTTACAGGTTTTTCAATCAAATACCAAGATAAAGTGGCTATAAAAACCGTTAATATAAAGTAATACAGTAATTCAAATACAGAATTTTGGGTAATTAAGGGTATAATTTGCTGAATTTTATGCAAACCTCGCAACACAAAACTGTTCTGAGGCGTATGAAAATAATTAAAGACAAAATTGTGGTAGAGATAAAGACCATAACTAATTCTACCAAAATAACTTATCAGAGGGTTTTCTAAAAACCATTTCATTATTCCTCCATAGCCATTGACTGCTTTGGCAATTAAGAAAAAACAAAAGATGGAACCCACTAATCTTTCAATTACTAAATTACCAAAATGATGTATTTGATTCGATGAAATCTGATATTGTCTTGAAAAAATTAAAAATATCAAAAGCATTAGAAAGCTCGCTATTAAATACTTTGAAGTAGTAATTTCCTTAAAAAAAGACTCTTTCTGAAAAGTAAAAAAGTATGCCAGAAGTCCACCGAGTCCAAAACTATCCAAGCAAGTTGGCATCAAAACATATTGAACCATCCACGGGCTTCCATTAAAAAATAAAAATACCCTCAGTAATACTGATAAAATTATCATCATTATTAAGGTTTTCTGATAACTTTTGGTTGGAAGGAAAAGAATTAGGTAAGGGAAAACAAGATAATATTGTTCCTCGACTGCCAGCGACCACAGATGATCAATCGTACCCATCCATTGTTGTTTACTGGCAATGTATATATTGGTCGTATAGGTGACACACCATAAAATAGTGTCTCTGACGGGAGGTACGTCTAATATATATAAAACGAAAATGGCTAAAAAGTAAATTGGGAATATTCTTATGGAACGTCGAATGATGAATTGTTTGACTGAAAACCAATGACTCCTACCAATTTTATCGTCTTTTAGTTTACTTTGAATTAATATGCGGGTAATTAAAAAACCACTCAATACAAAAAACATAGTCACTCCTAAAGTACCGAACGGATATACATTGCTTTCAGCTCTCCAATGATCTATCAAAACTAACCCTACTGCCATAAATCGAATGCCATCAAGTTGTGAAAAGTATGTTTCCTGTTTCATAAGATACTACCAGTTTGTTTTTAAAGGTTTAGATTTCGGATGATTAATAATTAATGAATCATTGAGATAATATTTATGCGTAGTATTTCTATTTTTGATAAATAAACCTATGTGATATATCCCATTTTCAAATTCATTATTATTTAATACTCCCACAAATCCATTTTGCCAATATTTGCCAGTTCTCAAAAAGGCATTTATAGGATAATTCATTAATTGCGTGGGAATCAAATATGTCCTTTTATCAGATTGTAAGATTAATGAAATATTATCTTCTTTTTCAATTGGAGGATTAACACTATTATTTTGGATTAAAATGCCATCAGGATTCACATTTTTTGAAATTTTTTGCTCCCAAACTTTGGTACTTTTGATAGGCTTTCGAAATTCTGATATATTTTCTGCTATACTTAGGTAAGGCATATTATAAAGTTTGATTTTTGGTATGGTTTCAAAAGTGTTTTTATCTAATTTCCAGTTAATGCCAAATGAAATTAGCTGATTTCTAAAATTGACTACGTCTTTAAAATAGGTATAATTAGCTAATAAGTTGAAACAAATTGCCAAAAAGATTAACGAGAAAGCAATCCTCTTATCATCTCTAAAATTTATTTTTGAAATTATGGCAAGGTATATCGTAATTAATAATAAAATAGAATATATCTTATATCGGCTTGTTAACAAGGAAACTTCCCCATAACTAATTCTTGTAATCGTTACTACGATTGCAGTCCCGATTAAAAACATGATTGAACCTAAAATAAAAAGCTTAATTTGATTCAAATTTCGTTGCTTTTTAAATAATTTACTGTTAAAAATTAGATAAACAGCTATCGTTAAGCCACTTACAAACAAAAGGAGTCCTGCTAATATTATTATTTTATGATTTTGCGAAGCATTCGGTAATAAATCAAATACAGAACCCAAAAACATAAAAAAACCTGATACTATTTTTTTAATTCCTATTCCATCCAAAGAGGGATTATTTTCTGGGAATTTATAATTGTAAAAATATAAAAATACCAAGATTACCGATATTGAACTAAACACAAAAGCATCCTTGAAACGTCGTTGTAATATTAATAAGATTATACAAACAGGAAATATTGTAATCCCATTTCCGCTTGTGTAAGTGGCGAGAAATGCAATAAATAACGCCGAATAAAATGCAACTCTTTTTTCTAAATTAATTAGATAAATCAGCAAAAAAATAAAGAATATAATTCCAAAGTTTTGCATGGCTGCCATTCCCCAAAATGTATTTTCCCAAAGTTGTAATTGGAATAGAATAAATGGAATAGGTACGAAATAAGTAATTGATATTTTTAAGGTTTGAAATATTTTATAGTAAATAAATAGCAGCCCTAATAAAGTGAAATTTCCTATCCACATTAACCAACGATAGTCTATACTGCCATTTATCCAGTAAACAATTAACGTGAAAAACCTATCGAAAGCAATTCTATGCTCATTATGTTGTTTGAAAAATGTTTGTAGTTTTGGAATAAATCCATTTGAATTTTGAAATTCAACGATAAAGGCTTTCAAGGCATGGTCATCCCATTTTGGAATATTAATGGAATATTCCAAAAGAAAATAGAAATAAAGAGCAACTGGAAGAACAATCAGAATGCCCAAAAGCATATTCTTGGAAAGAAGTGATTTCAAGAGATAAGGATTAAGTAGCTTTCGGCATATAGCTGTCAGCTTTTGGCTGTAATTGAGTTATTGTATTTTAAACTCACGGAAGTCATCCTTCAAAAGGACGACTTCCGTCAATTTTGAACATTAACAATTTATAAAAACATTCTTAATTTCTCAGCAATATTATCTGCATCTAAACCCGATTGTGTTTGATGAAAATTTTGATCTCCATACGTTCCATCAGGATAGCCTTCAGCACGTAAACTGATAAATTTTTTAAAGGAAATTCCTCGTTCCATCAATTGTACTGAAAGCTGTTGAGCCAAGCCACCTATACTCACGTGTTCTTCTATAACTAACAGATTATCAGAAGATTGCAATATATTGAATCCTTCTTTCTCTATCGCTAAGGGAACATTTTGGGCAGTAAATAAATTGAACTTATTGCTGAATTCTTCCTGTTGCAAGACGCTAACAACGTTATTTGCAACGGGGCCAAGAGCCACAATTGAACCTTTAGCGTTCTCTGATTTTACCACCATTTTCAAACTGCCAAATTCACCTTCATTTGCTGGAATAGTTTTTCCAGCCCCTAAACGCAAATAGGCAGGACGACCGTCAGTAACTATCTGATTTACAAAGGGTTCTACTTCATCTGAAAATGCTGGAATCCAACATTTTACGTTTTGTAAGGCACTCAAACCAGCCAAATCTTCAATGGCATGGTGTGTGCTTCCCATGATTCCGTATCCGTATCCTCCGCCATTTCCTACTAAAAAAACGGGTAAATTGTGCAGACAAACGTCATTTCTGAATTGTTCCCAACAGCGATAAACCACGAATGGGGCAATTGAGTAACAAAAAACCTTAAAACCCTTGTATGCCATTCCTGCGGCAAGCCCAACCATATTTTGTTCGGCAACTCCTGCATTAATGAAACGACTACCTAATTTTGACTGTAAGTTTTCGAGTGCATTATACCCTAAATCACCCGTAATGAAAACGATTTTTTCGTCTTCAAGGGCTATTTTTTCAATGGCATCTGAAAATTCTCTTCTCATAATTAATGAAGGAGCAAAGGAGAGAGGGAGGAAGGAGGAATGAAAATTGTAACAGTATTTCATTCCTCCATTTCACCCATTTCCATTTCTCCCTATTTTCTTTGTGCTTCTACTAATCTTTTAATTTCTTCCGATGTGTTGTATTGTTTTATGCCTTTTCTAACCTTGGTTCTGATAAACTTCGGGCGTTTTTTAGTTTCTTCAAAAATCTTCGCAATATATTCTCCTAAAAAACTGATACCCAGCAAGTTAAGCCCTCCAAAAAACATTACCAAGACAATAACCGTTGAAATTCCCGATGGAGTATTAGGGAATAATAAATATTTTGCCACGATTTGCCAAATAATCCCTAAAACTGATAATCCTGTCATAATAAATCCTGCATAAGACATAATTTCCAAAGGCACAAAACTGAATGAAAATATTGCCTTTTTAGCCCACCAGATATTTTTTCTCCAATTATTAGTAGAAACCCCAAACATTCTTTCTGGTCGAACGTAGTCCACACCAATCTGTTTGAAGCCCACCCAAGCACGCAGACCACGAAGAAATTGTTCGGTTTCAGGAAGGTTTACTAATTCCTTTACAACTTTACGGTCAATCATTGAAAAATCTCCAGCATCTTTTGGAATATTGATGTAGGACATATTTTTGAAGATTTTGTAAAACGTTTTGTAGAAAAAATGCAACCAAGCGGGCATTTCACGTTGTACTCGAACGCCATAAGTTACTTCATAGCCTTGTGTCCACTTTTCGTAAAACCTTGGCATTACTTCTGGGGGGTCTTGCAAATCACCATCCATTAATACCACTGCATCCCCCGTAGAAATTTCCATACCAGATAGAAATGCCGATTGAGAACCAAAATTTCTTGAATGAGTGATTCCGATAACGTTAGAATCTTTATTACAAATTTCCTCTAAAACCTCTTCTGTATTGTCAGGTGAGCAATCATTAACGAAAATTATCTCATAACGAACCTTCATTTCATTGAAAGTTTTGACTAATCGCTCATACATATACGGGATTGCTTGAGCGTCTCTGTAACACGCAATAATGGCGGTAATGACTGGATTCAAATAAGGATTTTGAAAAGCGGGCAATAAATTATCTTCATATTTTATGGTTTCTTGCCAATCAAAATATTGCCTAAGTCCTTGATTCAAAGCGGTTTTAGTTTTCCAGCCTAAATCCTTTTCTGCTTCAGTCGGGTCTCCATACCATTCTGCCAAATCCCACGAACGGTTTTCCATACTTCCCCATGATGGTTCTTCTTTGATACCAAATTCATCACGACAAATCTCTACTAAATCGCCAATGGTTGTTTTGATACCGCTTGCAATATTGTATGACTTTCCCTTAATAGAGGGCGACATTTTCAAGGCTGAATCAATAAAGGCTTCTACGCAATCTGAAATATAAACGAAGTCACGACTAATATCCTTAGAAACAAAATTGGGTAACTTATGCTGCCGAACAGATTCAATCAATTTTGGGATTAATCTATCAGGTTCTTCCCAATCTCCATAAATAGAATATAGCCTAAGATTGATAGCATTTTTTTCGTGAACCCGAGCATAAAATTGAACTAAATATGCACCAGAAACTTTAGAAACTGAATAATGACTATTTGGCTCAAGACTATCCGTTTCTTTTGGAGTTGTGCAGTTAAAACCATATTCAGAACTACTCCCCGCATGGATATAAACCATATCCAAAGTCATATTTTCTAACAAATTAACCGTACCAATAACATTTGTTTCGTAGGTTAGTATAACATTTTTTTGTTTAGAATATGCCCCATAAGCCGCCAAATTGAATATTGTTTTTGGTTTATACGCATTGAAAACCTCTTGAACCGAATAATTTGAAACAATATCGCAGTGAACAATATTCTCGGCGGGGACATCTAATAATTTCAAACGCCATGCTTTTTGGGCATCGTGCGTAAGTGCGTAACAGTCTTTACGAATAGTAAAAATATCTTTGAAAAGATTTGCTCCAATAAATCCACTCGCACCATAAATGAAGATGGGTCCTTTGAGAGATATGATTTTTTCTTTTACCGAATCGGTCATTTATGAGTAAGATTATGGGTTTTGTTAGGAATTATTGGTTATAATTATTTTTAACATCATTGAGAGCCATTTCATAATTATCGGGTTTCATTGGTAAATAATGCCATTCCATTTTATTTTCCATGTATGAAACGCCTTTCCCTTTAACGGTATTGGCAATTAATAATTTAGGCAAACCATTTTTGCGGGTCTTTAATAAATCTATTTGTAGGTGAATTTCGGAGACATTGTGTCCATCTACTTCAATTACTTCAAAACCGATTGCTTCCCACTTATTTTTATCTGCTGATATTCCCAATATTTCATCCGTATTTCCAAATCCTTGCAGACCATTTTTGTCAATCATGACAATTAAATTATCAAGATTTTTTGCAACTGCATAGTGTCCCCCTTCCCAAGTAGTTCCTTCATTGGTCTCACCATCAGACATCAAAACGTAAGTATATTCATCATTTCCGAGGATTTTGTTTGCTTGGGCGATACCAATCGCAATCGGTAATCCATGTCCTAATGAACCCGTGGCAAAAGGAATTCCTTTAATTTTATTTGGAGCAGGGTGGGCGGGAAGAGTGGTGCCGTTTTGATAAAAAGTTTTCAAAACATCGTCTGAAATTTCCCCTAATTCGTGCAAACAAGCATATAGAGAAGCGGCAGCATGACCCTTAGACAGGAGAAACACTTCTGATTCTTTTCGATGCGTAATTAAGGAGCCAATCATTAAATCAATACAGGATAAAGAACATCCAATATGTCCCGCATTGGCGTTAAAATACATTTCAAGAATTTTGAGACGGAGTTTGCCTTGTAACTGTTTAAAGTCAGTTGATGTATCTATTTTTTGTTGAGTTGAGGTAGTCATTCAGAATTAAATTCGTCCAATTTCAAGGAAATCTATATTATTTCCTGTTACAAAAATAGCGGATTTTTATGAATGTAGCACAATTTACCTACTTAGAAAGTATAAAGTGGTCTATTTTTTAATAATCGTAAACTCAACTCTTCGGTTTAATTTACGTCTTTCTTCAGTGGCATTACTGGCTATTGGGCGAGTTTGTCCCCATCCTTTTGTAGTAATTTTTTCTGAGGGTACTCCTTTCGAAATCAAGTATTTTTTCACTTCTTCTATACGTTCTTTAGATAATTTCAGGTTTAGCTGAAAATCTCCTTGATTGTCTGTATGTCCTTCAAACAGTATTTCCAAGGTTGGAAAATCAAGCATTGCTTGGGCAATTCTATCTAAATCTTTCAAGGCTGGAGCTTGCAGTTTTGACTCTCCTTGTTCAAAAGTAAAACTGTTTAAAACCCCTTTATTACCCACTTCTAAAGGCATTAAATAAAAATCTTTTTTCATTTCTCTGTATGAAATATCTTTTGATAAATCTACAACCTCATTAATTGCTAAATAACCTTTCGCATAAGGAACAAAATCATAAATTTCTTTCAAAGGAACTACGAAACTGAAAGAACCCGTAGCTGGGTCATAATTTTTGACTTCTGGCTTTAATTTGTCATTCTGAGGAGTCATGGTTAGTACAGACTTAACTTGTTTTTTATCACTGGTACTTAAAATGTTCCCTGAAATAATGGCAACAGGGTCTGGCTTAGCCGTTTTGGGTAATTCTAAACGATAAATATCTTCTTTTTTGGATGAGTTAATTGAACAAATAAAAGCATAATCACCAGAAGCGGGAATTGTAAAATATCCGTCCCAATTCGGAGTATTTATTGCGGGTCCCAAATTTTCAGGTTCAGACCATAATTGCCAAGTTTCGTCTAATCTTTGTGCTTTAAAAATGTCATTATCGCCAAATCCAGGATGTCCTCTCGTAGAAAAATATAATGTCTTGCCGTCAGAAGCCAAAAAAGGTGCAACTTCGTGTTCGCCAGTGTTAATTTGTCTTCCCACATTTATTGGTTCACTCCAAAGGTTTTTATCCTTTTTAAAAGAAACATATAAATCATTTTTCCCAAATGAACTTTTCTTTTGAATAGACATGATCATGACATTTCCATCGGGAGAAATACTATAATCGCCATACTCACTGTCGTTATAAAATTTCTCTATATTAATTGGTTCTGGATATGTCCAACCATCTTTGGAACGGAAAGAATGCGAAATTCCCGATTTATGTTTTCCAGATTTATTATATACATTTAATAAAAAGATTTCTTTGCCATCCGAAGAAATCGCAAAAATTGAGTTTCGTTGTTTATCATTTATTGGGTACCCAATATTTTTAGCTTTACTCCACTCTCCATTTTTATTTAACTCACTAAACCAAATATCTTGATCTGAATCCAAAATATCTTTCTCTTTTTTGCCAAATAAATTCAGATAATTTCGTGTGTAAAAAAGAGACTTACCATCATGCGAGATAATAGGAGCAAACTCTTGATGTCTTGAATTAATTGATTTGCCAAGATTTTCTTTGATTACTTCTTTTGGGGCATCCTCAGCTACACGCACTATCTGTTTAATTGGTTCAGGCGAGTCTGAAATTGCAATAGCATCAATTTGATTTGGACCTTTTATTTTTTCTGTTTTTAAAATTAGTTTTATTCCAATGACTAAATAGGGTGTTAGATTATCAAGAACAACTACTAACATTTTGCCTTTAATTTTCGACACAGTTTTTTTATCAGTATTTTGGTAAATAATGTGGTATTTTTTTTCTGTATCGTAAGCCAAAATTGTTATTATGGAACCTTGACCGTAATTTTCAGCCACGGCAACTTGACGAATTGACATTATTGTATCAAAACCCACCGAGATATATTCTTCGCTCGGACTATCTGGCTTATATGGTTCCCAAGCCGCTGTACTTTCTTCAAAATTTGGGAGTACATTCGGTTTGCCAAGGACTTGAATAGCTTTATATTCGTTTGTAGGGTTTTTTGTTTCAACAATTTTCTCGGAAGAATACTCTAATACTTTACTCGCCCAATACGTTTTTTGGGATAACGTTGGGAAAATAATTTTGAGCAAGAAGAATAAAAAAAAGGCGGATTGCTTTAACATTGATACCATTACATTAAGGTTGTTTTATTTTCCGCAAAAATTATACCGTTTTAAGAAGTTATGAGGTATTAGGTTGTAGGTATGAGGTTGTAGTTATGAGGTATGAGGTTGTAGTTATGAGGTATGAGGGGTTCTATGTATGAGGTTTAGGTTGTAGGTATGAGGTATTAGGGGTTGTAGGTATGAGGTAGTAAGTTGTAGGTATGAGGTAATACTTCCACAACCTTTACCTCATTTCCACGACCTCATGATTAATATCTATTTTCAGTTTTTAACAATCGTAACCTCAACTCTTCGATTCAACCTCCGTTTTTCTTCCGAATTATTACTGGCAACTGGACGAGTTGAACCATACCCTTGCACTTGAATTCGCTTCATATTTACTCCTTTTGAAGCCAAATATTTTTGAACTTGTTCAACTCTTTCCTTTGATAGAAGTAGATTCGCATTCCAATCTCCTTGATTATCGGTATGTCCTTCTAACATGATTTCCATCGTTGGATTTTCTTTCATCGCTCTCACAATTCGGTCTAATTCTGGAAAAGATGTATCAATAATTACTGCTTTACTTTGTTCAAAAAATACACTATTCAAGGTCATTTTCTGTCCTGCTTCAATAGGCAGAAGGTAAATATTCTTTTTTACTTCTTTGAAATTATTCTCTTTGGTAAAATCTAAAGGCTCAGAAACAGCCATAAAACCTTTGCGAGTAGCCGTGATATTATAGCTTTGTTTGGTGGGCAACATCATTTTGTAATCGCCAGTCAAGGGGTCATAACTCACGCAAATTGTATCACCATCTGTAATTGACTGCACATTTATTCGAGCGGCAATAGGTTTATTGTCAACTTTATTATACACTCCACCTGTCACCTGAACAACAGCATTAGGCTTCAATGATTCTGGAACTTTTAGGGTAAAAATATCTTCTTCATCATCATTATTTTCTTTGCAAACAAAATAAGCATAATCACCAACTGCCGATAGAGAAAAATATCCATCATAACTTGGCGTATTAATTATTGATCCCAAATTTTGAGGTTCTGACCATTTCAACCATGTATCATCTAATCTTCTGGTCATAAAAATATCTCCTTTTCCAAAGCCAGCATGGCCATCACTGGAAAAATAAACCGTTTTTCCATCAAGGGCTATAAAAGGAGAAGATTCATCATCGGCAGTATTTACCTTTTGACCAATATTTTTGGGGTCTGTCCATGTTCCGTCACTTTCTAAAAATGAAACATAAATATCCTTTCCTCCATTTGTATCATTAAATTTATTTGTAATTAACAAAACCCTTCCATTCGGAGCCATAGAATATTCTGTATATACTTTCTCTTTATCTCCAGGTTTATAAACATTCGAGAAATTTATCTTGATATCTAAATGTTTAGGGAAACTCCACCCACTTAATGTTTTAACCGATTTTGAAACACCAGTTGACATAAATCCGTCTTTCAAATATATATTATTTAGTAATACTGTATTTCCATCGGGTGAAATTGACAATAAGGCATTATCATAAACATTGTTAATCGGTTGTCCCATTGGAACTGCTTTTTCCCACTTACCATCTTTTTGGAGTTCAGAAAACCAAACATCTTGATTCCTATCTTTACCAATATTTGCCTCGTAATTTTCTCTGGTAAAATATAAAGTTTTACCATCAGGCGAGATTACAGGAGCAACTTCCATTGCATAGGTATTAATGTTTTTCCCTAAATTTTCCTTAATTAAATTGGCTGGAATATTATTTGCCACATTTATTATTGCCTTTACTGGAACTTCTGTTTGAGAAATTCCAATAGCATCAATTTGATTCCAACCTGCAACTTTTGAGGTGTTTAAAACTATTTTTATGGCTCTAACCTTATAATTAGTTTGTTTAGGTAAAATTATATTTGTCATTTTCCCAATCTCCGATGAAGGCGAATTTTTATTAATCCATAGAGGTTTTATGTTATCGTACTCATCGAATGCTTCAACTTTAACGATACAGCCTTGCCCAGCGTTTTCTGCAATAGCTACTTGACGAATTGACATGAGTGTATCAAAACCAACAATTAAAAATTCTTCTTGAGGGTTATCCTGTGTCATAGGTTGCCAAGCACAGACGGTTTCACCAAATAATGGTAATTTACTTGGTCGTCCTAACGCTTGAATTGCTCGATTCTCCTTGTGAGTTTTTTTGTCAGAATATTCAGAAGAAAAGGCAATTACTCTGCTCGCCCAAAAGGTTTTTTGAGCAAAAGATTGAAGGGAGAGTAGTAATATGAAAAGGGTTAAGGGGATTCTCATTGGGTAAATAAAAGACCTTGTCAGTTCAGAAAATTGAAATTTCTTCAAAAACTTTTACAGGTACTTTTTCTTTTTTTATTTTTTCAAATGTTATACTTTTCGCCTTCTGTTCCAATTTTAAGCCTTTTTGAACTTGCAAATTATGATCAAAAAATTCAATGGCACGTTGAACTTTATTTTTATTAATTATTAAAAAATAGGGACGACGACCATTTTTTTGAACTAAACGTGCATCCAATTTATAAATTGTACCTTCAGGAAATTCAGATATAATTTTTTTGGGGCAACCCACCTTCAAATCACAGGGAATTCGCTGACCATCAATGGTTTTCAGGCGAGGTCGATTACGTTGTGTATCAAAATACACAGTCGCATAAATA
>JAYVIV010000139.1:0-6335 GCA_043769985.1 Arcicella sp.
TAATTTTGTAATCCCAAAATCGAAGCAAATGGTACTTTCGAGATTGGTTCATCATTAATGTACCAAACCAATGAATCAAAAAATCAGAATTAAATTGAAGTCATTTGACCACACTTTGGTGGACAAATCGGCTGAGAAAATCGTTAAGGCGGTAATCGCTACGGGTGCAGTAGTTTCAGGACCAATTCCTTTGCCTACGAAAGTTGAAAAATTCACAGTATTGCGTTCGCCACACGTGAACAAAAAAGCTCGTGAGCAATTCCAATTGTGTACTTACAAGCGTCTCATCGACATTTTCTCATCATCTCCTAAAACAGTTGATGCGTTGATGAAATTAGAATTGCCTTCTGGTGTTGATGTTGAAATCAAGGTGTAATTTTAACACAGCAGAAAAGGAGAAAGGGTAAAAAAGAAGAAAGTAATCGAATTACTTAACCTTTTTTACCCTTTCTCCTTTTACATTTCTCCCTTCCCACTATCTCTTTTCCTCCTTTCCTCCTGTCTTCCTTCCTCCCTTATTTCATTTTATAAGCAGGATGTGTTCTCATATATTCATCAAAAGAAAATTTACCCGAACCAACAATACAAAAAGTTATCAACAATACAAATACAATCAACGACAACCAGAGTTCTGAATTAACGAATGTAAATCCATTTCGTATATTCGTAAAAAAAACTGCCACAAACAAAATTGGGGCTTGAAAAGCCGATGCCAGTCGAGTTAGACAGCCCAATGCAATTAGTAACCCACCCACCAAATGGGCAAATGCAACGTAATGCACAGCCACATACGAGAAGGCATTGAAGTGCAAACCCTCGGTTAATGCCGATAATTGAGAAGTATCCCCAATAAAACTCATTCCTTTATAAATCAGTAAAAGCCCTAATCCGATTCTGACGATGTCGAGCCAAGCTGGGTGATGTGTGTCACCCCAATGTTCAATGCGTTCGATTGATGTCATAGTAATTGTTACGTTTTAGTTGAATTTCTTAATGAATTTAGTAAATAAATATTACATTGTCAAGAGAACATTGTACTTTTTTAGGATAAAATCAGGTAAAATGCGTAATTGGTAATTTACCTGACAATCCTATTTTTTGGAATCTGCCAACTTTGTATCGTTAAAACGGTTCACGGAAAACGGTAAAAGGTGAACGGTGCTGGCAAAGTCAATATTTGTTTTTAGTATTATCAACGAAACTGTTCACCGTGAACCGATAAAAAAAATGAAATCATTATTAAACATCATCATCTTGACATTTTTAACCTTCACTGGTTTTTCGCAGGACATTTCAATTCGTAAAAAGGAATTTTTATTAGACAAAGGAACTGCCATTAGTGGCTATGACCCAACGGCGTATTTTTCAGGCAAAGCTCAAAAAGGCAAAAGAGAGTTCTCCTACACCTACGAAGGCGTAAATTATCATTTTGCGAACATTAATAATGTTGAAACTTTCAAGAAGAATCCATCCAAATACGAACCGCAATATGGAGGTTGGTGTGCGTATGCGATGGGTTCAAAAGGTGACAAGGTTGAGGTTGACCCCGAGACTTTCAAGATTATAAACGGAAAATTATATTTATTTTATCACACATTTTTTAGCAACACATTAACCGATTGGAATAAAGACGAAAATGCCTTGAAAACAAAAGCAGACGTAAACTGGTCAAAATATATCAAAAAATGAAAAATCATAAATTAGAATACATAAGCTGGGCAGCCCAGATAATTGCGGCCATTATTTTAGCCCAAACACTTTTTTTTAAATTCACGGCAGCTCCTGAAAGTGTGGCATTATTCACCAAATTAGGCGTTGAACCTTTTGGCAGAATTTTAGCGGGAATTATGGAATTAATTACGGTGATTTTATTACTGATTCCTCGGAGAGCATGGTTGGGTGCTATTTTTGGTATTGTGACGATGGGCGGAGCAATTATGGCTCACTTAACAATTATCGGAATTGAAAGTAATGGTGATGGAGGATATTTGTTTTTCTTAGCATTAATAACTTTAACTTGTTGTTTAACAGTGGCTTATATTCGTAAGAGTGATATATTTGCTAAATTTTATTTCCTACAATAATATGCAAGAAGACGCAAAATATTGGTATCTCCACGACCATCAACTATTCTCGGTTTTAACCCGAGAAGAAAACCGTGCCTTGTGCTTGATTCCCAGTTTTAAAACCGTAAAAAAAAATGAAATTGTCTATTTTTCGCACGATGATGAGCAACGACTTTATACTATCAAAAGCGGAACACTCAAAATTGTTAGGGTTGATGAAGACGGCAACGAAACGGTGAAAGAGGTGCTACGTTCGGGCGATTTGTTTGGACAATATACTTTTGACGAAGTAGATGAAAATGAAGATGAATTTGCGGTAGCGGTTTCTGATAAAGTGGTGATTTGTAGTTTTAAAATGAATGATTTTGAGGAGATTTTAAAACGGAATCCTCAATTGGCAATTCGTTACACTAAATTGGTAGGTTTCAGAATCAAGCGAGTGACTAATAATTACACAAACTTGATGTTTAAAGATGTGAAAACTCGTTTTGCTTTATTTCTGAAAGATTGGGCAGTGAGAGAAGGAAGTGGAAAAGATAAAGAAATTACCATTAAAAACTATCTGACTCATAACGATATCGCAGGGCTGATTTGTAGCACTCGCCAGACGGTTACATTACTATTCAATGAATTAAAAAACGCTGGATTAATTGATTATTCTCGTAGCGAAATTGTGGTGCATGATGTGAAGAAATTGGGGTAGGGTAATGGCACACGGATGGCACGGATTAGACACGGATTTACTAATAACAAAAAAATTTATGGTAACGGTCAGTTTGCTCTAAAAAGTCCATTTTTAGCGTTTCAGAGATTGCAACAAAGCCATAGCAAAAAAGAAAATCCGTGTCTAATCCGTGCCATCCGTGTGCCGTCAACCCGCAATCATATTCACCAATTGCCAAACTGCTAAACCAATATAAATAATTCCCATTAATTTGTTTAATCGATCGTCTGTTAGATATTTGAAGATAGTGTTTCGCTTTCTTTCGGCAATAAAAGCGTAAGTATAAACCAATAGGAAAGTCCCTGTTTCAGCTCCTGCCACGAAGACTATTTTATCTGAAATAGAATTAATTTTCAACCAATCATATTTCTGATATTCTAATAAAACCACTACCCAAAAAGGAAATAATGCAGGCGTGAGCAACGAAAGAGTTATACCTTTGAAAATCGAAAGAAATCGTCCTTTTACTTCTACTTTTTCTGATGGGATTACCTCTTCTTTCTGAAAAAAAGTAAAGAATCCAGCTATTAAAAGCACCACAATAATTCCCCATTGAATCCCAAAAACTACGTTCGGATATTTATCAAAAATCATTACACCTTCAATGGCAAGGTAAGTGTAACCCATTTCGCCTAAAATACCTCCTACAGCAACCCATAAAGCAATTTTTATGTTTTTTTGGAGCGTAGTATGCACAACATAAACACTTAAAGGTCCTGGAGGAAGGGTGGCAATATAACTGATAAGGGCGGTGACGAAATAAATAATGAGTACTTTCAAGAATAAAGAGATTTAGAAAGCAATATACCCTTTTTTACTTACTTTTCATCATATAACCCATCCCTACAACGGTATGAATTAATTTATTTGGAAAGGCTTTATCGACTTTATTACGAAGATAATTAATATAAACTTCTACAAAATTAGTCCCTGTATCAAAATTAATGTCCCATACTTTTTCGGCAATATCAACCTTTGAAACTACTCTTCCATTGTTTCGCATCAGGTACTCTAAAAGGTTAAATTCACGAGCAGTCAAATCAAAAACATTGCCTCCTCTACGAGCCACTTTTTCGCCTAAATCTAACTCCAAATCAGCTATTTGCAGTTTCTCGATGGGTTGCTGAACTGTTTCTGTACGTTTCAAAAGGGCTTTCACCCGCACTAAAAGCTCCATAAAATCAAAAGGTTTTACCATGTAATCGTCCGTTCCAACTTCAAACCCCGAGAGTTTATCTGCCACCGTTCCTAATGCAGTGAGCATCAAAATTGGCACTTGATTGTTACTCTCTCTGATGTATTTGCACACATCCAAACCGCTTATGTCTGGGAGATTCAAATCCAAGATTACAAGGTCGAATTTATGGGTAGAAAAGAGCTTTTTTGCTTCTTCTCCGTCAACCGCTATTTCTGCCTCAAAAGACTGTGTTTGAAGTCCTTTTTTGATGAAAGTAGCCACTTTTGCTTCATCTTCAACTATCAAAATATGCTTTATAGTATTCATAATCTACTGTTATTTTAAAAAGGTAAAACAAAATATTGAAGAAAGTCATCACAAAAGTAGAGACTTACAATTTTATAGCTTGATATTTAATGATTTTTGTAATTCCAGCCATACCAGTTAAATTCAAAGACGACTGCCTGATTTTTGGGTGTATTAGGATTTGGCAACATATAGCCTAAACATAATTGTACACGATTGCTAACATTATACATTATGCCTGGAACGAGTACAGCGGATTCATTATTTCCAGAAATAAAATCACCCATTAAATAGAACTTATCGGTAACTTTCCATTCATACCCCATTTGAATGCCAACCGTATTTCCAGAACCAACATACTGATTATTTGTTACATAAGGACCGACTAATAATTTTCGGCCAGGCTTAACTTGGTAGGTCAATAAACCATAATGAAAATAGGCGGGTTGGATTTTTTCAGTATTTCCCGTTAGATTAACACCCGACTGTGTTCCTAAATTTACCGCCCATTTTTCGCTAATTGAAATTTGTTTCTGTAAAGTTGCCAGCAATGTGGGGGTGAGGGCTTTTCTCTCACTAAAATCATTGTTGTAAATCGGCTTCCAAGTAGGGTTAAAATATGCCCCTGAACCCACCAAATTTGCTCCAACATCCCAACCTTTACCCAATCCGTACACAAAATGTCCCTTTGATTCAAATTTGTTTTTATAGGTATTGATTTGATGTTGGTAGAAAAATTTCCCTTTTGGTACAATATCTCCCGAAGGAATATTAAATAAATTTTGCTGTGCCTTTGCTGAGGTAATCGTAATATGAATTAATAAAATTATAAATGCTATCTTTTTCATTTGTTTTGATTTTTCAACAAAATTAGATAGTCATTCTTAGAGGTAGATTAAAGTAATATTAGAAGGTTATTAGAGTTTTTTCTTCCTACTAAATTTCTCTCTGCACCACTCCATCAGATGTTTAAAATCACGTTTTGAGGACTTTCTGAGTGCTTTTCTTAGTTCCTTTTTGAAAATTTTAGGTTCAAAACTTACCTTTTCCAAAATGAGTTTGGCGTATTCTAATGGTGACATTTTTATTGAAGTAGTCATTATTTATAAATATAGTTTTAAGGCAAGGACGAATGAAATCTATCTTTTCAAATCAATCAATAAACTTCATTCGTCCCTACATCATTTTTCCTAAAATTGATTTTGGAGTAAAAAAATAACGGAACTATCTACTATTTGACGCAAAACCTCACCCCCGACCCCTCTCCGATGGAGAGGGAAGTATTGGACCATTTTTTCTCCCCTCTCCATCGGAGAGGGGTCGGGGGTGAGGTTTTGCGAGTCAAATCCAATTTGCGTCAAATAGTAGATAATTCCGAAAAATAATTAACCCCTTAACTATGAGGCATTTTATAATTCTTTCTTTTTAAATAATCCTTATCATCCGACTGTCTGAAAATCTGCAATACATTTTCTTTCCCTTTGACTGTGGTTTTTTTGTAATCCCGATAGGTTTCGTCAAACGAAACCCTGACCCCCCTGTTTGTATCCCTTTTGGCTACGGCTTTTGCCTTGTTGATGTGCTTATAATTGTGAATACTGTATCCTGGGTCGCTGGCGTGAATTTCTTGAAATGCCATTTCTGAACTCATCAAACTGGCAATTAATAAGAGCGTTTTCATGGTTTTTGAGATTTTTTTTATGTTTTGTTCCTTTACATTTCAAAATTACAACCATAGCCTTAACCTCGTATTAACCAGACATTAGAAGTGGATTAGAATTAAGGAACGTGTAAACAATAAGTTACAACGGTTTCTAAGTTTCTTTTGCTGATATTTCGATGGTATTTTTCGGTAAATAGCTACAAACGTTGCCCGACAAACGTTGCCCGACAAACGTTGCCCGACAAACGTTGCCCGACAAACGTTGCCCGACAAACGTTGCCCGACAAACGTTGCCCGATACTATTCCCCTCAAAATGCCATCAAACTATCAACAAAATAATTCATAACAACCATTACAACTTATTATTTACCCATCCCTAAGAAATTATTTTTGGGGAA
>JAYVIV010000140.1:0-7006 GCA_043769985.1 Arcicella sp.
GGGCAACCCACCTTCAAATCACAGGGAATTCGCTGACCATCAATGGTTTTCAGGCGAGGTCGATTACGTTGTGTATCAAAATACACAGTCGCATAAATATCCAAGAAGACTTTTTTCTCCAATTCGGGCAATTCGGAAACCAAAGAAAGTTGCATGATTTGACAGGGATTTTGTGGTAATGGATAAAATTAAGTAGAAAAATTGAAATGGTAAAATTTGCGGGGTTGAATTACTTTTAATAAAATAAAAAAGCCTTCTTGAAATATCCAAGAAGGCTCAAAATAGATTGTGCTTTTAAAACAAATATCCTAAAGAAATCCCAATGGTGGTATTCCTGAAACCATAGGGATTGTTTGAGTCTGTAGCTAATTTCCAGATATTTCCATTAAAATTGTATCGTCCTTCAACTAAAAAATGGTCAGCAATTCGTGTACCTAATCCAAAGGTTCCACCAAAACCAAGTGCTTTTTCATCTGGTGCATTTATGTTAACAGTTGGTAGATATGAAACATAAGGTCCAATTATCGTGTAAATTCCTCCATCCCCCATGTTTATTTTTAGTAATAATGGGACTTCAATGTAATTAGAAGTCATTTCTATCGTATCTATCTTAAATCCTTTTTGGCTAAATGCAATCTCAGGGCAAAGAGAAATATCGTCTGAAAGTTCCACATTAGCAAAAATTGCCCCTTCAAAACCAATTAAAGTCCCTTTTGGATTAGTAATGATGGCTCGACCAAACTGCGTACCTGCATGTACACCCCCTCTAATTCCAAATCTAATACTTGATTGAGAAAAAGTTAAGTGTGTAAAAATAAGAAAAGTGCCAATCATTAAGGTATTAGTGATTGAAGAAGTAAATGCTTTTTTCATGATTTTGCAAATTACAAGCGTAAGGTTGTAAATTTAAGGGTTTTTAATAAAATTCCCACTATAACTTATTTTTTGGCATTAATTTAGCCAAAAAATAATAACACTTCAATGACTCCACAGGAACAAATAACTGTTTTAACTGAAAAAATTAACAATCTAAACTTTCAATATTATCAAAACTCATTTTCAGAAGTATCTGATTTTGAGTTTGATAAGCTTTTAGAGCAACTTATTAGTTTAGAAAATCAATATCCAGAACTCATTAGAAAAGACTCACCGTCGCATCGTGTTGGAGGAGCGATTTCAAAGGAATTTGAGTCAGTAAATCATCGTTACCCCATGCTTTCTTTGGGAAATACTTATAATTCAATTGATTTGGCGGACTTTGATGAACGGGTTCGTAAGGGTCTTGGCGAGGTTAATTACGAGTACATTTGCGAATTAAAATTTGATGGAGTGGCTCTATCTATGTGGTACGAGAATGGAACTTTGAGTCGTGGTGTTACCCGTGGTGACGGTGTAAGGGGCGACGATATTACAGCAAACGTAAAAACAATTAGAACAATCCCTCTTAATATCTTAGCAAATAATATGCCAATCCGCTTTGAAGTGCGTGGTGAAGGTTTTATGCCACTCACAATTTTTAATTTTTTAAATAAAGAAAGGGAAGATATTGGGGAACAACTATTGGCAAATCCGAGAAATGCTGCATCAGGTACTTTTAAAATGCAAGATTCTGGTATTGTGGCAAAAAGAAAGATGGATTGTTATATCTATCAATTTTTGGCGGATGAAGAGGTTTTCAAAACCCATGAAGAAAGTCTTATTTGTATGAAAGAAATGGGATTTAATATTTCTCCAACTTGGAAAAAGTGTAAGAATATTGAAGAAGTCCTACAATTTATCAATGATTGGGAAGAAGAAAGATTTAATTTGCCACTAAACACCGACGGAATTGTCATAAAGATAAACTCATTTGCTCAACGAGAAATTCTGGGTTACACCGCAAAATCTCCAAGATGGGCAATTTCATATAAATATCAATCAGAGTCTGCTTCAACGCTCTTAGAATCAGTTACTTATCAAGTTGGAAGAACTGGTAATGTTACGCCTGTTGCGAATTTAAAACCTGTACAATTGGCTGGGACTACGGTGAAACGAGCCAGTATTCATAATGCCAATGAAATAATTCGTTTAGATTTACACATCGGAGACTATGTGTTTGTGGAAAAAGGTGGTGAAATTATTCCCAAAATAACCGCTGTTGATTTAGAAAAACGAAAAGGCAATCTTGATATAGTTCAATTTCCAACAAACTGTCCAGAATGTGGAACTGAGTTGATTAGAAAGGAAGGAGAGGCCAATCACTATTGCCCGAATGATAAAGGCTGTCCACCGCAAATTAAAGGGAAAATTGAGCATTTTATTCAAAGAAAAGCCTTAAATATTGAAAATTTAGGAACGGAAACCATTGATCTGTTTTATCGAAAAGGACTCGTTATAACCCCAGCCGATTTATATGATTTGAAATATGAAAATCTTTTGAATTTGGAGGGCTTTAAGGAAAAATCTATACAAAATATTTTATCGGGAGTAGAAAAATCTAAGCAAATTCCTTTTAAACAAGTATTATTTGGCATTGGAATAAGATTTGTGGGGGCAACAGTTGCTGAAAAATTAGCAATTTATTTTAATAATATTGATAACTTAGCCAAAGCTAATATAGAGGATTTATTACAAGTTCCCGAAATTGGTGAGCGTATAGCACAAAGCGTTGTTGAATATTTTCAAAATGCTGATAATCAGGTGTATATCGCTCGTTTAAAGGCGGCTGGCTTGCAATTCACGCATGATGATGTTGAAATAGTTGTAGAGGGAGATAAATTAGCGGGAAAAACTTTCGTAATTTCGGGTACTTTTCAGAATTTTGAAAGAGATGATTTGAAAATGAAGATTGAAGCCAACGGAGGAAAGGTTTTGAGTGGAGTATCTGGTAAATTAAATTACCTAATCGCAGGTTCAGAGGCGGGTCCTTCCAAATTAGAAAAAGCCCAAAAATTAAATGTTTCGATTATTTCAGAAGAGGAATTTATGCAAATGTTGTGAGTAGGTGTTAGGATTTAGGTGTTAGTGAACTTGAATGATTTACCACATTATTAAGAGAAAAACTATTCCGCAAAAAAGTAGAAATATTAAAATTCAACCGAACTTCAAAACTCGGATTAAACGTAAAAATGAGACCAAAATTCCACGGGGTTGCCCCTGCCTTAGTTACCCCAATGTTCGCAGATGGGCAAATTGATTTTCAAGGATTAAAAAAACTAATTCAACACGTTACTGATGGCGGCGTGGATTATATGGTTGTGCATGGCACAACTGGAGAGTCGGCAACTACGGATAAAAAGGAGCAAAAAGCGATTTTAGATTTCATAAAAGAGCATAATTCAAAGAATCTACCAATTGTTTATGGCGTAGGAGGTAACAATACTCCACACGTAGTTCAATCCCTAAAAGAGATTGATTTTCAGGGAGTTGATGCCATTCTTTCAGTTTGTCCTTATTACAATAAACCTGGTGCAAGGGGCGTAATAGCTCATTACACTGCTATTGCTGATGCCAGTCCAGTGCCAGTTATCATGTACAACATTCCAGGACGTTCTGGTATAAATATGTCTTCGGCAACTACATTAACTTTGGCTCAGCATCCAAATATTATTGGTATTAAGGAGGCTTCTTGTATCATTGAACAGTGCATGGAAATCAACAAAGATAAACCTGAAGACTTCCTTTTAATTTCAGGTGATGATGTACAGTCAGTACCAACAATTGCTTGTGGAGGCGTGGGAATTATCTCGGTTATTGCCAATGCTGTACCCGCAAAGTTTACTGAAATGGTTCATGCGGCATTAGATGGAGATTTTCTGAAAGCAAGAACTATGTTAGGTAGTTTCTTAGCCATTGATCCACTTTTATACGAAGAAGGAAACCCTGTGGGCGTTAAAAAAATCTTAGAATTGAAAGGGATTTGTGGGTCAGATGTCCGATTGCCTTTGATGAAAGCCTCTGATGAATTGGCGGAGCGAATGGTTTCTGTGCTTGCGAAAGATAGACTTTAAGTAGCGTTTAGAGAAAATTAGTTTTTTACATTTTTTGTTTCCTTATTTTTTGACATTTTTCAATATATTATTTCCAAATTAACAAATTTTCAAATTAATTATGTTTGTTCACGTAGTAAATTTCTGGTTAAAAAAAGACCTCACAGACGCAGAGCGTCAACAATTTGTCGATGGTGTGAAAGAACTCGGTAATATTGAGTCACTTGTAACGTTTAATTTAGGCACACCCGCCGCAACTGACCGTCCTGTGATTGACCGCAGTTATGATTATTGCGAATTGACAATTTTTAACGATGTTGAAGGGCATGATATTTATCAGGTTCACCCTTTACATCTTAAATTTATCGACGAATGTAAACACCTTTGGGAAAAGGTATTAATTTATGATTCAGAAACAGTTTAAATTAGGAATGGGGTATGAGGTCGCAGGTATGAGGTATGAAGTATTAGGTATGAGGTTTAAATCATTGCGATTCTCAAATTTTGGGAATACAACACTTTTTTTTCTCCTTGCTACTTTCTCCTGCCTCCTCACTTCATCTTGTAAGTCGAATAAAAATTTACAAACTTCTTCATACTATCAGCCAAATTATCAAACTGGCGGAAGTGACCAAAGAAGTGGGCTTGGCTTTCAAATTCCTGATAAATATGCGATTGAGGTATTAATTGGGGACGAGCAACCACAAGCCCAAACGGAAAGCATTGAGAAATTGACAATTTCTGATGAGACACCACTTCAAACTGATCAATTGTATAAAGGAAGAATGTTGAAACGTGGAAATGATCAACAGCAAAAGAAGGCTTTATTAGATAGAATGGTGCTTCAAGCTCAGGATTTAGGAGCAAGTGGATTGATGAATGTGAATTATAAAGTTTTTACCACTGCCAAGACTTCTGGATATACTCTTTCTGGTACGGCTTTTCGATACGTCTTGAAAAAATAGGTATGAGTTATGAGATCGTAAGTATGAGGTAAAAATTTCGATGAACAGTTTTTACTTTATACCTACGACCTCATAACTCATACCTAAAATTAGTTTCCAACCACAAAAACGGCATTTCCAAATAACAACTTCCCATTCTGCCAAAATCCTCTGAATAATGGGTCGTTTGCCATGTAAATGATTTGTCCTCTTCCTAAATCTTGTGTTCCAAAAATTAAGGAATTTTTCAACTTGTCTTGAGCTTTATTTCCAGCAAAACCTGCAACAATTGCCTTCTCTTTGATTACACCAACATTCCATCCTGAGCTAAGATACTGATAATCAGAGGATTCAAGGACTAAGCTAAAATAATTCTTCTCGTATCCAAACGCCAAAGGATTTGTATTATCCATTGTTAATTTATAAATACTTCCCGGGGTTTCATCCGATACAGATTCACGTTCAGCATTGGCATAAATCTTCAATTTTTCGTTTTCGTTTTCTTTATTTTCATCCTTTTTCTTGTCCTCTTCCTTGTGTTTGAGGTCAAATCCATCTTTACCAGCCAAAGAATTTAATGCACCCTGTATAGCGATTAATTTTCCTCCTGCTCTCACAAACTCCTTGATTTTTCCAAGGTTTTTGTCGTCTAAAATTTTACCATAACTTCCATCGGTCAAAATTAAAACATCGAATTTTGAAAGGTCTGTATTTGAAAAATAACTTTCACCTAAAATTGTTGCTGGATATTCGATTTGCTTATCAAAAAAATGCCAAGTTGCTCCAAAAGATGTTGGAGAAACTCCGTCTCCTGATAGTATGGCTACTTTCGGCGGTTTCAAGTAAGCAACATTATCTGACCCAAAGTCTGAACCTTTCGTTGACATACCCGTTGAAACGGAAGATAAAGTTACGCCTAATCGTTCTGCCTCAGCTTTGACAATTTTGTCGAAATTGTCGCCCAGACGCTCATTGCCAGTTCGTGTAATTATCAAACTACCTTCACCGAAAGACATATTTTCAGTTTCAAATGGTTTTGCTGCCGAACGAACTTTGATGCCATTTTTGAGCAAGGTCGTTAAGAATTTTAATTCTGAAAAAGCGTTCCATTTGGCTATGTAGGCATAAGGTTTTTCAATCTTTAGGTTTGAAGAGGCAAATTGAGGCTTTCCTGCTGGATTAATTCTGTCCTTCAATGCAAAAGTATTTAGTCCATAAGCAAAAGGTAAAGACCATGAAGTAATATCGTAGGTTAAAGAATCTTCTACAACCGACTTTGGCTCTAATAAAATCTTCAAAAAAGTTGAACGAGGTTGAAACATATTAATCACAATATCCTCGGCATCAACCGAAAAAGTTTGATTTTTATCTTCTTGGTAATTATACCCCGAAGCCATCATTGATTTACCCGCAACACCATACTGAAAATTCTCTTTTTCCAAATAATTTACAAACTCTTTCATACGACTTTCATTTCCTTTTGTCTTGAAAATGTATGATTTATACTGTCCAATCGGTGATTTTTGAGCATTGTCAAAGAATTTTATAAACTCATTCACTGCTTTATCAGCATTGGCAGAAAGTGCCTCCATACAGGCGTAGGATGTACTGAAATGATGGTCAATTCTTTGTTTTAGGGTTAAAGTGTCTCCATCTCGTTTCGTAACGCCCAAACCAGCTCTACCAGAACCGCCTTGTTCATACGTCATTCCGAAGGCACCGTTATAAGTAGGATACGTATCACCATAAGAAGGATACAGTAAATCAAATCGTTCTTTTGAGAAATATAACCAACCGTTTTTATCAAAATCACGTTTATTATAATTCCCTAAAATCGTTTGAAATTCTCTCTGCCATGGGGTAATATCTTCGTGAAAAGGCTTTGACGCAGGTGAAAAATAGTAGGGATTTTCAACACCTTGCTCGTGAAAATCAGCGTGAAGATGTGGCATCCATTGGCGATAAATAACCATTCTTTCTTGCGATTCTTTCTGTACTTGCCAAGCCCAATCACGGTTCAAATCGAATAAATAATGATTGAATCTTCCGCCAGGCCAAGGCTCATTATGTTCAATTGCCGAAGGAGTTGGGTTA
>JAYVIV010000141.1:0-16258 GCA_043769985.1 Arcicella sp.
ATGAAATCTTGGTAGGCACTATTGGCTTCAAAATATTTACCCTTTTGAAGGTAGATTTCTCCCAAAAAATAGTTGAAAAATGGGATTGAAAGGTATTCACTGGTTTGAGGACGTGTTTTCATTAGATTTGAGGCGGCTTCACTTTTTCCAAGTTTTATGAGAAGTGAAGTTCCAACGAAGGTAATCGCCAGATTTTTTGGATTCTTTTGAATGAAAGAAATTAACTCTTTTGATTTGTCTCCGTGATTTGAAACAATATAGGTAGAAAGAATATACTGAAACAATTCTGCTTCAACCGAAAAGATTTTATCATGGCGAACTACATTTTCTAATTCTTGAATTCCTTGTTTAATGTTGCCTCTGATACCGAATATATTTGTAATCCATTGGTATTTCTTAGGCATTGAACCAATCACAATATGAAGAATTCCTAATGATTTTTGTTGCGGAATGAATGTGGGAAATTGGGCTGCGTTCTTAGTTAGAATTCGATACGCTTTTATTATTTCATTAGCTCCTTTTACTTCATGACCATATTTTAATTTTATGAAAGCCGTGTGGAGATGTATTTCTGATAGTAGAAAATTGCGATAGGGCGAGTTTTCATTAAATGTTTCGACTAATCTTATTCTCGCTTGTTGTTGTTCAACGAAGTCTTCATATTTGTCTTTATTTTCCAAGACTCCCATTTCAATCATATCCGCAAAACTCTCTAAATAGGGAACTAAGCCATTCTTATTTTTGTAATTGTCCTGCAATATTTTTCGACCATTTTCAAGTTTCAAAGCGGTAATTTCAACGTATGCTTTTTGAATTTGTGGGGTCCACTCAAAATCATTAGCATATAATTGAATGACAAAAAATGATAACAAATATCCCGTAAGCGTAAGTTTTTTTCTCATAATAAAGTACAGAATAGTATTTACAACTAAAATATTCACAAATTTACATCATATTACGATTTACCATTCAGAAACTCCTCAATCATGTCATTCAAAGAGATAATAATTCAAGGCAAAAATTTGAAATTAGAGAGATTTTGGATAGTTCTTAAATGGTTAATCGTAGGATTTCTATTGTATGGCATTTTCTCTATTTTAGAAAATCGTAAGGAAGATATTGGATTTGTAAGTTATCATTTAAAGCGGGTAATTTCAGTACAGAATAGCTTCTTTTTTCTGGGAGTATTTTTAATGAGTTTTCTTAATTGGGGCTTTGAAGCAAAAAAATGGCAAATATTGGTGAGTAAGGTTGAATCAATTTCCTTTCATGATGCTTACAAAAGTGTATTAATGGGTTTATCATTTGGTTTCATTTCTCAAGCAGATTTAGGGGATTTGGCTGGAAAAATGGTGTTGATAAAAAGTGAAAATAGAAAAAAAAGTACGGGAGCTGTTTTATTAGGAGGTGGTCTTCAAACGTATATTTCCTTACTATTTGGGACATTGAGTTTAGTTTATTTTATGATAAATGTTTTTCCAAAAGGGTTGATTTTTTATCAAATAATACTTTTTTTATGCTTTTTGGGAATAACGATTGGAATAGTTCTACTTTATTTCAGAAAAAATATGGATGCTTTTTTTAACAAAGTGCCATTTTTTACTTTCATTAAACCCTTCTTAATCGTTTTGAAATCTTATTCAAATTGGGAAATATTTGAAGTATTTGCTTTATCATGTTCTCGATACCTAATTTTCAGTTTACAATTTCTAATAATCCTTTTATTGTTCCAGATTCCCTTGTTGATTATAGATTTATCAATGATTATTTTCTTTGTATTTTTTGTTAAAACCATCGTTCCAAGTATATCATTTATTTCTGATTTAGGTGTTAGAGGAGTGACATCCCTTTATTTGTTTGAATTTTACAACATAAGTCCGTCATTAGTGATTGCTTCAACTTTTACTATTTGGGTGATTAATATTTTAATTCCAGTATTAATGGGTACTTTAGTTTTGATATTTTTAAAAAGAACACAATTTCAACGCTAATTTCAACTTTTATCCACTTCATGAATTATGCCTTTTGTAACATTTTATGCTATGACACAGTCTAACATTCAACTTTACTGTCCGTATAATAATGTTTTTATAATTTATTTTGGATAACACTTTTAATCTTGTATTTTAGCCATATTGATGAAAAATTATTCTCAATTTTATAGAATTTGTTTTTTAGCAGTAAAATATTATAATAATTCGTCGAAACTATTAATTATTACCATGATACATCGTTACATTACTTTTTTACGCCAAACAAACAAAAAGGGGTTTGCCGTTTTGATTGACCCAGATAAAATCAACCTTCAAAACTTAGCGTTATTGATACAAAAAAGTATCGAAAATCATGTTACCTTTTTTTTTATCGGAGGCAGTTTGATTACCGAAAACCTGACTTCTCAAATCGTAGAGTGTATTAAGAAACACTCAAATATTCCTACGGTTCTTTTTCCAGGCAGCATCACACACATTAATTTATCCGCCGATGCAATCCTGTATCTCTCTTTAGTATCGGGCAGAAATCCAGACTTTTTGATTGGTCAGCACGTAATTTCTGCCCCAATTTTAAAGAAAAGCAACCTTGAAATTTTGCCAACTGGGTATATATTAATTGATGGAGGAAAACAAACTACAGTATCTTACATTTCAAACACAACTCCGATTCCCAGTAATAAGTCCGATATAGCAATTTGCACGGCAATGGCGGCTGAAATGTTAGGAATGAAATTAATTTTTATGGATGCGGGCAGTGGTGCAAAAAATGCAATTCCTTTTGAAATGATTCGTGCAGTGAGAGAGAATATTGAATTACCAATTCTGGTTGGAGGTGGAATTAATACCGTAGAAAAAGCAAAGGATGCACTTGAAGCAGGGGCGGATATTATCGTTGTTGGTCATGGCATTGAAAACGACATTAATTTGATTGATGAAATTGGTTGCGTGGTGGAGTCATTTAATGTTGAAGTACAAGAGAAAAGCTATTTTTATCAATGAATCATTAATAAAAATAGCTTCTTTAACTACATTAAGTAAGCACTGGTACGTAATTAGTTTGAACGAAACTCATGGCATGACTGACAGTAATACGCTAATTATCAATAGTTTATGAATTGAGTCATGCCATGAGTAATTTTATACAGATGCTTAGTCACTACAAATCAAATAACGTTTTTATTTGGTGTAAATACTTGGCCATCAGTTAGTTGTTTTCTGAATATCGAAATACGAACAACTACTTAGCCACTCAAATTAATTTATTGAGTGGGTTTATTTTTGCAATCCTTTTGAACTCATCATGGGATTTCAACAATTTAAGTAGCGTATTTGTGTCTTCAAATCTATGTAAATCAGTACCCAAAAAATCAATTAAATTGTTATTCAAGAGTTTGTGAGCCATTGTTTTAGCGGGTAAACCATATTGTCCTACTAACGACATCAGATTGAGTTGTAAAAAACATCCAAGAGATTTCAAATATTCAAATTGATGAAATTTTTCATTCCAGTATCTATACCTCTCAGGATGAGCCAAAATGGGTTTATAACCTTTGGTTCTCATAGAAAATATTACTTCTTCTAAATTTACGGGAGGGGCAACAAATGACAGTTCAACCAGAACATAGTTGTCTCCAAAAGTCAAGAGATTATCATTGGCTAAATATTCTGAGAATAATTCATCAATTTTATATTCAGCGGCTGCTTCAATAACTATCTCAATATTTGCTTCTGTTAATGCTTGCTTCAGATATGCCAATCCACTATTTATGATTTCGGGCGTATTTGGATAGACCCCTCCCATGATGTGAGGGGTTGTCACAATTTTACGGAATCCCATTTCTTTGAGTTGCCTAATACAATCTATTGAGTTTTCAATTTTAGTACATCCGTCATCAATATTTGGAATCAAATGGGAATGAATATCAGTTCCTATAAAAGAAAAATCATTGTCGGGTTTCGAGGTAAAATTTTTTAAAAAGGAGAGCATAGCATTTAGGAATTATTTTACAAAATATGGGTTCTTAAATCAATAAAATCGCTTCCCTGCCTTCAAAAAATCGGAGACATCTTCTTTGGTTGGAAAAGTGAAATAAGTCATTTCTTCATTTGGATTCGGAATTGTTTCAACGTTTCCAACATAAATCTTTTCAACTGATTCAAGAATGGCATCCATGCCCATCACTTTTGTATAGTCAATCAACTCAGCCTGAGTACGGTTGCCGATTTCAATTTTTTTCTGCACAATTATGTCTCCACTGTCAATACCTTCATCAACAAAAAACACAGAAACACCAGTGAATTTTTCGTTGTTTTTCAACACCCAAAAGGATGGCATCAAACCTCTATATTTAGGTAATAATGCAGTGTGCAGATTTATGCAGCCTTTAGTTCCAAGATTTATCAACGAATTTTTAAATATTTGATTTCCAGCCACCGAAACTAATAAATCTGGATTATACGCTTTTAATCTCTCTAAATTTTCCTTCTTATTGATATTTCCTTCAATTTCGATTAATGGAATGTCATGTTTTGCCAATATATTTTTCACCTTCTTATTTGGATTTAACTTAGACAAAACGAATTTTACTCCATAATTTATGAAGAATCCTAAGCCAAAAATTTCATACGTCTTTTTTAGTTTTTCAAAAAATGTTTCTCTTTTACCAAAAGGAGATACGTCAAAAACAACGGTGGCAACAACCTCGGAGTGTTTGGGGAGTTTTTTAATTAAGTAATCAATGTTCTGTGCTAAGTAGAACGGATCGTCTTGAGTAAGTAGGATAATTCTCATAATTATTGTTAAGATATATGTATGTTTGATTAGATACTGTAAATTTACCCAATTACTATCTATCTATCAATTCATTTTTATATTTACGGTAAATAAATGGTTCGATTTTTGTTCTTCAGTTGGTAATTTGAGCGATAATTACAAAACTCATAAACTGCTGACAAATATGAAAGTTTTACAAAAAAAATATTCCTTGAAACGTGTTGTATTCGCTATATTTTTATTGATACCTATATGCTCTACTTCCAAAATACTTGCTCAAAGCAATTATTCAGTTTTGGATAATTGGTCGATTGGTGTCAAATTTGGCAGTAATCACTATTCAGGAGATTTGAGTTCAAATTACCTTTTTTTTCCTTCTGTGAACGTTGATGGACGTAACGGAACCGTTTTTGGTGGGTTTATTACCAAGCGTGTGAATAAAACTTTTTGTGCAACTTTAGACGCTGATTTCGTAAAACTTCATGATACTGGAAACACTTATTATAAAGATTATTTTAATAGTAGTGTCTTTCAAATAAACTTAATAGCGGATGCAGATTTATTTTATGTTTTTTTTGATGCTTCGAGTAGAATAAAAATATTACCCTATATGGGTATGGGCTTAACATCTTACCATACCAGTGTTTATTCAAGAACTTCCGACCAATTAATGAGGGATACGAGTTATGATTCTTCTATTGGAATGAGTAGTATAAATAACCGTAAAAATATAGCAATAAGTATTCCAATTGGATTGAAAGTAACTCAAAGATTATTTGAAAATTTTGAAATAGGGGCTGATTTTAGAGTCAATAACTCTCTTACAGACAAATTGGATGGTACTGTTGGTGGAGATAATTCGAATATATATAAAGGAGGATTATCGTTAGATAAAATTCCTCAAAATTCTTGGTATGATGCGTGGGGATATTTAGGTGTATCTGCTTCTTACAAAATTCCCCCTGTACGAAAAGGTTACATTAAAAATAGTAGATATTTGTGATAAGTAAATTATATGTATTATTCTTGAATCCTTGCTAAAAACATATTTTCTGTTCCAGTAGCATTTATTACTGTTGCACCAAATTTAGAAATTAAACTACAATATCCAATAACAAAGATTTTGTTATTTGTATCAATTACGATATCATTGCCGCCATCAATATTTTTTCCTCCTGCACTTTGGATTCAAATTGGTAATCCTGACTCATTGCACTTGACAACAAATATGTCAATTAAACCAGAAGAGATTTTGGTGTTTACTCCGAAATTAATTGTTCCAGTATAACTTCCAGTAACATAGATGTTATTATTATTATCTAAGAAGATGTTTGAAAATTATATTTGGTAAAATTCAGTTTCTATTTAGGATTATTTGGCAATTGGTTAGTAGTATCCATGCTTCGGCAGAATTTGCGGAGTGCCGCCCAGTCGTCTTTTCATAGTCTTTTGCGTGCCTTCGGAAGAATCCAAACCACGCAAAAGTCCTTTCATTAACCCATCTCCATTTAACTGGAACAAAGCCTTTTGCAGATGGTGGTCTGGATACAAGTTCAACGTCTAATCCGATAACATTGTCATAAACCCAATCATAAAATACCTTTTTGTAAGCATCATCAACCGCAGCGGCGGCCACCAGTATTTTTTGCATTCTATCCAAGTAACCTAAACAGTGTTCTACTAACAAATGAGCCTTTGTTCCATCGTGGATATCGGCAGCAAGAACAATGACACCCCAAACAAGTCCAAGGGTATCAACAATGATGTGTCTTTTTGCGACCATTCACAAGTTTATTACCATCAATGCCTTTATCTTCGCTGATGAGTGAAGCTACCTTAACTAATTGACTGTCAATACATAATAAACTTGGTGTTTCGTTTTTACCTTGTCTTTTACGTTCTAATTTATTCAATGTGGCATTAAGACGTTCGAGTGTTCCGTCCTTTTTCCACTTCCTAAAATAGTAATAAATCGTCTCCCAGGGAGGATAATTATCGGGAATATTTCGCCATTGTGTACCCGTTTGCAAGATATAAAATTGGGCATCTAACACATCCCTTAAATTATATTTTCGCTTTCTTTGGTCGGAAACAATCGGGCGGCGTTCCGCTTTTTTAATAATTTCCCATCGGGAATCGGTTAAAACTTCATAACAAGTTTGCATATCTGATAAATTTCGTCGTTTGAAAGATGACAAACCGATTCCCTTTTTTGATTAAAAACTAAAATTCAAACATCTTCTTAAATAAATCTACACTTATACACTGACCAATATCAAATATAGTTTCAATTTTCTCAATCACTTTCTTACAAAATAAACCATCAAATTCATTTTGGCAAGTCGGGCAGTTTGTCCCACAAATTCTTGTCCATGCACATAAATATCGCTGAGGTCGTGTTTAGATTCTTGAATAAACTTAGCACTTTGCACAAACATACCGCCCGAACCACAGGCAGGGTCATAGATTTTACTCGAATACGGTTCAATAACTTCCATAATAAACCTTACTACGGAGGTGGGCGTAAAGAATTCGCCGCCTTTTTGTCCTTCGCTCATAGCAAATTTACCAAGGAAATATTCGTAAATTTTTCCAAAAATATCACCACTCGCATCCTTCGGAATATCAGAAAATGTTTTGAGCAAATCGGGTAGAATATCATCCCTCTTTTTCTCAATTTCAAAGTACGCTTGTTGGGGTAGCACATCCTTATATTTTTCGTCCAAATACTCTTCAATGCCCTCCATTGCTTTTTGGAGAGCTTTTGCTAATTTTTGGTCGCCTGGGAGATTGAGTAAATAGTCGAAACGAGCGTATTCTGGTAGATAAAAATCAGGGCAATTTTATCAATAGTACGTTCCAAACGAGTACCTTTTTGGGCTAAACATTCAGCCATAATTTCGGTTTCGTAGTGGCTATATTTGTTATCGGCAAAACGGAGGAAAATTAATCCTAAAACGGGTAGCGCATAATCGGAGGCTTTCAGACCGCCATAGGCACGCAAAGCATTGGCAGAAGCCCAAAGATTGTCTTCTAATTCTTTTAATTATTGATTGGTCATTAGGGAAATAACAGGGTTTGTAATAACCTGCAAAGGTAGGGATGAAAAATGGTTTTGAAAGGTCAGTGGAATGTATATGGAGGAAAACAAATTTAAAGATTTTATCCAAATGGTCAAAGTGACCATTTGGATAAAATCTTCTTAAAAACAAGAATAGATAACAATTTGAATGAGATAAATTGCTAATGGATAGACCTACAATATAATTTTAAAATCCTCAAAAGCTCTTTGAGCAAACTCAAAATCTTCAAGTTTTCGGGTTTTATAAACTAAATCAATTGCTTTCAATAAATTATTAAACTTTTGTTTGGCAAGCTTATCAATAGAAGATACCCCTAATTTTGAATCATTTTTAGCTTTATCAGAAATGGGTTTAATGTAAAGCTCAATTTGATTTATTTCGTTAATTGGTTCTTGTATTTCATTATTTTTCGCTAATAGTTGAATTTTTGTTCTCTCAATTTTAGTTTTTCCTGATAATACCTCATTCTTTAAATTTGGAGAAAGTTTATCTAAACCTTTGGCAAAATCAGCATCCCGTCTGATAGTTTTTTCTCCCACATTGTATTGGTCAGCTAAACGTTGAGCGGTAGTCAATTCAGGATAATTCTCCAAATGGTCATTCTGACCATTTGGAGAATTATCCATTAATTCCGCATCATTTTTGGAACTAAAATTATTAAAAAGGATATTTTTTTCATTATTATATCTGAGACCCCTAAAATACGAAACTTGCTGTGGATTAAGATTTCTCCTTCCCAATTGCAAGTCAATCATGTGTTCTTTTACTTTTGAGATATTATCAAAAGCTAATAATTGGGTATTAAAGTTTATACCATATTCTGTGCAAATCCGATATCTATTATGCCCATCAATAAGCACATAGACAGTTTCATCAGCACGTCCTTCATTGATTACGTCTTGAGTGGTTTCCCAAAGTAAAAGTGGGTCTTTACAGCCATTTGCCAACAAATTTATTTTAAGTTGTTCAGATTCTGTATCTAATAAAGGCGGTATAAAATATTTTAATTCATCAAGAATTAAAATATTTTTTTTAATAGCTTCAAGAGATGAAAAACTATTCGTAATTGCCTCTCGGGCTTTTGAAGCGATAGACATTTTAATATTCTTAGCCATGATTTTTAAAAATTAAAATGAGGATAAATATTCATTACAGAAATCTTCGTAACACTTTGCAGCTTCAGAATCTTTGTCAAAAGCCATGATAGAAATTTGTTCAATTTGTGCTTTTTGAAACGCAATAAGATGTTTTATTTCATTTTTGAATACGTTAATGTTAGGGAAAATTTCTCGAACAGTTTCTTTAATTCCATCATGTACGGTATTTTTCCGAACCATTGTAAAAATAATTCCATCAACTTGTAGTGAAGGATTAAAAATTTGTCTTGCTTCGGAAATTCTTTCTAAAAGAGTATTTAGCCCTTTTAAAGCGGACATTTCTGGTAGAAGTGTAATAAGACAACTGTTTGAGGCTTGCATGGCACTCATTGTAAGAATATTAAGCGATGGAGGACAGTCAATCAATATAAAATCATAATCTTGGCTGACTCTTGAAATCAAGATTTTCAACCTTTGTTCACCCCCTACTTTGTTAAGTAGTTCAGTCTCGGCTCTTGCCAATTCAATATCAGAGGGAGAAATAGATAGATTTTCACCAATAGGATAAATGGAAAGATTTTCAAGTTTTATAAGGCTGTGATATACTTGAGATTCTGCTTGAATATCTACATCAAAAATTTGACTTAAATTTCCTTGAGGGTCTAAGTCAATTAACAAAACTTTGAATCCCTTTTTGGCAATGGCTTCACCCAAATAGCCAGTTGTGGTAGTTTTACCAACGCCACCTTTATGATTAATGACCGATACAACCCTTGCTTTTTCATATAAAGAAGTAGAAAAACCGTATGAAGTAACCACAGGGAAAAGAAGTTTAAGATGTTTATCGCTCAAGTTTCTTTCGCCTTTCAGTGCTTTTGCCACAGTATCTTTGGGAAGACCCGCTTCACGTTCTAATGTGGCTATTGAAATAGCGTTTCTTCTTCTGAGAAATCTTAATAGTAATTCTTGAGTTAGCATATCTGATAAAATGTTTTAATCATAAACAAAGATACGTACAAATTAGCATACAATTATATACATATTAATATTTATAGCATAAAATAAAAGGCAAATAATTCAAATTTTTAGAATTTAATTATTAATTTGCATAATAAAATGAAGAAAAGGAATAATCTATCGCAATAATAATTTTGAAATACTGCAATAGTATGTATAAATGGAAGGTCAAAGCAAATGTATAATACACAAAAACAAAATAGCTGGAATTAATTGTAAGACAACTTCTTTGCAGAATTGAATATTAGAGTATGGCTTACAAATTGAAATAATGATTTTGCATTAAACAGATTTTACTAACAACATTATACAAAAAATGAGGTGATTTAAAATTTTGCATAGTCATAAGGCAACTTTTTTACAGGATAAAATATTAATAGTTTGGATTTGCAAATTGAAACAATAATTTTGGATAAAAAGGCTAAATATTGGTGCTATTGTACAGAAAAAAAGGTAATTTAGAACAATCTAAGAATATAAGGCACCTTTTTTACAAATAGAACCGCCTGAAAGTCAATACATTAGTAATAAAGCAACTTATTTACAACAAATATGTATATTGTGAATAGACAAACGATTAAAATATAAGTCTATCTGCAACAAAACTATATTATCATACATAAAATATCTAATTGCGAAGGTATTACAGTTGCTTTATTCTCAGTATTAGAAAATAACGAAGCATCATTCGGTAATATTAATGATATTTAATACATATAAGGCAACATATTTTCACATTAATATTCTGATTATCAGTTAGTTATTATCTTAAGCAACCTTTTTGCATTTTTTTCACTCGTTCAATTTCAGTTTTAGATTTTCTTATTAGACTCCTGAAAAGCTTTATTAAGGCAACCTTTTTACAATGTTTGCGTAGAATTTTCATATTTCTATGATTAGATTATCAAACTTATGATGACAGTTTATTTTAAGGCAACCTTTTTGCAACCTCAACTAACTGATTTTAAATAAGTTAATTGAAAATTTATTAGAAAATTTATTAGAGAATTTATTAATGTTTATATCCAGTTTTGGCAAAAACAGAGTTTAATACTATTATTTTTAGTAATTTTTGTCTTGATTTATATATTTATCATATTATTTTATTTGAATGATTTAGATGAGACTTAACACATTGATTTTGAGTATATTGCAATCGTTAAGACAACCTTTTTACATATATAAGGCAACCTTTTTACACTTTTTTTACTTTTTAAGGCAACCTTTTTACATTTTAAGGCAACCTTTTTACACCTATTTATAAGAAATACTTATACGGGACCGCTATCTACTTATCAATGCCCCTGAATTTTACTATTTCGCTTTATTTCAGGAATTATCAACTACAAATTAATTTTAGATTATGAAAAAAGAATCATTAGACATAGACGTTCAAATAATTGAAGAATTATACCAAGAGCACCCCTATACTCCCAATAGGAAAGATAATTATGTACCCAATAAGCTAATCATATCAAATACTGATTTTAGTCGAGTAGAACAAAGATTATTCGAGTTTTTTGTTAATCAGATTAATCATGGGACGATTGATACGCAACACGGAATTCAAGTTAGAATTCCTATAAAAAAAATCAGTGAATATGTTACTCCGAGACAAGTAATGGCGGTTACTAAAGCAATGGCACAGAAGGTAATAACTTTGGTTGATTTGGCAAAACCAAATATTGAATTTAAGCATATACCAGTTTTTACAAGTATAGAATACAACATTGATGATTCTGGAGTAATTGAATTTCGTTCAAATGCCAAGCTATCTCCGTATCTTGCCAATTTAGGAACGCAATATACCCGTTATGACTTCAAAACGATCCAAGGATTTCATTCGACGTATTCAACTTTGATGTATAAGATATTAAAAATGCACTTAGGGCAAAATCGAACCTCTTTTGTATATAGCATCGAAGAACTGAAAAGCCTTTTACAAATAGGAAAAGGGAAGTATGAGAACTTGAAAAATTTTAAAGTAAAAGTATTAGATATAGTAAGAAGAGAATGTGCTAATGCAATAAATCCAATAGATTTTGACTACGAACATCTTGGTAATAAACAAAGAAATGTTACGCACCTCAAATTCAACATCACGACTATCTGGAATTTAGTAAATCAAGAGAAAGAAGATTTTAAAGATGCTGTATTAATCAACCCAAATTTTGTATTAAACCAATTAGAAGATATTTTGATTAAAGATTATAACTTTAGAAGCAATATCATCCAGAAAATCATGACAAGTAAAGATTTGAATAGCAAGTTTGCCACTCTTCATATAGAATTTGAAAATGGACTACATCCTAAAGTAAAGAATAGAAGTGCTTATATACTTGCTTGTTTAGGTTTAGTTAAAATAAAATAATGGTTTAGTTATGGGTCGCAAGTCTCTCATTGGAGTGCATCAAAAGCGTCTATGAAAAGACCATTTTCAATGTATTGTATTCACACAGATTAGTAAGAAATTTAGCATCAAATGCTTGTAAGGAAGTGGAATAAATAATAGGAGGTTGCTTGGCTTCATTCAAAAGGAAACAAATCATTTTTGCAACCTCCAGGCTTAATACTGAAAATAGGACAGTCCAGAAGAAATATCTTTTTGTAAATCGTGGTTTGCATGTAATGAATTGTGAGAGTATTAATGCCAAAACCTAATCTTAAAAATAAAAGAAGATAAGAATAATCAAGTTGATACACATCTAAAAATTATCTTATCTGTAATATTGGGGAGTCACTTAAATTTGGGGCAAACTTCCCACGAAAACGACTTAAAACCTTTTAAATCAATTAGTTATAAGCAAAAAAATTATAATTCAAGGTTCATTGCCTTTTTCATATCTACTTTAAGAGCATCTTTGACAACTTCATCAGAAAAATCGTATTCTCCTTGAAAATTGATATGCCCATAAGCAAATGCCGCAGAGTTTGAAAGTGTTTTTTGTATCTCTTTTCTTTCTTCTGGACTCGCCTCAATGATTTTCTGAGTTTGGTACAGATAATTGTAGCAAACAATTGAATTAATGAACAATTGTTTGCTTCGTGCCATGACCAATAATTCCTCTTTGGTAGCAAATCTAATGAGTCCATCATGTCCTAAATTGAGTTTATCCGATAATTGGTGCATACTTTCAATTTGGGTAAGTTGATGATTAATAATCCGTCTGAGGTCTTCCAAGTGCATATATTTGAGGACAAAAATGGTTTGCACGAGTTTTCCCAACTCTTGTAAAGCAATGTTCAAAGGGTGTTTATTGGAATAAGAAGTCAATCTTTTCAATAAAATAGAAGGCGTAATGTGCTTTAATTTTAAGGTGGTAACTAACCTCAAAATGTTGTCCCATTGTTCAGCAATTACCTTAACATTGACATTATTTCCTGCATTGATTTGATAATCAAGTTGTTGAGTAATGGGCATTCCAGCCATTCCATGGAGTTTTACCTTATGAATTTGTTTAAATCTTGGCTGAAACTCCACTTTCATCAGATAACAAAGTGCTGAGTTGATAAAACTTATTCCGTGTTGGTCGGTAGAGTGCAGGCGGTTAGTTTCCAAGTCATCTTCCTCATTTTCTTGGTTTTCTTCTACCTTGTCGGTTTTCTCTAATCTCTCTTTTTTCTTGGGTGTTTGCGTGAGTACTGGCTGATAATGAAGCAATCCATCAATGATGTACCACGCCTCAAAATCACCTGCCGAAAAAGTGGTAGTATAAGTCAAGGGATAATGCTCTGAGATGAAGGAATAGATGATTATACCTTTTTCTTTCCCGAAATATTTAGATGAATAATTGGCATGAATGGAATTGAGAGCCATCATAAATTTTTGTCCGTCCGAGGCAGATCTCAAAAGATTTTCTTCTTCCTTAAAAACTACATTAATGGGCATTACATCTAACAGAGCCACTATTTTGTCATTAGCCTCCAAAAGATTTTTAGAAGTAATATGCCAGTTTGAGGTTTTTTCGAGTTCAGCCAATGTTATATCTTTTTTGGCTTTTTTAGCCATTAATCCAATTCCCAAATTACAGCCGCATCGGCGGTCCGACCCAACCAATAATGGTAGCAAAATTCACGATATTTGGCATAATTTCACGGCGATATTCTTCCATTTTATGGGTTAATTTCTTGGTGAATTCTGTGTGTAAATTCACGGTATGGAGTACCTCAAAAATAGAAACGTATAGTTCCCAGGGGTATAGCTCTATCGTTGTTGGGCTTGTGATTGGCTTTTTGGGTGTTAAGAATTGGAGGGTGTTATTTTTACGCTTTTTAACATAAGGATTTACGCCTCTATTAATTGCTCCAAAAGTCTGGTTAAATTGATGAGTAAGTTTATATTCAAGGTTTTTACGGATGCTTTCCCAATCTTTCAAGTAATTAATTCCCGCTCTTTCCATCAAAGATTCTTTATCTTTATTCCATTCATCTTGCGGAATCATATAGTCTTCAAAAGCCTTAAATTGATGTGAAACGCTCACATTTAACTTGCCTGATTTGAGCAATTTATGAACGTGTTTGGCTAATAGCACCTTATAAAGAGGCTCATTAAAGCCATTAGAACCCTCTTTAATCTGTTTTCTCTCTTCTCGATTCAGAAACTCAATGGGTGCATTTGCATTCAACACGCCATGTTTTTTCTGATAGAACTTTAAGGCAAGGAGTACCTTGTCATCGGGTTCTGTTGCCGTAAATTCAACGTACTTCAACATCTCGGAAATACGTAACTGGAAAGCCCTTGATTTCTCCGTCATGGCTTGGTATAACAACTTATTTTCTTGTGCTTTTGCAGATTCTTTATAGAGTTTTTCAACGGCAGGGACTAACTTCAAAAACTCATTGTGCTGTGGATTTTTGATAATTTCCATGAAGATTTTAAACTTTTCTTCCATCGTTTTTTCCAATGAAAAGGCAGTATCTTGAAGTAATTTTACCAAGGGAGCTTCGGCTAAAATAGCTAAGAAAATTTCAGCCTGAGTGATTTGTATCTCCGCTTGCCACTCCAACAATAATTCCTTTTTCCGATTATCGGCTTGTCGAAGGGTTTGTTGGGTAGTGGACATGAAAGTTTGTATCATCACATCGTTAAGATAGTGGTATTGGTGTTTGATAAAACACAAAAGAAAAAGGTATTTTGGTTACGTTGTTGAACTTGAAAAACGTGGGTGGAAAGCACATAATTGGCATAATATTCAACGAGTTCATCCGAAAGTTTTAGTGAATCTATCAGCCCTACTAACAGATGATAAAGCACTTTTAACTCTTTCAATTTAATCATGTTCTCTCTAATGGCTGAGAGTTTCGTCAATTCAACCATCGTTTTGTAACGAGAAATTTTATAAGTATTTCGCCCCAAAATTTCATCTGGTAGTTTATCAAATAAAGCATCCAAGGCTAAAATTTGGGCTGATGATGAGCCAATTATGATTTTCTGAAGCAATACTTTCTCAAAATTTTGTAACGTTTGTGTGATGATAACCGCCAAGGTATCGAGGGTACTTCTATGCTCTGAGAGCGAATGTAATCACACAAAGACCTAAAAATACTGGCAGGACTAAACTGTTTGGTCACTAAATGATTGGCTTCTTCCAGTGTAAGCTCTCGGTATAATCCAGCAAAGCGATGAACGCCAAATTCTCGCAGAATCATTTCACGATGTCGAGCCAAAGAGGTACTGGCGTAGGTATTTAAGTTGATCGTTTCTCGCTTAATTTTCAGGATGCGACAAACGTAAAGTATATCATTTTCAAGAAAAGTATTGACTCTAAAAAAACGCCCACTGGCTTTGAAATAACCCATTTGCGTAACCAAACCGACATCATTTACAGGTGAAACAAACTCTTTTAATTTACTTTTTAAGCCCATCGGAATATCAAAAAAGACCTTTCTTTGTGGATAGGAAAAGAGGGGAGGGTTTTCAAATTCCTTTATTTCCGAAGGGTTGAGGATGTCGATATTTCGCATAAGTCTATTTATTTAAACGACCGTTTTTATACACAGCCAATCTTTCCCTATTTTACTCAAATTTACTTGTTTAATTTGGCATGTAATTAATTAAAATATATTAAATTTGGATTCATTGAGTAATGTAAATAATCTATGATAAAGTTAGGCTACGCTCGTGTTTCGACACTGGAACAAAATTTAGATTTGCAAATGGACTCACTCCAAGGGGAAGGGTGTAAACAAATATTTACCGATAAAGTATCGGGAGTAAAATCAGTGAAACCTGAATTTGAAAAATTGATAACCTACGCAAGACCAGGAGATACGATTGTAGTTTGGAAACTTGAC
>JAYVIV010000142.1:0-9229 GCA_043769985.1 Arcicella sp.
ATCTTCTTCCACACGTTGCTCTTTCTTACAAAGTACTCTTATTATTCATCCTTAAAATCCATACTTTTGATAAATCCCTTCAATAATATAAGTCAGAGCGAGTGCCTCTCTTTCCACAAGTAATTTATCAACGTCAGAAAGAGTTTTAATTTTAAATTTACTTTCAGCAAAAGGTGGATAATCCGATAGTAATTGGTTCTTCGTCAATTTTGGTGAAAGCCATCTTTTGCTGGTTATAACTACTCGTTTCCTGAGTAGCTTAAAGCTTGCATGCTCGCACATATGTCGCTTAATTGTTTTGGTTCTTTGTCAATTTTGGTGAAAGATTATTCCTCCTATAAAATTGCAGATGCTTAAATTCTCGAATTTTCCTTCTATTTCTAAATTGGTAGGTTTTGATGAAAATTTATTTTCTAAAACTAATTTATTAAATACTTTTCACCAAAATTGATGAAGAACCGCATTGGCAAGAATATACAAGTTTGCCCCACATTTAAGTGAACCCCCTTTATTAGCAGAGATAATGGGTAAATACAGACTTTTTGCATAAGAAAACATTTTAACAACAAACGTTAGCTCTCTGGTGGGAAGTTTGCCCCACATTTAAGTGAACCTCCAATATCATAACACAAACAATTATTAATGGAAGACACTACCATTTTTTTTCTTTCTATCGGAGTTTTTGTAGTAGGACTTATCATCTACTTTTGGGACAAAGAAGCAAAACGTAAGAGAAAGGAACTCGAAGACAAACTGATACGTGAAGAGCAAATTAGAAAAGCATTTTATGACTTCTTGCAAATGCGACTTAGAAGAATTAGAGAAGCCACTATTAAATTCACTACCTATTTAACCAATGAAAATGGCTATTTCAACAATTACCCTTTGACTTCTTGGCAATTAGAATATTCCCAACTGTATGAAGAAGTAAAAGACAAGCCCTATGAGCATATCAAACTTAGTGATGATGAAGTCAAAGTAATTAAAACATTTATTACTTATAGTTTTAATGCCTCTTTATTGAGAACTAATTTTAACCGAAAATTTATTCTTGATGAATTAAAGGCATACAAAAGTTTTTTTAAAAAAATTGAGAAGCATGGACTTGATAACGAACAACAAATTGCTGTTGTTACCAATGAAGATAATAATATCGTGATTGCAGGTGCGGGTTCAGGCAAAACAACTACAATCGTAGGTAAAGTTAATTATCTTATCGACAAGTATAAAACACCACCAACTGAAATTTTGCTTATATCTTTCACAAATAAATCTGCGACCACACTCGCTAAAAGAATAAATTTTAAAGGAGTTGAAGCAAAAACATTTCATAAATTTGGTAAAGACATCGTATGTGATGTTGAAAATAAACAACCAAATATATTTGATGAAAATCAATTCAAACCAATAATAACAAAGTTTTTCAAAGAGCTTAGAGAAAATGAGGATTATTTAAAAAAAAATGAGGATTATTTAAAAAAAGTTACGTCATACTTTACAGATTATTTAAAACCTATTAAACAACAAGATGAGTTTGATAACCAAGGTGAATACTTCCAATACTTAAAAGACCAAAATTTTAAATCATATAAAACAAAAGGAATTCTGTTTAAAGGGAAAACTACCTTCAAAATGGAGGTTGTCAAAAGTATAGAAGAATGTAAAATTGCTAACTTTCTATTATTCAATGGAGTTAATTACGAATATGAGTTTCCATACAAATATGATACGGCAACAAAAGCATTTAAACAATATAAGCCTGACTTTACAATAAATCCAAAATCTGATAGTGTTTATCTTGAACATTTTGCAATAAACAAAAATGGAGCAGTTCCACATTTTTTTGCTAACACGGAAAAAGGGCAAACAATTGAAGACGCAACTCGGGAATATACAAAAGGAATATTGTGGAAGCGAAATTTACATAAATCGAATAGTACGCCTTTAATTGAAACTTATAGCCATGAAATGTTTGACGGTGTATTATTTGATAATCTTGCAGAGCAACTTAATAATTTAGGAATTCAACTATATCCGAAATCGCCAGAAGAAATTTGGGAAATAATATCAGAAGCGGCGAAAGATGAAGTTGATAACTTTATTACGCTATTCCAAACTTTCATAACGTTAATGAAATCTAATAATTATAGAATTACAGACGTAATTAAAAAAAATGAAGCTATAACAGATGAATTTCATAGACAAAGAAATGCCCTCTTTATTGACATTATTACACCAATATTTGAGAAATACGAAAGCTATTTAATTGAAAGAGGTGAAATTGATTTTAGTGATATGATAAATAAGGCTTCAAGATATATTGCTAATGGACAGTATAAAAGGAAGTTTAGCTATGTTATAATAGACGAATTTCAAGATATTTCCATCGGTCGTTATCAACTTGTAAAAGCAATAAAAGCTAATAATCCTGCGTGCAAACTATTTTGCGTTGGGGATGATTGGCAATCAATTTATCGTTTTACTGGAAGTGATATAGCTTTATTTAAAAATTTTGAAAATTACTTTGGACACACAGTAAAATCAAAAATTGAGACTACATACCGTTTTCATAATCCTTTAATAAACTTATCCAGTGAATTTATACTCAAAAATCCAAACCAAGAAAAGAAAGAACTAAAAGGAACAAGTATATTCAAATCATCTAAATATGAAATAGTATATTCAAACTCAATCAACCAAGATGACACAATTGCATTAAGTGAAATTTTTGATAATTTACTGTCCTCAAATGATTGGCAAGGAAAAGAAATTTATATCTTGGGAAGGTATTCATTCGATATTGATAGAATTAAAAAAAATGAAGAGAAGGGCAAAGAAGAAGCAAAAAAATTCAACATTGACAAAGAAAACGGTATCATAAACTATATTCAAAAAGATGAAGATGGAGAAATCAAAGAATTATCCGCTCATTTTATGACTGTCCATAAGGCAAAAGGACTCGAAGCAGATATAATAATCATTATAAACTGCAACTCTGGTAAACACGGATTTCCCTCTGAAATGTCTGATGATACTGTCTTAAATCTACTACTAAGCGAGGCAGACCAATTTGAAAATGGAGAAGAACGAAGATTATTCTATGTTGCAATGACAAGAGCGAAAGAAATGGTATATTTCGTTGCTGACAGTTCTTATAAATCAAAATTCATAACAGAACTTGAAATTGAAAGCGGGGACAGTACATTAAAAAAATGTCCAAAATGTAAGACAGCAGACTTAATAAAACGGAGTGGTACAAAAAATGGTAAAGATTGGGCTTTTTATGGATGTTCAAATTTTATGTATGGTTGTACCCACCAAGAATGGGTTTGACATCTGACACATCGACTCACACAAAAAGAGGGACAGAAAAGGGATGCACACAATATGGGTTTGGCGTGATGGTGGGCTGACGGAATTAATTCATCATTTGTTCACTATCAGGCTTCTGTTTCGGAGGACGGAAACTGACCCAACATTAGTAAGTTATTGGAGTGTAATTTTATATTGAGTAAAGACACAAAATCTTATGACATCAGTATTCCGATTTTTCATATCGTGGAAGCAAAACGGAATGATTTGGAAGAAGGTGTAAGACAATGTGCCGCTCAATTGGTTGGCGCCAGAAAATATAACGAAAGAAAAGGCATTACAACCGAAAAAATATATGGTTGTACCACCACAGGTGATGTTTGGCAATTTATTGAATATTCTGATAAAATATATATTGATACAAGAAGATACTATTTGGGTGAAATTGATGAGTTATTAGGTGTTTTCCAAAATATCATTGATTATAACAAAAACACGATTTAATTTATCGAATAAATAATGGCAAATTACACAATCCTAAATACCATCTCCGATAAACATTCTACCGAAAAAACCTTGGTAGTAATCATTGATGGTGAATATTCTGATACCTTAGAGAAATTTTATTCGTCTATTGCGTCTCAACTAAAATTTCCAGATAATTTTGGGAGTAATTTTGATGCTTTTGATGAGATGATGAATGATTTGGATTGGTTGGAAGAAGACCGTATCTATCTAATTTTCAGAAATTACGATGATTTTCTGTCAGAAGAAAATGACGAAGCTCGTGAAATTCTTTTGACAATTTTAGACGATGCCTCCACCGAATGGAAACGTATGGACGGTAAAGGAAAATCCCTAAAAATGCTGATTGAACCTTCTGAATTGGGTGAAGATGATTTGGGGACTTTGGGGATTGAGTTTGCAACCACATAGATATCATAGGAAACATAGAAATATGGAGATGAAAATCCGAAACGCTGAACCTAAAGACTTAGATATAATCTACAATTTCATCTGTGAACTTGAAAACGAAGTATTTGATTATCAAATATTTAAAGGTATTTTTGAAGAGAATTTACAGAATTTAAATTATGTTTATTATGTTGCTGAATTAGAAAATCAAGTGGTTGGATTTATTAGTTTTCATACACAACAACTCTTACATCACTGTGGAATCGTTGGAGAAATTCAAGAGTTTTACGTGGCACAAAATTTTAGAGGTGAACGTATTGGAAAATTATTAATTGACGAAGTAAAAGATTACGCAAAAACACACAAACTAAAAAGTATTGAGGTTACTTCAAACAAATTAAGGACTGAAAACGTATATATTTATGAGCATCTTGGATTTAGATTGTCTCATAACAAATTTACCATCAGTACGACTCCCGACATATGAAAAACTCATTAACATATATTTCATTATTATTTATAACTCTGTTTAATTTTCCCTCTTTTTCACAAAAAATAACCAGAGGTCCATACCTTCAAATAAGTACACCAACCAGTATGGTGATTCGTTGGAGAACTGATGTTGCAGTGGCTTCTAAAATTAATTATGGTTTAACTCAAAATTCTTTAAGTTCCTCAAAATCAGATGATTCTCCAAAAACTGAACACATCATCACCATTGATAATCTAAAATCTGACACAAAATATTTTTACGCAGTAGTTGCTGGCAATACTGTGTTACAAGCGAGTGTCGATAATTTTTTCGTAACCAGCCCTCCAGTAGGTTCAGAAAAAAAAGTGACTATGTGGGCATTAGGGGATATGGGCATGGGTACGGAAAGTCAAACAAAAGTTTATCAACAATATCTGAAATATACCAACAGAAAACACACAAATCTGTGGTTGCTTATGGGCGATAATGCCTATGCTCAAGGAAAAGATTGGGAATTTCAAGAGCGTTTTTTTGAGTATTATCAAACTGATATGTTGATGAAGCAAACGGTTTTGATGCCTACGCCTGGCAATCATGATTATTCACCAACTCCCAACAATTATATAATCGAAGACCCACTCATAGCATACTTTAACATTTTTTCTTTCCCGACAAAAGGTGAAGCTGGTGGTGTTCCTTCGGGTTCAAAGGCTTTTTACTCTTATGACTACGCTAATATCCATTTTATAAGTTTGGATTCATACGGACGTGCGGGGGGAGATAGAAGCATGTTTGCCAAAGAAGGTGAGCAAATGAAATGGTTGGAGAGAGACTTGAAGGCTAATAAACAAAAATGGACAATTGTTTACTGGCATCATCCACCCTACACAATGGCTTCACGAAATTCAGATATTGAAATTGACCTCAAAACCATTCGGGAAGGCGTTGTGCCAATTTTGGATAAATATAAAGTAGATTTGGTTTTGAACGGACACAGTCACGTTTACGAACGCTCAAGAATGATGAAGGGACATTATGGATTAGCAGCATCTTTTGATCAAAAATTGAACAGTGCCAGTACTTCCACTGGTCTTTACGATAATTCAAAAGATTCTTGTCCGTACATAAAAGATAGCAAAGTCTCTGATAATGAGGGCATTATTTACGTAGTGAACGGTTGTGGTGCTGCTAATAGCGGTTCAGTGAATGCCCTAACTCATAAAGCGATGGTGTACTCTAACAAAACAAATGCTGGATCAATGTATATTGAAGTAGAAGGCAATCGCTTGGATGCCAAGTTTATTACTGAGGATGGGAGCATAAAGGACCAGTTCACAATTTTGAAGGATGTAAATCAGAAACAAGTTATAAAATTAGAAGCCAATCAGAATTCAATTCCATTAAAGGCTTCGTGGGATGGCAATTTCAATTGGCAACACGACAATTCAAAAAGTAAATCTATCCAAGTTTCACCCGTTGTAACAACTAAATATGTCGTTCAAGACGACCAAAAATGCTTGCAAGATGAATTTACGGTTAGAGTTACCTCCGGATATTCGCTAAAAGATTTTAATTTGACGGCCACCAAAAGTGGAATGGCCGTGGATTGGTTGACAATTCAAGAAAGAGGCATTTCGAGTTTTGAAATTGAGCGTCAAAGACAGGGTTTAGATTTTAAAAGTATCGCTAAACTTAACTCTAAAGCAAATGGACAATTCTCTGATAAATCTATCGTTTATCGTTATCTTGACCAAATTTCAGAAGGTAATGAAACCGTTAATTATCGGATAAAAGTAACTGATAATGAAGGACTTAGCTACTATTCAGACACAAAATCTGTGAGTACGATTTTGAAAACTGTGGATTAGCAAATAGTATCTCCAGCTTTCAGCGTTTCTTTTTTGTCCCCAACTTGAAAAAGATACTCTCCTTCTACAACCGTAAAAATCTCATCTTGCTCAAAATGAATGTGAAGTGAAGGACCTACTTTTTGTGTACCAACATATTCAAAAACAGCCAGTTGTCCATTAGTATCTTTACCAGAAATCTTCACATCATTGGGATTCACACCCATAAACGGCGTATGAACTCCAAAACGAGCGTCACCTGATTTTACAATAAAGCCCTGAGAATCCTTTTTTACTGGACTCGCCTTAGTGTTTATGCGTATGGATAAACCTAAGGACGTAATTGTTAGAAATTTTCTTCGTTGCATAAAAATACTTGTTTTATTTGTGATACAAAGTTGTCGAACTTGATAATTTATTTAGTGGTAAGAATCGGACATAATTAAAAAAAGCGGTTAAACTCTCGTCTAACCGCTTTTAATACTTTTATCTAATTTCAATCTATGTCTAATCCCTCATATCCGTGCTGTGTGCCTGATGATTACTTCCCAACTTCCAATCTCTGATTAATTCCTTTCTCCATCATCGGTAATCCATTAGTCATCCATGCAGGTGCAGGTTCATCTTTCAAATAATGATCAAAATATTGGTATAATCTTTTGGCGAAATCTTTCCGATTCTTGCGTTGGGTCAATCCATGTTTCTCACCATTATAATTCAGTAACCAAACAGGTTTATTCAATCGCTTTAAAGCCATGTAAAATTCAATTCCTTGTTGCCACGGCACAGCTCCGTCATCATCATTATGCATCATCAAAAGTGGCGTTTGAATTTTAGGAACTTGAAAAAGTGGTGAATTATCAATGTATTTATCAAACTTTTCCCACAGCGTCCCTCCTATTCTGGTCTGGGTTTTTTCATACTGATTTTGACGTGAATTGCCTGATTCCCAGCGTATTCCACCATAAGCAGAGGTCATATTCGCTACTGGAGCTCCTGCCTCTGCGGCTCTGAACATATTAGTTTGGGTTACTAAATAGGCAGTTTGATACCCTCCCCAACTATGCCCCGAAATACCAACACGCTCTGGATTAATAAACCCTTTACTAATCATTTCTTTTGTTCCGGCAATGATACAATTATAAGCACTTTTGCCTGGGTCACCAGCTTTATACACGATATCTGGAACAAAAACCACATAACCATTTGAAGTAAAATAAGGGTAATTGATATAAGACCGAATAGGCGAAGGCACAAAATGAGTATGCAAATTATCCGAATTCTTCTCATAAAAATAAACCATCATCGGATACTTCTTGGTTGCATCAAAATTTTCTGGTTTGTATAGTAATCCTTGCAAAGGTATTCCATCAAATGCTTTATAATCCACAAGTTCTACTGTTCCCCAAGCAAAATCTTTTTGCTGAGGATTTGCTTCTGATATTCTTACCACATTCTGAAAAGTCATGTCAGAAGCGTAAAGGTCAGGAAAATTTTGAAAGTTTTGCTTGGTAAAAATCAAATTGTCTGCTCCTTTGGCTTTGATTGGATTCGATAAAGTGAAAGCTACTTTGTAAATTTCTTCGGGCTTAGACAGCGGACTCACTGGAATAGCAAAACCTTCTGATTTATCTTTTTCATAAACTAATTTCCATAACGCATTTTTCCCTAAGATAAATTTATCGTCAGAATCTAAGTTTATGTAGCGATATTGAACTTTGTTTGAACGCCCCCCCGTTATGAGCATTGGCACATTGTTTTTCAAGTCGATTGCCCATGCGTCATATCTGTCATACACCACAAACATGGGGTCTTTTACATCATCAATCCAACCCGCTGAACCATAAGATTGAGGAAAATCAGGATGATCGTCTTCTTCATCAAAATATTTAACTCCTTGATTATTAGTTATTTTGATTGTCTTTTCTAATCTAATAGAGTAACCATACCAAGCAGTGTCAGGCAGTGACCACCAGGTGACAAATTGGGCGTTTGGAGAAAGAATGGGATTTCCTTGCAAGCCCGTGGCAATCTTTTTCCGTGATCCATCTTGAAGATTTATCAGATAAACATCCTTCTTATTATTCCAATCCCAATGCTGGTTTGAATAAGGAACATCAGAAGTTGCAAGAGCAATATTATGATTTGCATCTTTATCCAAATTAACATTTGGTATCTCCAGAAATCCTAATTGTAATATTTTAAGATTTTCCAGATTTACAACTGATAAATATGAGCGTTTTTTATCTTCTTCTAAACTCACTTTTTGTTGTGTTTGGAGTTTCTTATCTTGCCAATTCCATACTTCTACATTCACGATTTCTTCAGGTAAAAGAGTTGTATCGGAAACAATGGGTTTAGGATTTGTTCCAAAAAATAACTTCGTACCATCCTTAGAAAAACGGGGGGTATAATTCTCACTTACATACCACCCTGCTGGAGCAAATGACTGCTTTTCGTCTGCAACCAATTTGGCAAACTCCTCTCCTGCTTTCCAATGATATAATTTTGGTAAACGAATTTGAGTTTTAGTATTTGTGTCTAAATCAGCAATAAAGGCAATTTGATTTCCGTCCTCTGAAACAGATATTTTCTTAAATTTACCTTTTGATTTAAGAATATTTACTAATTGACTCGTTTCCAAATCATAACTATAAACGCCTGATAATAAGGTAGAATCATT
>JAYVIV010000143.1:0-23197 GCA_043769985.1 Arcicella sp.
CTAAAAAAAACGGGTCCGAACGTAAAGCAAAGAATAAATCCGTATAAAAAACCAAAAAAAATTGCTTGAAACATTAGGATTGATTTAAATATTTTTTAAACGTGCAACCTTCAAAATTGCAACTATTGATAGAGCATCGGTGATTTCAGAATTCATCACCATACTCACTGCCTCCTTTAAACTTACTTTTTTTATTTGTAAAATCTCGGTATCATCTGGTTCAGCTTCTTGTAAAATTAAATCTTCCGCTAAATACATGTAGCCGACCTCATCCGTCACAGAATTTGACGTATGTAATCTTCCCAAATTAGTCCATTTGGATGCAACAAGACCTGTTTCTTCCTTTAATTCTCGCTTGGCAGCTTCCAAACTATCTCCGTTTAAGTCTCCTCCACCCATTGGAATTTCCCAAGAATATTCGTTTAGCGTATAGCGATATTGCCCAACCAACCAAATATTTCCCTTATCATCTACTGGTACTACTGCTGCGGCTAATAATTTAAAATGTGCTACACCGTAAATACCCGATTCGCCGTTAGGTTTAATTACTTCCTCATGACGAACATTTATCCATGGATTATCATATACTTCACGAGAAGAAACCTTTTGCCAAGGGTTGTCAAATTTATTCATTTCACAAAGGTATGATACAAGGTATGAATTATAAAATCCGAATTGCGTAACTTTGAGGGATAAAAAGTTTTACGTTGATAAAATCGAAAATTATTCAGCCTATTTTCATATTATTATCACTCAAAACTTACCCTTTAATGATTTGAATTTATATGGCTTTCCCTAAAAAATACAATTTAATCCTAACCTCTTTTGTTGTCAGTTTGGTCTTGATGATTGCTAAATTTATAGCCTATTACATGACCTATTCCAGTGCTATTTTGACTGATGCTTTGGAATCAATCATAAATGTTGTGGCGAGTGCATTCGCTTTTTATGCCATTTATTTGGCTTCTCAACCAAGGGATATGAATCATCCTTATGGTCACGGGAAAATTGAATTTTTTTCCGCTGGTTTAGAAGGTGTTCTGATCGTTCTGGCAAGTGTTTTTATTGTTTTTCATGCCATTCAAGGACTCGTAAATCCACAACCAATATTAGATTTAAAAATTGGCTTAATCGTGATTACTTTTGGCGTAATAATCAACTATGGTTTAGGGTATTTCCTTGAAGAGCAAGGTGTTATGGAAATGTCGCCAACGCTTATTGCCGATGGGCAACATTTGAAGTTAGATGCGATTAGTGGATTGATTTTGGTTTCTGCCGTAGTAGTAGTTTTTATTACAAATATATACTGGATTGATGGTTACGCTTCTATTTTATTTGCTGTCTTTATGGCGTGGAATGGAGTAAAAATAATCCGAAAATCCATTGGAGGATTAATGGATGAAGCCAATGAAGAAGTATTAGAGAAAGTAATAAATATTCTAAAATATCATCAAAAAAATGAATGGATTGATATTCATAACATGAGAATTCAAGAGTATGGATCAGATATTCATATAGACTGTCACATAACTTTACCGAATTACTGGAATCTTGAAAAAGTGCATGAAACTGTTCATGAATTTGAAGAGATTTTAGGCAAAGAATTTCCTTCACACGTTGAAATTTTCATTCATGCAGACCCTTGTATGCCTGAATGTTGTCATTATTGCAAAGTCGAATTTTGTCCGATTCGTCAATCTCCTCTCACCAAGAACATTGATTGGAATAAAGTGAATTTGACATTAAACCAAAAGCATTTCGCCGAAAACATCTAATAACTATGCTCCTTCAACCCATCATTAATCTCGTTAATATTCTTGCAAAAAAAGGAGTTAATCATGCTATTATTTCTCCAGGGTCAAGAAATGCACCCTTGACCATTGCTTTAGTACGCCATCCAGAAATTATTACTAAATCTATTTCAGATGAACGTTCTGCCGCTTTTATTGCGATGGGGATGGCTCAAAATTTGAAATCTCCCGTTGCAATTTCTTGTACTTCGGGTTCTGCGGCTTACAATTATGCACCTGCAGTTGCAGAAGCATTTTTTCAAGAAATTCCACTGATTATTTTAACCGCAGATAGACCCAAAGAGTGGATTCATCAACACGATGGGCAAACCATTTTTCAAACGGATATTTTTGGAAAGCACGTAAAAAAAAGTTTTGAAATAGGAGCAGATTACACGCAGCCAGACTCTGTTTGGTATATTGAAAGAATCATTAACGAAGCAATTAATTTATCCAAATCATATCCTCAAGGTCCCGTTCATATTAACATCCCGTTACGTGAACCATTCTATCCGTCTGACAATGAAGAGATTGTATTTAATACCAATCCGAGGCTGATTGAAATTGAAGAAATTGAAAGAACTTTGAATAAAACTTCCTGGCACAATATTTTGAATAAATTTCAAGAATACGAGAGAATATTAATTGCGGGCGGTCAAGGTGACAGAAATGAGGAATTATCTAAAATTCTTCAAAAATTACAGGATGAATTTCATGTTGTTTGTCTTGGTGATACAATTTCAAATTTGGGATTTGAAGCCATTTCAAAACACGATATTTTCTTGAAACCTGAAAATGAAAATCTGACCCCAGAATTATTGATAACTTTTGGTAAATCATTTATTTCCAAGGGTTTAAAGACCTTTTTGAGAAAAAATAAAGCCATCGAACACTGGCATTTGCAATTGGATGAACATTTGATTGATACTTTTCAATCATTGACCAAAATAATAGGATTAAAACCGTTAGATTTTTTTACAAAAATTTATGAAGATTTAGATTTTGAGAAGTTTAGAACGGGGGAGGAGGAACGAGACGAAACTTATAAAAATGATTGGCTAAGTCAAGAACGAAAGGCAACGATTTATTTGGAAAGATTTTTTAATTTGGCAATTTATCAAGAGAGTTTTAATGAGTTTGCGGTTATCAAAAAGCTTATGAGTTCCCTCCCAGAAAATGCTCAATTACATTTAGCAAATTCCATGTCGGTTCGTTATGCTAATTATATTGGCGTAGATTTCAAGAAAAATATTGAAGTTTTCGCAAATCGAGGTACAAGTGGAATTGATGGATGCGTAAGTACCGCTGTTGGTCAGGCTTTGACCACCGATAAATTAGTATTCCTTCTGGTGGGTGATGTTGCTTTTTTTTACGACAGGAATGGGCTTTGGAATCGTTATCTGCCTGATAACCTGAGAATTATAGTACTAAATAATCACGGAGGAGGAATTTTTAGAATCATTGACGGCCCCAACAAACAGGCTGAATTAGAAGAATATTTTGAAACTGTTCAATCAATGAATGCTAAAAATACTGCTCAGGATGCTGGCTTAGATTATTATTTTGCTAATACTAATGCGGATTTTGATAGTAACTTGTTCTATTTTCTTTCGGATAAAGGGAAATCAAAGTTGCTGGAGGTTGAGACTGATAGCATTACAAATGCGAATATTTTCAAAAATTTTAAAACTGGATTTTGAGAAATGGCTTGAATGAAAAAAATAATTGCATGTAATTTTTGATAAATATGCTCAAAGAATTCAAAATTTTTATGACTCTGATTCTTTCAAAAACATGGTATGCTTTAAATTTTTTTTCATTCATTTTTTATAGTAACCAATTAATAATATTAATTATTTTGGTCATTTAAAGTTCAATTACTTTAACATTAATTGTTTTATATAATGTAAAAATGATTTATATAAATTGGGTTAATAATTTGTTAGTCAAGTAATTAGTTATTAAACTTTGCCTTTAATTATTTTTTTTAGCATAATTAATTACACATGAACCTAATATTGTGTCATTTTTTAATACCAGTAAATAAAAAATATTTTCGAAACTGAAATCGGGTAATAATTTTTTTTGCCAAATAATATTTGGAACAATAATAATCAAATTGCAATTTTGCTCAACTTCCAATCTCGATGAAAATTGTTTAGAATAGTAGGTTGATATTCATAAAATCTTCACATTAAAATTATAAATCTATTTTTTGATATTGCAATTTAAAAGTGCTGAAAGTCAAACCGATTTTCAGCACTTTTAGTAATTTACTTTTAGTAATTATTCTTAACAAACTCTCCTACTGCTCTGATTTCGATATCTTCACAACTACTGCTGATGGCATTGCCCCAACTCCAAAGTCAGTTCTATTAACGGTTCTCGTCATTTTGAAACCAGCAATTGGCTTTTGTGTTCTTTGATTTTTACCAATGCCATTCAAAGTCAAATCAGCCACCATTCCCGTTTAATTATTAGATTCCCCACCTTTCACATCATCATTTTTGACTGATTTCGATTTCTTCTCCACGAATTTCATATTTCCAATTTTGTAACTGAATGTCAATTTGATATTTTGGTTATAAATATTATTAACACTTTCTTGATTAAAAACTGGTGATTTCAGCGTTGAGGTCATTTTCATACCGCCAAAGAAGTTTTCACTCGCTAAGCCAATACTCCCTTTTTTGTTAGAAAAATCTTTCTTCACACCAATAGAATACATAGGAGTATTAATTTGATTACCTTGTAATTGCACTTGATTGCCTCTAAAGCCACCGAACGCTTGAATTCCCCAGCCTTTGTTGAAAGAATATTGTGAGTTTAACCGTCCATTTACCACAATTCCTGAATTATTGATTGACGAAAAAGTACCGTTTGTGTTTTGCGTCTGACCATCCAAAAAAGTATAGAATATGTCAATTCCGCCGTTCAATGACCATTTAGGGGTAATAAAAGTATTTCCGAATAGATTAGCCCCAAAAGTTTGTTGTGTACCTATATTTTGAAAAGTAGTAACGATTGCTCCAACCAACGTATCAGATGGAGAGCTTAACCGAATGATTGAATTATTGGTTTGACGACCAAACAATGATAAATTCAAATACGTTCTGTTAATATTTTTACTTAAACTTAATTCAACATTATTTGTTACCTCTGGTTTCAAACTCGGATTTCCGTAAGAAATATTTTGAGCGTTTGCTAAGTTGAAATTAGGATTAAGTTGTTGTAAACCAGGGCGTTGAATTCGATTGTTGTAGGCTAATTTAACCGTGGTATTTCCAAAAGTTTTAGAGATGTTTATACTTGGTACTAAATTTCCATAGTCTGGAATATCAATACTACTCTTCTGGTCATTTGCCGTAATTGTTGTGTGTTCGTAACGAGTTCCCAATTTAAAAGTGTATTTATTTTTGGTAGATATCAGGTAAGAAACATAACCAGCGGATATATTTTGATTATAATTCAAGAATCCTGCTGGATTTCTTGCATCGGAACTAAACAAACCTGTACTATTTGCAATTAGATATTGAAAGTCACTATCTACTTGACGATTAATGGTTTTCAAGCCAACCTCAAACATTTGATTTTCTTTAATTGGCGTTTGATAATCCAACTGAACCGTAATTTCTTGATTTGTATTTCCATTCAAATTTCTCTGACGATTTAATAATTCACTCACTCCATTCAAAATATCTGCATCAAAATTATTTGTTAAATTACTTTTACTGTATTGTGTTGAAATAGACAATTCCTGTTGAGGTTTAAACGTGCGTATATAATCAAGGTTCAAATCTATAGAATTCGTATTATCTTTACTATCCACGTTTCTAAATCCAGTGTTATTTAGGGCTGAATTTATATAAGAATAAGTAATAAAGTCTTGTGTTCTTTCAAAATTTCGAGTGCCAAAAGCTAAGGAGGCGTTAACAGATTGCTTCTTTGAAATTTCATAATCAAAACCAAGGTTATATCTTCCAAACAAGCCATTATCATAAGCATCAGCACTTTGTTGGGTTAATAAAGAAACACCATTCTTAAGGGTCGTCTGGTCTAAGGTTGTAGTAGCTTTGTTGTAAAAAGCACGACCAAATCCACCTAAAGTCATACCAAATTTACCACTTCTGAAACTCCCATTCAGTCCCAAATTTGAAGCCCTAAGTCCAATTCCAGAGTCTAAATTCAAGGTTAAACCTTCAATTGAAGACTTTTTTGTGATAATATTTATAATTCCAGCTGAACCTTCTGCATCATATTTTGCCGAGGGAGATGTGATAACTTCTACCGTTTTAATTAAATCGGCAGGAATCATTTTCAAAGCATCAGCTATGCTACTTGCCACAATGGTTGAAGGCTTGTTATTGATGAGAACCTTGATATTTGTTGTACCTCTCAATGACACATTTCCATCCAAGTCCACCGATAACATAGGCACTTTTTTCAAGACATCAGAAGCATCTCCGCCTTTAGCCAGCATATCTTTCTCGGCATTATAAACCAACCTATCTACCTTTTCCTCAATCAAAGATTTTTCTGCTGAAACCGTAACACCCTCAAGCGTTTTGGTTAAAGTTGCCATCTTAATTACCCCCAAATCAATATCTTTTCCTTTTTCAATCTTAATATTATCAACTACTTTCGATTCAAAACCAATGAATGAAACCACCAATTTATAGTTACCGACGGCAATTTTTGTAAGCGAAAATTTTCCTTTTTCGTCAGCCATTGTTCCGTCAACTGTTTTTTTTGTATCTTTATTTATCAAGGCAATATTAGCATATTCAACGGCAACGGTGGCAGCTGAATCAATTATATATCCCGTAATTTTTGAATTTCCCTTAGGGGCATTGCCTTCCAAATTCAGCGTATTTGCCTGAGAACCGTTTGGGCTATCGTTACGATTTCTACCATTCCCATCTCCACCACCCATTGGCGGTCCGAATTGTGCCAACAAGGCATTGTTTATCAATAAAGAGAGGGCAATTAATTGGATTAAATTTTTCATTATCTTGACATTTTGTTTGATGCTGAATTTTGATAAATTTTTAAAGAATTAAATTTATGCAACAAAACAAATACATAAAATCTGTCAAAAAAAAGCGTTCAGACAAATAGGATAAACTACTCGACGGACAATGATTTATAGCCTTCATCCCAAATTATCGAAAAAATATTGTGATATATCGTTTAAGACTCCTTGTTTGTCTAAAAATGTTGTAAATCAATGACATATCCAACTTGATAATATTTGATTCTAAACAAATTTGATGAAATTTGATTTTAAAATAATTAAAAAATGTCCCTTGTGGAAATGTTTTTTTGAAAAGCATTTCCACATCAGATGATTCAAATATGCAATCATTCATTCAAAAACATAGAATTCTTTTAGTTCACCTTTCATTTTGGTGTTTATACTTCTCTTTCTTTTATTATCAAATAACTTTTCCAAGAAGGGGAGAGGAAGTAAATTATTCAAGGGCATTTTTTGATGCAACTACCCATGTTCTAATGATGGCTACCTTGAGTTATTTGAACTATTTTTATTTATTACCCCGCTTTCTTATTCATAAGAATTCCTTGAAATATTTGATAGAATTTACGGTTCCCTTTGTAATCATCGTAACGCTTCATTTATCTTTAAAAAGGTTTATATATGCTGATATGGGCGATTCTAAGAGGTTTTTGTATGCTACAAAATTTATTTTACAGCACGCAACAACTACGCTTTTTATTGCTATTTTCGTTGGCATGTTGAAATTTGCGGAGGATTGGTTAGCATTAGAAGCCAAAAGAAAAGAGCTTGAAAATGAAAAGCTAACCGCTGAATTAACATTTTTGAAAGCTCAAATCAACCCACATTTTTTGTTCAATACCCTAAACAATCTCTATTATTTAGCCTTCACAAATTCTCCAAATACCACCGAAGTAATCGCAAAATTATCCCAGATGATGCGTTATATGATTTATGACTCTAATCACACCAAAGTGATTTTGAGCAAGGAAATTGAGTATATTGAGAGCTATATTAGCTTAGAAAAGTTAAGACTCAACAATCAAATCCCGATTGAATTAATTGTGGAAGGAGACGTTAACCAAGTGAAGATTGTGCCTCTAATTTTAATAACATTTTTAGAAAATGCTTTCAAGCATGGAGTTAGTAATAATTCAATAAATGCCTATATTACCTTGAAAATTTCGGTTCAAGATAAGTATTTAGTCTATACTGTAGAAAACAGTAAATTGGAGACAAATAACCATGAAAAATCTGGTATTGGTCTCCAAAATGTAAAGAGGAGGTTAGATTTAAGTTATCCTAATAAAAGCCATTTGGAGGTAACGGATACAGAAAAAGATTATAAAATTAGTTTAAGATTGGATATTTCATGAACCAAAACTATACAAAATGACTCATACCTGCATAATTGTTGAAGATGAACCTCTTGCTCGCAGTTTAATGGAAAATTATATCCAGAAGGTTCCATATCTACATTTGGTTCAATCATTTTCTGATCCACTAAAGGCATTAGAATTCCTTCGAGAAAATTCCGTTGATATTCTTTTTTCTGATATTCAAATGCCAGAAATTACAGGCATTACTTTGCTAAAAATATTACAAAAAAAACCATTGATAATACTCACAACAGCCTATTCAGAATATGCCATAGAGGGATATGAATTGGATGTGTTAGATTATCTCTTAAAGCCAATAACGTTTGAGCGTTTTTTAAAATCTGTAGAAAAGGCGTCTTTGAGATTAAATTCAAATCAAACTACTCCCATTGAAAAGCATACTGCGGAACACGTTCAAACAAGTCCAGTCATGGAGGCAGTTCAGCCGTTTATATTTGTGAAGGATGGCACAAAATTAGTGAAGATTAAATTGAGCGAGATAATGTATATTGAAGGGTTAAAAGATTACGTATCAATTTACACGCCAGCTCAAAAAATTGTATCCCTTCAAACGCTAAAAGCTCTCGAATTACAATTACCCGAAAAGCAATTTATTCGTATTCATAATTCCTATATTGTAGCTTTGGAATGGATAGAAGCAATTCAACGAGATAAAATTCAGATTGGGAAAGTTTTTTTGCCAATTAGTGATACTTATAGAAAAACATTTAAAGATTTTATAGAGAGGTACTTTACCCGATAATTTTGTTACGTATTGATAATGAGCCTCGTCAATACTTTTACGTTTGAAAATGTCCCCAAAACTTGACCAAACAAAATTCATAACCACGTGGCATACCTTTTTAGGAATTTATATTCTAAAAAATCTAAATTTCTATCTAATGGAAAAATTTAAAACGAAGGCTTATGGAGCTACGGGAACCATCTTTATCGGTAAAAACCTCGAACCAATGGAAATTGAAAGGGAAAAGCCAAAAGCGGATGAAGTATTAATTGAAGTGCTTTATTGTGGCGTATGTCACTCAGACGTTCATCAAGTTGCCAATGATTGGAAAAATACCATTTACCCTTGTGTTCCAGGACATGAAATTATCGGTAAAATAATGGAGATTGGTTCAGAAGTTAATGATTTCAAGCTGGGGGAAATTGTTGGTGTTGGTTGTATGATTGATTCATGCGGGCAATGTAAATCATGTCAAAGTGGTGATGAACAATTTTGTTTAGGTCCTAACGGAATGACCATGACCTACAACGGTTATTGGAAACCTGACAACACTGATTTCAACACGTTTGGAGGTTATTCAACGCACATTGTAGCCAACAAGCACTTCCTCATTAACATACCAGAAAACCTCGAAATTTCTGCGGTAGCACCTATTTTATGTGCAGGTGTGACCACATACGCTCCCTTGAAACATAGAGGTGTGAAAGTAGGCGATAAAGTTGGGATTATAGGTATTGGAGGATTGGGCCACATGGCAATTATGCTCGCCAAAGCTATGGGAGCTCATGTAACAGCTATTACTACAAAAGAAGAGAAACGAGAGGCTGCACTTGAACTTGGGGCTGATGAAGTATTAATTTCTGACGATGAGGATGCCATGAAGGCACAGGAAGTTACATTTGATTTTTTATTGTGTACGATTCCGTACGCTTTCGATTTGAATGATTACATCTGTTTATTAGCACCTCGTGGCAGTATCGTAACTGTTGGATTATTAGGACCTTATGATAAGCCAACAAACAATATGGAGATGGCTAAATATTCAAGAAGTGCAGGAGCATCAATCATTGGAAGCGTTTCAGAAACGCAAGAAGTAATAGGTTTTTGTTCAGATCATAATATTTTGCCTCAAGTACAAATGATAAATATTGAAGATATTAATGATGCCTTCGATAAAATAAAGGATGAAGATGTTCGGTTTAGATACGTTATTGATATGAAATCTTTAAAATTGAATTAGGTTTCTTTAAACATTTAAAAAGCATCTGAGGTTAGAAACTTAGATGCTTTTTTTGTTCACAATTTTTAAATTTACTCATGTCTAAAAATATCTTAATTGTTGGTGCAAGCTCTGGAATAGGTCTTGAGACGGCAAAGTCATTAATATCAAAGGGTTATAACATTTTTTCAGCTTCCAGAAATCAACCAGATTTAGCAGGAATTACGCACATTTCTTGGGATGCAACAAATCCAGATTCAACCGTTCTTAGTACGTTACCTGAGCAAGTTCACGGAGTCGTTTATTGTCCTGGTACTATCAATTTGAAACCATTTAATCGGTTGTCTCAAGATGATTTTAAAAATGATTTCCAAATAAATGTTTTAGGTGCTGTTTCAATTCTACAGGCGGTGCTTCCAAAACTAAAGAAGGCTGAAGGATCTTCTGTAATCCTTTTCAGTACGGTTGCGGCAAAAATTGGCATGGGTTTTCACGCTTCGGTTTCTGCTTCAAAAGGGGCCATTGAAGGGCTAACATTATCACTCGCAGCAGAATTATCTTCCCATAAAATTAGAGTTAATTGTGTTGCTCCTTCACTGACAGACACACCGTTAGCAAAAAATCTTTTGTCAACTGATGAAAAGAAGGAAGCCTCCAATAAACGTCATCCTATCGGAAGATTTGGCACATCCATAGATATTGCAAACATCACAACATTTCTTATTTCAGAGGAATCAAGCTGGATTACCGGTCAAGTTTTAGGCGTAGATGGTGGAATGGGATCGATAAAAATGATGTAGTCTTACCGTTTACATATTTTTATGACTAATTTGTCACAATAATGAAAACAGCATCAAAGTTTTACGTACTTTGGTGCTGTTTTTATTTCCACTCTTAAACAACCAAAACAAATGGGCATAATGTTATTTCTCTTCCTGTTCGGAATTGTAGTTATTTATTTATCAGTTGAAATTGTGAACCAAGGCTCAGCGGCTGTAGTGACAGTTTTTGGTAAATACAAAAGGGTAATGTTACCAGGATTAAATTTCAAAATACCGTTTATTGAATTTATTTTTCGTAAAATTTCTATCCAAAATCGGTCAATCGAACTTGATTTTCAAGCCATTACTTCTGACCAAGCGAATGTTAATTTTAAAGCAATGTTGGTTTATTCAGTGCTTGGTAATGAAGAAGAAGCTATCAAAAATGTGGCTTTTAAATTCATGGACGAGCGTTCTTTCCTCCAAGCACTCATACGCACCGTAGAAGGAACAATCAGGGCATTTGTTGCAACCAAAAAACAAGCAGAGGTATTGGCATTAAGGGGTGAAATTGTCCTCCACGTGAAGGAGGAATTAGACACAACTTTAGAAGCCTGGGGTTATCATTTGATTGATTTACAATTAAATGACATTGCTTTTGATGAATCGATTATGCGTTCCATGGCTCAAGTTGTGGCTTCAAATAATTTAAAAGCAGCGGCTGAAAATGAAGGACAGGCTTTATTAATTACTAAAACTAAAGCGGCTGAAGCAGAGGGGAATGCCATCAGGATTTCGGCTGAAGCTGAAAAAATTGCTGCTCAATTGCGTGGACAAGGCGTTGCGTTATTTCGTGAGGAAGTAGCGAAAGGAATGGCAGAATCCGCTAAATTGATGTCAGAAGCAAATTTAGATGCTTCGCTGATTTTATTTTCAATTTGGACAGAGGCCATTAAACATTTCGCTGAACAAGGAAAAGGCAATGTGATTTTCTTGGATGGCTCAACCGATGGCATGGAAAAAACCATGAAAAATATGATGGGATTGCAACAGGTGAATCCTGTGGACGAAACAAAAAATAAAAAATAATTATTTTTTTCTAATATGAAAAGGACGGCAATGCTCTGAGCGATGTCGTCCTTTTTTTGCTTGTGATAAACAAATAACGTTTATCTCTCTAACAAAATATTACGAATAAGATCATATCGTTCTGCAGTTAACAAGTGACCATTTTCAGGTAAATAAATACACCTTCGTGGAGCGTTCACCAAAACAGAATCTACAAATTGACCGTTTGAAGGCTCAATAATCCAATCTTTTCCACCCTGAATAATTGTGACAGGGCATTTTATTTTCTGCCAGTCTGGGAGTATTTTCTGCAATTCTTCACGATGGGCGAACTTTTCATCACTCGCCCTATTGGCAAAAGATGGCAAGAAAAATCGTGCAAATTTTGTATTTACAGGTTTTGAAAACCACCAAAACTTTTCTTTTGCAGGGTCGCAGGCAGGAGCAATTAATAACAAATTTTTAATCAAATCGGGGTTTTTAGCAGCAAGTTTTACGGCTATGGCAGCACCATAAGAACGACCTAATACACTGACTTTCTGATGGTTATTTAATTTTAATAAGCATCTTAATAAAACTGCCTGTCCTTCAATCGAAGTCACTTCTATACCTGATTTATTATAGCCAGCACGGTCGGGAGCTATGATTTGATATTTGGTCAACAGCAATGAGTCATTAAAAAATTCTTTATAACCAAACCATGCTCCAGGAGCCCCATGAATCAACAATAGAATTGGTTTTGTGGAGTCGGCAGAATATGCATAATGAATCTTGTTATTGGTAGAATCGGTAAAAGCAAACGAAGGTTTTGGAGGAAAATTAACGTAATACTCCAAAATGTTTTTGTTACTCATTTTAAAACTTTGGAAACATGAGGAACAAAAAAGAAGGGTAAATAATAAAAAGACTAACTTCATAGATATGGTTTCAGGGTGTTATTTGTCGGTCTTTCAAAAAACTATTCCACTAACCAAATATCACTTTCTTTCAAATATAAAAATCTATCATCCCAAATAACTCTTCGCCAAATATCATTCCCACCCAACACGTTTAATCGGTTACCTTTATCTAAACTAACCTCAATTGGAGCAGCCGATGAAGGCTCAGTTCTCAAGAAAACCCCATCATGATTTATGATGCCTTGATGATATTTATCAGGCAGATTTAACAACAATCCAACCCCCAAAAGATACAAAATCAAGAAAACTTTTTGATTAAATGGATTGTAGCTATTTTTGTATTTTTTAATGAAAAGTATTAGGAAAATATAGATACCTAAAATCATTAAAAGGGCCACTAAGAAACCAGAATATTGCTTGTAGAAGAGTATTAAAAAATTAAAATCGCTCAATTCATAACCTTTCAATTCATTAATTGATGCCATTTCATCAAGTTTTGCTAATATCTTTTCACTCGGAGATATCTCATAAGCCTTGTTTAAATAATACATAGATTTCAAAAAGTCCCCTTTCTTTTCTTTGATTGAAGCTAATTTTAAAAAAAGCACCTCAGAAGGATTTTTTAGATTTTGAAGATTTTGCTCGTAAATTGGCTCTGCGGCACTAAAATTCTCAACTTTATAGAGTGAATCTGCTAATTTTAAACTCCCCACATTACTCTGACTATTAGCGAGTTGCAGAAAGGTTAGATTAAGAATGAAAAAAAATATGATTTTTTTTAGATAGTATGCTTGCATCGTGTTTTTTAAAATCGTAGTTTTGCACCGCAATTAAGGAAAACAATTCGACAAAAACAAAAGTAGTTTAAGTCAGTTTTTATTAGAAAAGCAATGATTCCGTAGCTCAGTCGGTAGAGCAATACACTTTTAATGTATGGGTCCTGGGTTCGAATCCCAGCGGGATCACGAGGGTTACTACTCAGTTGGTAACACTCCCTTAGTGTCAGAGGACACAATTTTTATATACAAACAGCGTTGCAAAACAAAGTTTGACGATTCCGTAGCTCAGTCGGTAGAGCAATACACTTTTAATGTATGGGTCCTGGGTTCGAATCCCAGCGGGATCACAAAAAAGCCTTCTAAATTTAATTGATAGAAGGCTTTTTTTATGTCTAAACGTGTCGTTACTTTAACAATCTTGGTTCAAAATTATTCAAGTAATAATTCTTAGAATAATATTAATGTAAGGTTCTAAAAGTCATTTCCCTTAGTGCCTCTCCATCGGTCAAAGAACCTGCTTCTACTCCTTTCGATTTCAAGTCTAATTTTTTAATATCCGAAATAATCTGTACAACTTTAGATAAACTGTAATTCCTTGCTGCCAAACCATAGTCCTTTGTAAAAAAGGGATTTACACCAAGCACCATAGCTAAATTTCTTTCCGATTTATCTTGAGTGGCATGAGTCAATAATACTTTTGAGAAGAAACTATATAACAAAATCACGATTGGAGCCAAAGGATTGTCTTTGGGATTTGATGCAAAAAAATTCACAATCTGGTTTGCTCTCAATACATCCTTGTTTATTATTGCCTTTTGAAATTCAAAATAGTTGTATTCCTTACTGATTCCCACAAACTTCTCTACAACTTGAGCATTGATTTCCTCATCGACTCTCAAATTAAGCATGATTTTGTCAATCTCAGAAGCTAAACGCTTTAAATCGTTACCAACGTTCTCACAAAGCATTTCGATGGCTTTACGGCTAATCTTTAATCCATTTTCATGACAATACTCTAATATCCAATCTGGAATTTTATTATCATATAATTTTTTGGATGGCATCATAACACCAGCCTTATCAAAAGCTTTGACCCACGTTTTCCTTTCATCAGCTCCAGCTTTAAAAACAAGCACTAATATTGTTGAACTCAAAGGGTTTTTAGCGTAGTTTTCAAGCGCTACTTGCATTTCCTTCTGTTCAATTCCTTGTAAACCTTGGGCTTCTTTCACTAAAATCAATTGTCTCTCCGCCATCATAGGAAAGCGTTTGGCGTGTGATAAAAGTGCGGGAATTGTTAAGTCTTTCCCAAAAAACACAAACTGATTAAAACTCTTATCTGCTTGAGGAATGGCATTTTCTTCTATGTAATCTGACACTTTTTCAATGTAAAATGGTTCGTCACCGTGCAGTAAATACAAAGGGAAATATTTTTTTTTCTTTAAGTCCTTTAGAACTTCAGAGGTTGTTTTAGGCATTTGATTATTTTATTTTAATCTGGAAAACTGGTTATCAATTACCAAACAGAGTCATAATTCGGTACTGTCTAAAAAGTTGGCACTGTGCTGTATTAAATCTGGAAAAAAGTCACGAAACTCTGCTTCATATAAATCATAATCTTTCCGCAATTCACTGGTGGCATTTTCAATGCCTGATTCAAAACTCAGCCTTTTAGAAATCCCTGTTAAAGCCCATTCAATGCCTTCGTAGGACTTGTAACTCAAAAACCAATTTCTCGAAATCATTGATTTAACCATTCTTTCCATTGGCTCTGGGATTTCTGACTTTCTGTTTTTTAATAATTCATAAAAATTAAAACTGTATTCTTCTAACGAAATTGTGGAATAAAAATGAAAATTTTTAGCCAAAATATAATCATAAAACATATCAATTACAATTCCAGAAGACTTATGATATTTGGGTTGCAAACGGTCAATACTTTGTCTGACAACAGGATGATTATCCGTAAACGAGTCAATTTCACGGTGAAGCGCCATCCCTTTGATAAGACCATTTGAATATTGAGCATTGGTTAATTTGTTCAAACGACCCTTTACAAAGTCGCCTAAAAAATTCCCAATTTTAATATCGTCGTTATCACCAGATAAATAAATATGAGCTAAGAAGTTCAAAACAGCAGTTTTTTAGATTAATAAAGTATAAAGTTAGCAAAAAACCGTTACCTTTTTGGTGGTTATTTGTAACTTCGTATCACATTTAAAAAACTTATTAGGATGCAAATTACAAATGAAAAAGTGGTTACCTTAGCTTATGAACTAACGGTAACGGATGCAGAAGGGCAAAAGGAGTTAATTGAAACCGTTGAGCAAGACGACCCGATGGCATTTATCCAAGGCATGAGTGGTTTGCCCGAGGCGTTTGAAGAAAATATCGAAGGACTTTCAGCAGGTGATACTTTTGAATTTTCTATTCCAGCAGAAGAAGGTTATGGAGAATTCGACCCAACAGCTATTGTAGAATTACCAAAAGAAATATTTAAAGTGGATGGTGAATTTGTGGAGGAAATGCTTGAAGTAGGCAACTATCTACCTATGACCGACGATACTGGAAATCAATTAAATGGTAAAATTATTGCCGTTGAAAATGAAATGGTCAGAATGGACTTTAATCACCCTTTGGTTGACAAAGAAATGTATTTTAAAGGTACAATTATTGGTGTGAGAGAGGCGAGCCAAATTGAACTTGATCACGGTCATGTACATGGTGTGGGTGGAGTTCAGCACTAAAATATAGTAATTAGTTATTGGTAAATAGTTATTAGTTTTCCTCAAATTCAGCTATTTCCCAATCACCAATAACCAATCACCAATCACTAATAACAAATAACCTGATGAAAAGACCCGCTTTTGATGATATTTTTATGGAATTAGCCGTTAATCTCGCTAAGCGTTCGCACTGTATCAAAGCCCAAGTTGGAGCAGTTTTAACCCAAGATACTCGAATTATTTCTATTGGCTATAACGGACCTCCTGCTGGTACACACAATTGTGATGAAGAATTTCCAATTGCTGGCTGTGAAAGAGATTCCAAAGGTAGCTGCTCTTTAGCACTTCATGCTGAACAAAATGCCATTTTATATGCGGCAAAAAACGGTACTTCAATTGATGGTTCAACAATTTATGTTACCTTGTCGCCGTGCATTGCGTGTGCAAGAATTATTTACAGTATGAAAATTTCAAAAGTTGTTTTTTTGGATTCATACGCAGACTTTAAAGGAATTGGAAAGGACGAAGGTGTTGAGTTTTTAAGGAAGTTTGGAGTGGAAGTAGTTAGATATTCAGCTGCAGCGTAAAGTTTATAAAATCATTCGAATACCCAAACCAAAATTGAAGTTGAAAATTATTTGATTATACAAGATGCAAAAACCATTAAAAATAGCAGTTTTAGATATGTACGACAATTTCCCTGGAGAGGGGATGAGGTGTATTTTGAAACTTTTAAGTGAATTTCAAAAAAGAGAAAAAATACAAATCGAGACTACCATTTTTAACGTTCGTTCCAATATAGAAATACCAGATTTAAGTCACGATATTTACATTTCAACGGGTGGACCTGGAAGCCCGTTGGAATTGGGAGAATCGTGGGAGGAGCCTTATTTTAAGTTTATTGAATCGGTATTCAAACACAATAGTTCCGAAGATGTAAAATCTGGGGAAAGTACAAAAAAATTCATGTTTTTGATTTGTCATTCTTTTCAATTAGTTGCTCGTCATTTAGGCATTGGAAACGTAACAAAGCGAAAAAGTACAGCTTTTGGGGTTTTCCCAGTTAATCAAATAGATAAGAGCATTCATGAAAAGCTTTTTGAGGGGTTGCCTGAACCTTTTTTTGTGGTTGACTCCCGTGATTATCAATTAGTTAGCCCAAACAAAAAGATAATAAAAGAATTAGGGGTTACTATCCTAAGGATGGAAAAAGAACGTCCTCACATAAATTTAGAACGAGCTATCATGGCAATTCGTTTTTCAAAAGAGGTATTTGGCACCCAATTTCATCCTGAAGCTGATGGCATAGGAATGTCTAAATACTTATCCTCAGGAGACAAAAAGAAGGCAGTAATTAAAACACATGGATTAGAAAAATACAATGATATGATTGATAAATTAGATGATCCTGATAAAATCTTACTCACTGAATCTATCATTATTCCAACTTTTTTAAAACAAGCCACTGAATCAATATTACAAATTGAATCATTTATGTAAATCGAGCATTACGGTTCGAGGAATTAATTATGGAGACAGTAATCAGACAAACCTATAATCGCTCATTTAGTAAGGAAAAATATCAATATTTTCTTGATGAAATGAATGATAATTTGCCTAAACCTATCGAATTCAGAGTTGCTGAAACGCCAGTTTTCGTTTCTAAAACGCTCAAAGATAAGTTAATTGAAACTTGCGAAAGTATTGTTGATATTATTGTTCAAGACGATTTTAAAGATAGAACCTCCGCAGCAATTCCTCCACATCAAAATGTTCCCAATGAGAATGCTCATACTTCTTTCTTAGCGATAGACTTTGCTGTTTGTCAGGATGAAAAGGGAGACTTCAATCCACAACTTATTGAATTACAAGGCTTTCCATCGCTTTTCGGTTTTCAATATCTTCTTTCAGAAAGCTTTCAAAAGCATTTTCCAATTCCCGAAGAGTATGATTTTCAGTTTAATAACCAAACTCGAGAATCTTACGTAGAATCATTTAGAAAATTAATTGTGGGGGATGAGAAAGTAGAAAATGTAATCATTTTGGAAATATATCCAGAAACCCAAAAAACAAGAGTTGATTTTGACGTTACAGAAAAATTAATTGGTGTTAAGGCGGTTTGTATTACGAAAATTATCAAAGAAGGCAAAAAGTTGTTTTATATGAATGAAGCGGTAAAAACCCCAATTTATAGAATTTATAACAGATTAATTTTTGACGATTTAACCAATTTTCCTGAGTTAAAAACGGATTTTAATTTAACAGATGAGGTTGATGTTGAATGGATTGGACACCCGAATTGGTTTTTTAGAATTAGTAAATATACCATGCCTTTTCTGAAAAATAAATACATTCCTAAATGTCAATTTTTGAGTGATTATGAAGGCATCTACCCAGAAAACTTAGCTGATTATGTATTAAAACCATTATTTTCTTTTGCAGGTACAGGAGTCATTATCAACGTGTTACCAACAGATTTAGAAAAAATAAAAGACCCACAGAATTATATTTTACAGGAAAAAGTAAAGTACGAACCCGTTATAAGAACAACGGACGGTAGCAAAGTAAAATGTGAAATTAGGATGCTTTATATTTGGCAAAAAGATGAACCAAGACCAACATTATTCAGCAATTTAGCAAGGCTTTCGAGGGGCGAAATGATTGGGGTTCGTTACAATAAAGATTTTGATTGGGTCGGTGGAAGTGTTTGCTTTATGGAAAAATAAAACAGTTTATGTTTGCCACCAAGACTCAAAGTCACTAAGAAAATTGGTGTTTTTGAGTCTTGGTGGCAATTATTTTTAAAATCAATGATTACACATAGAGAGTTATTTTTAAAGAATGTTGCTCAAACATCCGAATTCCCGCTTTCGCTTGAAATTGAGCGAGCCGAAGGCGTATATATTTACGGAAAAGATGGGAAACAATACATGGATTTAATTTCTGGTATTGGTGTTTCAAATGTGGGGCATCGGCATCCAAAAGTGACCCAAGCTATTCATAATCAAGTAGATAAGTATTTGCACTTGATGGTTTACGGAGAATATGTTCAAACACCACAAACACTTTTAGCCGAGGCTTTGGTCAAAACGTTAGATAAAAGGTGCAGAAAATATCCCATTTTAGACAATGTTTATTTTACAAACTCAGGAACAGAAGCAGTTGAGGGAGCTATGAAATTGGCGAAAAGATATACGGGAAGGCAAGAAATTATTTCTTGTATAAATGCCTATCATGGAGCCACTCAGGGAGCATTGTCATTATCTGGAAGTGAAAATTTTAAGAGAAATTATCGCCCACTTCTGCCAGAAATTAAGCAAATTAGGCACGGAAATTTTGAAGATATTCAAAAAATTACTTGCCGAACTGCAGCCGTATTTATAGAAATAATTGCAGGTGAGGCTGGGGTAAGAATCCCTGAATACCAATATTTTATTTCGTTAAGAAAACAATGTGATTTAACTGGAACACTACTTATCATTGATGAAATTCAAACGGGATTTGGCCGTACAGGCACATTTTGGGCATTTGAACAATTTGGTTTTTATCCAGATGTTTTGCTCTGTGCCAAAGGAATGGGGGGCGGTATGCCAATTGGTGCTTTCATTGCTAACCAAAAAGTGATGGCTGTTTTTAAGAATAACCCGATTCTTGGACACATCACAACCTTTGGTGGACATCCAGTGAGTTGTGCAGCCTCCTTGGCTACTTTGAATGTAATAAAAGAGGAAAATTTATTAGAAAAAATATCAAATAAAGCTCAGCTTCTCAAGGAATTATTGGTTCACGAAAAGATTAAAGAAGTAAGAAATCAAGGACTAATGATGGCAGTGGAATTTGAAGATTTTGATACGCTGAAACCAATAATTGACCGTGGTATAGAAAGTGGAATAATTACAGATTGGTTTTTATTTTGTGATAATTCAATGCGAATTGCACCACCATTGATTATTACCGAAGAAGAAATAAGGAAGGCTTGTCAAGTAATATTGTCAGTTATTAGTTAAAGATTATATGTGAAAAACTAATAACTAATAACCGATAAAGGAAGGCTTATCAAGTAATATTGTCAGTTATTAGTTAAAGATTATATGTAAATAACTAATAACCAATAACTAATAACCGATAACTAAAATTATGCGTGTTTCAAAACTGTTTGAGCTAAAACCGCCTTTGGAATGTTTCCACCCACTAAACGCTCTTTTATTTCGCCGTTTTTGAAAATCAATAAAGTTGGAATTGAACGTATTCCAAAACTTGCAGGAACTTGTGAATTTGCATCAACGTCCATTTTTGCAATAACCGCCTGACCTTCTAAATCTCCCGCTAATTCTTCAACGATTGGTCCAATCATTTTACAGGGTCCACACCACTCTGCCCAAAAATCTACCAAAACTGGGATGTCTGAATTAATCAAATCCTGAAAATTAGCATCAGTCGCTACAACATATTTTTCCATTGTAATTGTTTATTAAGTTTTAAATTTAAATTCAAAATAACAACATTCTGAATTAACATTTTGGTTCATTTTGTTTTGAAAAGTAAAACCCTCACCAAAATGCTCGGTAAGGGTTTAAAAGTTGCGGGAAGCAGGATCGAACTGCCGACCTTAGGGTTATGAATCCTACGCTCTAACCATCTGAGCTATCCCGCAGTATTAATGTGGTGCAAAATTAAGAATTTTAATATTTCAAGACAAATCATTTGATAACTTTTTTAAAATTATTTCCTTATAGCTTGATTTTCAGGGTTTTAAACGCTCATTTTATGTAAATTATGAAAATCAATAAATTAAATTATTTCAAGTTATAAGTTGTTGATAATCAGCATGAAAGCAATTTATTTTAAGGAATACTTTGTAAAATTTAAAAAAATGCTTGCTAATATCTTGAACATTTATAACTTTGCCAGTACAGAGTTCAAGTATTTTATTGCTGATAGTATTAAAATACATTTTTAAAAAAAATTGAAATTGCTAAATCTTGTAAAAATATGAGTAAACATAAATTTATCGCCGAATATGAGTTAAGAGCATCTCCAAAAGTGCTATTCCCATACATTAGTTCAGCCTCAGGTATGCAACAATGGTTTGCAGAAAAGGTAGTATTGAAAGACAGTACGACTTTCGATTTCCTTTGGGATGGTGAAAGTCATGTCGCTAAATTGTCTCAATTGAGATTAAATAAATCCGCAAAATTTGATTTTGTTCCTGCTAATTTGGAAGAAAAAGACCATAATTACCTTGAATTCAAAATGGATGTAAGTGAGCTGACGGGTTCAACTTATTTGAAAATTGTTGACTACTCGGGCAACACTGATGAGGATGAATTAACAGAGCTTTGGGGTGATTTGATTTACAAATTGAAGGAAATCGTGGGGAGTTAAGAAATTTTAACGATTTATAACAATCAAAATCCAGTAATTTTGCGTTTTACTAATGAACGCACGATGCTCGTGTATCAAACCGATTCACGAGCATTTTATTTTATGAGATATGATAAAAAAAATTGATAAACTAATTCTGAAATCATTCTGGCAACCATTTTTTATGACCTTGGCGGTGGTGATTTTCATTTTTTTGATGAGATTAATTATTGCCTATTTTTCCGACCTTTTTGGGAAAGACTTGGGCATTGAAATTTATCTAAAATTATTCTTTTACTTCAGCCTTATTACTGTTCCAATTGCACTCCCTTTGGCAATGCTGTTATCCACGCTGATGACATACGGAAACTTAGGAGAATACTTTGAACTAACGGCTCTGAAAAGTGCTGGTATTTCAATCACCAGAGCCATGCTACCGATGTTCGTGGTGGCAGTTATTATTAGCGGTTTTGCTTTTTGGTTTAATAATGTTGCCTTACCGTGGGCAAATTTGAAGGGATATAGTTTATTGTATGATATAAAAACAACGAAAACTACACTGAATATAAAGGAAGGGATTTTTTATACAGATTTGCCTGGTTACAGTATAAAAGTAGCCAAAAAATATCCTGATAATAAAACGCTTAAAAGTATTGTCATTTTTGACCATACTAAAAATAATGGCGATATGCACGTAACCATGGCGGATTCAGCTCAGATGTACTCCATAATGAATAAGCAATATTTAATTTTTGAGCTTTTCAATGGTAATGATTATACCGAGGATGCTGATAAAAGTGGGACGGCAGATGCAACTGATATGTCAACACATTCTTTCAAAAAAAGTAAAGTAATTATGAGTTTAGCGGCTTTTGATATGCACAAAACAGAGGAAGACCAGTTTAAACACCATCAGATGATGCGAGGAATTAAGGATTTGTCTAAGGATTCTGATTCCTTAAAAAAGGCGTATAAATCGCTAATACAAGGATTTTACACGAATGCATCTTCTTACTATTTGTACGAAATGAAATACATAGCCAAAGATTCTAAGGTTGGAAATCAATTAATTACTCAAAAAAATGCCGCCAAATTAGATACGATATATAAGCAAAGAAATGCAAAATCAACTTTTCCAACTCAAAACATTGATTATGCCTTAAGTCAAGCAAATAATATTCAGACCTATTGCGAATCAAACCAAACATCTTTGCTTTCAAAAGAGGAGGATTCACACCGAACCGATTTGGCATGGCATCAAAAATTTACGAATGCAATGGCCGTTTTTGTGATGTTCTTAATTGGTGCACCGTTGGGTGGAATTATCAAAAAAGGGGGTTTTGGTTTACCAGTGGTAATTGCAATTATTTTCTTTATTATGATGTATATCATGACGCAACAAGGCGAAAAAGCGGCAAAGGAAAGCAGATTAGCAGTGCAAGTTGGTGCATGG
>JAYVIV010000144.1:0-3581 GCA_043769985.1 Arcicella sp.
TATAAAAAGCCTCTTGGATTTTGGCGGCACGGAAGAAAATCCATGCAAAAGCAACCAAACAAAAAACAGTAAAAATCTGAATTATTTTATAGAGAAAAGGCAATTTATTGATTCCGATTACCTCGACCAATTTATTTCTAAAATTTGCGGTTAAGTTTGCAAATATCAAATAAAATCCGTGAATTGCTCCCCACATCACGAAAGTCCAACTTGCTCCGTGCCAGATGCCTGATACCAAGAAAACGATGAAAAGATTGTATTCTCTCCGCCATTTTGAAACCCGATTTCCTCCCAATGAAATGTATAAATAATCTCTGAACCAAGAAGATAAGGAAATGTGCCAACGTCGCCAAAATTCTGAAATTGTCTTGGAAAAATAGGGTCGGTCAAAATTTTTCATTAATCTAAAACCCATCACTTGTGCCGAGCCAAGAGCAATGTCTGAATACCCAGAAAAATCGCAAAATATTTGAATTGAGAAAAAAACTGTTGCAACAATTAATGGAATTCCGTGATAGTTATAAGGATACTTGTAAACCTCCTGAACCATCACAGAAAGGCGGTCTGCAATGACAACTTTTTTAAACATTCCCCAAGCCATCAATTTAAGTCCGTCCGTAACTCGCTGATAATCAAAATCATGCTTCTCATAAAACTGATGGATTACATTTTGTGGTCGCTCAATTGGGCCAGCCACTAATTGTGGATAAAACATTACATACAAGGCGTAAATCCCAAAATGATGCTCCGCTTTTTGATTCCCACGATAGACTTCAATCGTGTAGGACATGGCTTGAAAAGTATGGAATGAAAGGCCAATAGGCAACAAAATGTCCAAAAAAGGTATAGGGTTTTTAAGCTCGAATCCTTCTAAGAGCCACGTGAAATTCAGATTTAGGAAGTTATAATATTTGAAAATCGCTAACACGCCAATGTTGGCAATAAGGCTTAACGTAAGATATAATTTTCGTTTTTTACCTGCTGATTTTTCTATATAAATTCCTGCGAAATAATCAATTACAATCGTGAAGCCCAATATCAAGATATAAACAGGTTTGAAAACCATGTAGAAATAGCAGCTCGCAATCAACAATAAAGCCCAACGAAAACGGTAAGGTAATACGAAATATAGAATCGTAACGATGGGAAAGAAAATCAGGAATTCAATGGAGTTAAAAAGCATGGTTTAAGAATTACAAAGTCCCCCCCAACCCCCGATGGGGGAGTTAGGTACATTTATTAAATTCCCCCATCGGGGGTTAGGAGGCTTCTTTTTAGTTTGTTTATCAATTTCTGTGTTCGTTCAATTCTGCAATCACCGAAAAGGTGAAAATGAGTATCATAAAAGCACTCATCTGGATATATTCCGTCTTGTAAGGTATTAATTTCAAGGCAGTTAATGTTATTTTGAATCTGTTTTTCGTAAAAATTCAACGATTCTTTATTCATGTTATAACCCGTTTGCGAATAGCAAGGGTAATACCAATAAACTTTCCCTCCTCTTGCCCTGACCTTGATAATAAACTGATTTATAATCTGAATTTCATTCGAATAATTCAGTTTTTTTAAACCTGCTAAATCATTGAGTGGACGAATGGGAGGATTGTTTAGATGTGATAATAAATCTCCTTTTTGCGAGAATCCATTTCGGAAATAATCAGATATTTTATCATCAATTTGAGGTGATTTTATACGATTCGGAAAGAAAATTAAGTTCCGAGTATAACGTGAAAAAAATGCAGCTTTTTTCTCGAATTCATCCAACTTGTCTGTATATCCAACATATTCATAAGCAGGGGGATAGGCGAAAACTGCCATTTGTTTTGAGTACTCCTCTTCGTTGTTTTTCAAATAATATTCGATACTCAATATAACTAAATCACCATTTTTTACTTCTGAAAGGGTTTCTTGTAAAATAAAATCAAGCCCAAAACCAACATATAAACCAAGATTTACAACAGGACGATTAAGATTCTTTTCAATAGAATCAGAAGCAATTCCGAAAGCAAGGTTTGATCCGCCAGCCAAAATGATTTTAGGTTTTTGGATGGATTGTGCATATTTGTGTTTATCGGCGATAGCGGCAAAATAATTTTGCTCAATGTCATTCCTAACCAAAATTATTCCGCTGAGCGTTAAAATAATTAAGGATATTAAAGCAGTTATTTTTAAAATAAAATTAAGCAATGGTTTTGATTATTTGTAGGTAAGTATTTTCTGAAATCGAGTTTCTAAATTCAACTATACGCCTTCCTGTTCTAATAACTGTATTAACCTTGAGGAAAATATTTTACGGCCTTTTGCATTCAAATGGAAAGGATTATCATAGAAAAATCGATCATCCATCACAGAATTTTCAGGGCTTCCCAATATAGAAAATTTCAAATCATTTCTAAACTGTTGCTCAATCTTCTTAATGACAGGCATATTTCTTTCAAAACCACTTTCTACATAGCTCGGAAATGTAAAAAATACCGTCGCTCCTTTTTGCCTTGCAAATGCTTCAAAGTCATTCAAATCTTTAATTTGCTTACTAAATTCAACTTCGTTTGATATTTCTGGCACATAGAATTTAGGTTGTGGATTATTCAAATGACCTAATAAATCCCCATTTTTAGCGAAGCATTTTCTAAAAAAAACCGAAGTTGTATCCTCAATACTGGTAGGTCTTGTACGAGTTCCTGACCAAATTTCACCCATCAAAAGTTTGAAATCAGCCAATCTATGCACCGAATATAAACCAACTTGTTCTGAAAAAGAGGCAAAGTGAATCCAGTTTTTGGCGGGTGGATAAAAGTCAGCAGCCGTTAATTTCTCTCCACAAGAACCTTTTGATGTAACCACATATTCTAAGGTGATTAAGACAACATCTCCCTTTCTAACGGTTGATTTAAGTTGATCCATCATGAACCGACTTCCCAATTTAAAATGAAGTGAGGCATTCACAACAGGTATTTCCAATTCATTCGACAGCAAATCGCTATCAACGCCAAAAGCCATGCTTGAACCGCTCATCAATATTAAACGGGGCGAAGGAATGGAATCCAGTAAGTGCATTTTGTCAGCAATCGTTGCTATATACGTATTTCGAGAACTTGGTACAAAAGCCAAGTCAATTCTTTTAACGCCTTCGATAAACAACAAAGGTACCAAAGCGATAAGTATGATTCGTGTAAAAAGTTTTATAAGTTTCAAGGAATTATTGTGTTATTCTTTATAGTTAAATTGCGAAATGCTACTTATTATTCATACATCAAATATTTCTTTCTAATCGCTTTATACTTATCTAAATCTGCTTTCCAAGATGCCCGAATCTGCGTTTCAGTCAAACCAGCTATGATTTGTTTACGCAGTGAATCACTTCCCGCTAATTTATCAAAAAATGAAGGACTACTAAAAAATTTGGCTTTATTATCGGATTTCTGATAATAATCAATCACATATTTCAACGTAAATTCTTGATTATGGGCATTGATTTTTGACAAATCTTCTCCGTAGCACAAATTGCCTTTCTGCGGTGGATTCTTTGCTCCAGGTTTATCCTCGGGGGTAAAAGTAAAATTTCCATTTTTTGGATTTGG
>JAYVIV010000145.1:0-17498 GCA_043769985.1 Arcicella sp.
AATCCTCATTTAGCGATGCTAAATTGCGGTTTTAGACCTCAAATCGTTCAAAAATTACTTCGTATAGATTTGGATAACTTATTTAATTCCCGTTCCTTAAATACATTCTTACCGTCAAATACAATTACCGCTGATGATTAAAATTACAATTTGAAAACTAATTTTCTATGAATTACAATTTTTAAATGTCTGTATTTTAGGTTGTTGTTCTTGACTATTTTCGAGAAAATATGTTTCAGAAAGCTAATAAACTTCTATTTATTGCATTAATTTTAGCCATTTTATTTCATGGCTCTGCGTTGCTGTATAACATTGATAAAACCTATGATGCTTTCGTGCATATATTCTTTGCGGATCATTACGCCCGTTCATGGTTTGAACCTTGGGATTATCGCTGGTACACGGGTTTTCTTACCACGAGCTATCCTCCGTTAAGCCATCAATTAATTGGTCTTTTATCTAAAATTGGTGGATTAAAATTTGGTTTTATTGTTGTTTTATTATCTTTTTTGAGCTTCTTTATTATTGGTATATACCGATTTTCCCAGTTGTGGGTTTCAAAACGTTCAGCTGGCTATGCAGCTCTTTTTGCGGTGTTTGCTTCATCTATAGTCCAAACGGTGCATGTTTACGGGCAACTCCCCACAATTCTGGGCATTTCTTGTTTGATGAATGCTTTACCCGAAATTTATGCTTATTTCCGTACCCAAAAGAATAGGCATCTAATCACGGGTGCAGCTATATTGGCGGTAACAGTGGCATCTCACCATGTTACAACTATTTTTGGCATCTTATTTTTCATTATACCAATTATTCTCACAGCCATATTGGATGAAAATGGTACGGAAGGACCGTTTCTTAAGGTAGCCAAATCTGCTTTTGCGTTGAGTTTTAAGAGAATAAAACTTTTTTTAATTTTCTTTCCTATCATCATTGCAGAAATTATTATAGTCATTTTCCCGTACTGGTATTGGTCGAAAACTGATCCCATCACCCAAGTCTCTATTCCTCATGGCTCAAGAGATTCTTTTATTGAGGTCACTTCATCAGGATTAATGTTTTTTATCATTCCACTGGGTTTTACATTGTTAATGCTTCCCTATATTTTCAAAAGTCTTTATACCAGACGAAATATATTCTTAGGGCTATCATTTTCACTATTATTATTATTAGGCACTGGTGGCACAACTCCTCTGCCCATACTAATTTTGGGTAAAAATGCTTTTAATATTCTCACACTCGACCGTTTTACCTTTTGGGCTTCGGTTATAGCGATTCCATTCATCGGTGATTTTTTTAGACGTTTAGTGGAAGGTGATATCAGAGAACGGATTATTAAGAAATATTCCCAAAAGATGTATCATTTTACGATGGTAATTATGATTGTTACGGTAGCTTTCCAGGCTCTGTTTATCATTAATTTTCATAAATTTCGCTCACTACAACCATCTGCGGTTGATATCCAACCAATTTTACAGTTTTTAGACCGTGACCAGCATGACCGTTGGCGATTCATGACGTTGGGTTTCGGCGACCAAATGGCTTGGCTTTCCTCAAACACTACGGCACTTTCCATTGATGGCAATTATCATTCTGCCAGAAGAGTCCCTGAAATGACGACACAACCGCTGGAAAGGCTTGAAAACTCAAAATTTAAAGGAATTCAAGGTATTGGTTCACTCCAACAATTTTTAACCATTCCAGAAAAATATCACTTGAAGTTTATTTTTTCTAATGATAAATTCTATGACCCTATTCTCTATTTTGCGGGATGGGAAAGAATACAAAGGCTCGAAAACGGAATAATGATTTGGCAAAAACATGATGTTCCTCCACTGCCTTCCTATTTGCCTAAAAAAGAAATACCCAATTATCAAAAAATCATGTGGGGAACACTACCAGTATCGGCATTTTTTTTAATGACTATGCTCATATTCTATTTTCGTAAGGACTACCTAAACTTTCAGTTTGAAGAAACTCTTAACGACGGTTACATTCCTGCCAAAAGTAATAGATGGTTATTCATGTGGATGGGGTTAATTTTATCAATCATTACATTTTTTTTTATAAAATCCTTTTTTATCTCTCACCAAAAAAATCCCGAGACGGTAATCAAGGCTTACTACAATGCCCTTGATTTCAAAAAATTTAAGGAAGCAAATTCGTATTTTGTTCCCAACAAAATAAGTTTTGATGAATACGTATTACAACTGTCTGTACGAGATGGATTATTGGCATCTTACGGGAAATTAGAGTTTATTTCGGTGAAAATTATTGAACAAAAAGGAAATAAAGTCACCGTGAATGTATCAACTGATTGGAATACTCCACTGGAACGATACCACTCAGAGGCGGAGCACAAATTGATAAAGATAGGCTCTAATTGGTATATTGAGCCTCCTATTTTTAGTAAGGCTATTGCGGCCGATGAACACATGGAGAAAGGGATTTTGGCATTGCACAGCCAAGGTAAAAGAAATATCGGAATGGCTACGACAGAACATGACGATATTTTGGATAGACCTGAGTTAAGAATTCTCTCCGCTAAACTCATTCAGCAAGATAGTTCTTTTGTTGTGGTTGGGGAAGTACAAAATGTTGATCATTTGGTGGCACACTTAACCATTGCATCCGAACTATACGATAAATCAGGAAAAAAATTAGTGTCTTACAATGCTAAATACACTACGGTTCACAAAGTCTTGCCTAAAGAAATTGTCCCCTTTAAGATAGAATTTGAAGAAACGGCTTGGGTGAAAAAAGAGGATGCTGATCAATTTAACTTTAATCCAAAAGAAATTACGGCTTTTGATTTTACTCATTTACCCGTTTCTTTCAAAATTTTGGCACGTGCGGTGGTTGCAGATAGAGATATTTATGTCGATGCGGGGTTACAAGGAGTGGTCATTGATGAAAGTAGTAAGGTTATTGGTGAAGTTTTCAATCATGGAACCGAGGAAGTAAGTGTCCCACAAATATTGTTTACTTATTACGACAATGACCAAACGGTAAGATGGGTAGAATATCTTTTTTTAAAAGATGGTATCAGACCACAGGCAAAAATACCTTTTGAAAAAAAAATACCTAATTTGACTAAGTTCAAAGTAATAAGGGCGGGGGAACCCGAAGATTTTTATGTGAATGGTTTACCTCAAACAAGTTTTCCAAAAAGATACAACAATACAAATCGTTTTGAATTATTACCTTTACAAAGTGATGAAGGCTTTATGCGTCTAATTATTAATTCATACATTGCAAACCCAACAGTTTACTGAAACACCCATGTATTGTCATTATAAAGGTTTATTTTTTTTTATCACCATGCTTCTTACGGTGGCATGTGCAGAAAAACGGCTTGCTATTAATCCAGAAGACATCAAAATCTTACTTTCAACACCTGATTCTATTATAGTGGGACAGAAAAAATTAATAAGTTTGCAGGTTAAAAACATTCCTAAAGGCGAGAAAATTCATTTTATTTTACAGAGCAGTTGGGGGTTAAAGTCATTTGAATTTGAGGTTGAGGATGTTCCCGTAATGAAATTTGGTATGATGGACACGCTGAGTGGTTTAGTGAATATCCACGTAACATACAAAGGCATATCTTTCGTAAAAAATACTGTAAAAGTGCTACCTCGCATTGTTGCCGAACCAATGGATACGTATCTGGGTTCAAAATCAGTAGTAGCTGATGGGAAAGATTGGGCAATGATTACTGCAATTCCAACGGACAAATATGGAAATTTGATAAAAGAAGATACCTCTGTAAACTTTGATTTGTTAACCCCTACAAATGAAAGAGAGCATAAGGTATCAAATACAAAATATGGTGTGGCTTTTCAGAAAATATACGCTCAAACTACTTCTGGAAAAACATTTGTAGGTGTAAGTATTGACAGTGTTAATAGCCGAGAAAAAGAACTATTACAGGTTGCAGATTTTCCCTCAAATTTCACTATTCAAGCGGAGAAAAACAGTCTATATGCAGATGCTCGCCAAAATTTCAAAATAAAAACCAGCGTATTGAAAGACCAAAATGAAAATATTATCTCTGAAGGAACCATGGTGGTTTTCCAAGTGAAAGATGCCAACAACACTACCCGATCTTTTAATGCTTACACGATTAATGGTGTAGCGGCAATTCATCTTCAAAATCCAATTTCACTGGGTCATTTGAACGTAGTAGCATCAGTCATTGGCGGAGGCAGAAGTAATAATCTTTCTATTGCCTTTCAAAGTGCGTTCCAAGATATTCCCATTGATTTTGATAACACTACCCGAAAACTAAGTTTAAGGATTGGAGTTTTGCGGGGCAAACTCAATCAACTCTTACCAAACGGCATTACAGTTGCAATGAGTGTTGATAAACAGAAAAGTGTTTCAACTGAAGTGGTAGATGGATACGCCATTTTTGACTTATCTGATTTCCCCAAAGGAAAACATAGTTTGATGATTACCTTGGCAGACAACACTATTCACAAAGATTTAATTATAAGATAAATGACAAGATTATTTTCTATAAAATACCACCGAATATTATTCGGAGTTATCACAATGATTGTCACGTCAATATTCGTTGGCGGTATCTCTGAGGTAATTGTTTACTTCAACAGTGGTGCCGATCGGAAAAATGCCTTGAATATTCCACCAAATTTACCTGACACCCACGTTCCAAGTATTAAATGGCTTTCAGACGATGATGAAACTGGAAGAAAAATGGAAGATTTTACCCGCACCCAAATAATAAAAGATTACATTCGAGGCTGGTATCAACAACATTTAAGTTATGCTTCAGGCGAGTCTATTGGTCTGAAAGAATACTTTACGCCTTCAGCTTTACCAAAGGTCATTAATAGCATCAGGAAACTCAAAACTAACGGCTTGCAACTTTATCAGACAGACTTACAACACCATATAAACCTCCATTTCTACTCCGCAGATGGACAAATTGTCTCTTTCACTGATAAACAGTTGTTGATGAAACAGCGGCTTTATAGAAAAGATACTAAGGAACAAATTTTTACTGACGAAACTACTAATGATTACGACGTAGTGATGCTGCTGGATGACGGGTATTGGCGAGTGAAAAATTGCGTAAGAAAAGCTCCAACGGATATGGTTGTAGAAGCCGATTCCACCAACAAAGAATCGATGATCCAAGTACGAGGGAAACAATTTTTCTTGACAGGAGTACCCTTTATTCCTAAAGGGATAAACTATTATCCTCAAAAAACACCTTGGACTTTTTTTTGGACAAAATATCAATCAAAAATTATAAAGAGAGATTTTGCACTTACCCGTGCTTTAGGCTTCAATACCATTCGTATTTTCATAAATTTTCACGATTTTAATAAAGGAAATGTTCCCATTGAAAGACTCCAGAAGGTACAAAATCTTTTAGACCACGCTGAAAAAGCAGGTTTAAAAGTAATAGTTACGCTTTTTGACTTTATAGGAGACTATAGCTTATTTAACTTTACCGCTTCAGACCGTCAACTCGAATCTTTGCTTTATCGTTTTCGTAATCATCCAGCGATATTTGCTTGGGATTTGAAGAATGAGCCAGATTTAGATTATAACCACCACCCTACTAAAGATGTGCAAGAGTGGCTGATTTGGGTTTTAAAACAGGCTAAAAAATATGATCCCAATCACTTATTCACCATCGGATGGGCATATCCTCAAAATATTGACTTTTTAAAAAATGAGCTTGATTTTATCTCATTCCACTCCTATAAACCATTGGATGTTTTAAGTGGTGAGATTGATGTGATGCAGACAAAAATAACGGATAAACCCCTTGTTTTAGAGGAGTTTGGAATGTCAACTTACAAAGGGCTTTGGGCACCCTTTGGAAAATCCGAAAAAGAACAAGCTGATTATTTTTCAAGTGTAAAAACAATTTTGAAGAAAAAAGGCAATATTCCCTACATAGCTTGGACACTCTACGATTTCTCGGAGGTTCCTTCGTCCGTTGTAGGGAAAATGCCTTGGCATAAAAATCCGCAAAAAAACTTTGGCATTGTTTCTCAAGATGGAAAAATAAAACCCGCCGCTAAGGTATTAGGAGGTGAGTAAATTACTTACCTAAAATCTTTAGAAAATGCAAATAATACCAATCCACAATATCAGCCATAGGCAGAGATACCGCAGCATAATAATTTTTAAGGCTTAATTCACGACGGTAATCGTCGTTTTCCACTACTTTTTGTATGGCATCAGCAAGACTTTGAGCATCGTCTGGTTCAAAAAATTCACCTGCATAGCCTTCTTCTCTTATTAATTCTCCTAAATCACCGATGTTTGGCAAAATTACCGCCTTCCCGTAACTCCCTGCCTGATGCAGAACTCCCGAACTACCAGTCGTGCTGGTATAAGGGAACACCACCACGGCAGAATCATTAAAAATACTTGGCACATCCTCTTCAGCAACATAACCAGTAAAAATAATATCCTTAACATCTTTATACTGATTCTTTACCCCATCCAAATATCCCTTTTTATTTGGGTTGTCAGTTCCTGCAATGACGATTTGTAAGGCTATTTTGCTTCGTTTCCTTATAATCTCTACGGCATCAATCACTGCCTCTACTTTTTTATAGGTTCCAAATTTACCAAACGTCATTACCTGTTTAGGACCCGTTGGTAAATTAAAATTGGGCATTGGGGGAATCTCGAAACTACCATGAGGAATTAGTGCAACATTATCAATTTGGTATTTTTGCTCTAAAATTTCCACATATTTAGCAATTGTAACAACCACTAAATCAGCACTTAATACAAATTTAGTAAGCATAGTACCAATGAAATTATAAAGTGCTGAAAGTACTGGATTTGTTGTGATTCCTGCGGTTTTCAAATCCACTTGCTCCAAAATATTATGTAATAATACCACCGACTTTTTACTCGTAATTTTCAAAAAAAATGGAGCCATTAAACCCAACGCAGCAGGAATTTTTTTATCCCCAAATGTTAAAAACTGAATGTTGAAAAGTACAATATCTGGTTTAGTTTGGCGAACAGTCTTGAGGATATTCCAGAGGTTCATCCAGCCATTGAATGACCACACCTCATGAACTTGAATAGGGCAGCCTTCCGTTTCAAAATGATAAGATTCGCCATTTGGCAACTTATCGGTAATTAATACTACCTCCTTTATATTGGGATTTTTTCGAAAATGTTGTAACAAATAAAAACCATATTCTGTGAGTGTGCCCTTTCCTGGTGGATGGGTGGATACAATAGCTACTTTTAATAGCGGATTTGGCGGGTTCATAAGTATTTAGTTATTACGTTTAATTTTTTGGTTGAAATAATACATACAATTAAAAGACTCAGTAAAGATGAACTAACACAAACTACAATCAATTGTCCTATAAACTTTTCATTCGGCATACCAATTGACCACCTTATAAAACCAATAATGACCGCAAGGATTAGAACAAATATCCAAAAATTAAATATTTTTTGAGTTGATTTGACTTGACCAGAATACTTTTTAGGGAGCAAATGGATATGCCAAAATAGGATAATCATCCCAGTAAAAGTGCTAAAAATCTGCAGGAGAAAGTGCAATGGAGTTCTATATCCCAATACGCTAACATTTTGAATAAGAATAGGAACGTATTTAGCAAAAATGTATTCCTCGTCGTGCGTAAAGCTATCCCAAATAAAATGAGTCATTGTTCCTATAAATAAAGATAATAAAATTTTAGCGAGGTCTTTGAAAAAAGTAGGCTGCCACTCAAAATGAGCCGCACTGCCGAATTTACTGTATAAATAAGTGGGTAAATACGTAAGGGTTGGAAGTCTTATAAATTGGTGAAAAATAATATAGAGTATCAAACCAACTGGTAAATCAAAGGTGAATATTCCTATCAACGTATGTCCATAATGCCCGTACAATGTCATACGAATGAAATATTCAAAATCAGGAACCATACTACCAATTGCTAAACTTGAGATGGAGAGTACATGAGGGCAATATTTCTTTAAAGGAAGAATGGCCGCAATGTGTGCAGTGGTAAAAGGCATTTTTTTAGGTCTTAAGGGTTTATGTTATTTTAATATTTTGATACAATAACGCTTACAATAACGACTTTATCAATAATTATGCCATCTTTTATTTTTAATTTTCATCTAAAAATTCGTTCTGAGGGCATGATTCTTGCTGGTAATAAGTCACGCAACACTTACAATTTTTCACAATAAAAAAATGAATATACTCACCGCCGATGAGCAACCACTTATCCTCAAATCCATAGGGCACAAACTCAAGCAATCTGGATATGAAATCTTTTGTGCCAAAAATGGCCAAGAAGCAATCAATATTTTTGATTCTGAGAAAATTGATTTAGCTATTATTGGCTTTAATATGTCAGTAAAGACGGGTTCTGAAGTTATTGAATACATCCGTAGAGTTAAACACTCTCACGTACCCATCATTGTGATGTCTGGTAACCAAGAAGAAGATGTTATTGTTGACATTTTCAACTTAGGAGCTGATGATTACATTGAAAAACCCGTTGGGCTAAACGAAGTTTTGGTGAGAGTAAAAAGATTACTCAAACAACCTTTCGATGTTCACCCTTTGAAGAACACCGCCAATGTTTCTTTGCAAATACTTCAAAAAAGAACCGTTGGAATTGTAATTCCGTGTTACAACGAAGGGAATCGTCTCTGTGTAGATGAATTTATCAATTTTGTCCATCAAAACTTAGGGTATCACCTCTGTTTTGTAAATGATGGAAGCAGTGACAATACTTTAGAGATTTTGAATAATCTCAGCATAGGTCGGGAAGATTTTATCAGTATCTATAACTGTGATAAAAACGGAGGTAAAGCTGAGGCAGTGAGATTAGGAATATTACATTTAGCCCAAAATTCCAGTTTAGACTACATAGGATACTTGGATGCTGACCTTTCAACTGATTTTAAAGATTTTGAGGATTTAGTAAGAACAATCGAAACTTCAGTATTTAAGATTGTAAGTGGCTCACGTATTCGTAGAATGGGGGCAAATATTACCAAAGAATACGCCCGTAAATTTATAAGTAAAAGCATGAACATAATTATTTGTATGATTTTGGGTATGGGTTTTCAAGATACTCAATGTGGAGCAAAAATTATGACCAGGGAGCTTGCAAATAATATGTTCAACGAAAAGTTCGTTACTCGTTGGATTTTTGATGTAGAAATATTCTTAAGAATGAAAAAATTCTATGGAAAAGATCACGTTCAAAATTTAATTTGTGAACAACCTCTTAAGCGTTGGACTCATTCAGATGGCTCGAAACTTTCGATGCGAGATTCAGTAAAAATAGTTGGTCAACTCTTAGAAATTGCTATTCATTACCGCTAAAATCAATATGCAAAACATATCTCCTCTTACCCACCAAATCATTGGTGATTTTACTTCTCATAAAGCCATAGAAGTAAGAAATATACTAAGTAATTTAATTGAAAAAGAAAGTGCAAGTCTGCTCATTGATTTCACAAAAGTTGGTGATGTTGATGTAGTGGGCATTAACGCTCTTGCAATTATTTACAAGCAAATACGAAACAAAAATGGCTTTCTGACGATCCTGTTAAAAAAGGACGGCTACCTCTCAAAAATGCTTCATTTAACAAAGTTTGAGAAAATTTTCACGCTGATTTATCAGTAAATTTTATGACCGCCAATTTTACTGATAATCAATTAAAGAAAGATGGAACCATACTTTTCCTCAGTACCCTATTGGTGAATGCGGGGAATTATGGTATAAATCTACTTTTAGGACGCTGGCTCGGACCAACCGAATTTTCGGAAATCAGTCTGTTGGTAACCTTATTGCTCATACTTTCCTTTTGGGCTTTGGCTTTTCAATTGACGAGTGCCAAATATGTAGCTGAATACTTAATCGATGATTCGCAGAATGAATTACCTAACTTTTTAAATTGGCTCAAGAATTTAGCCGTTTTAGTGGGTTTTGTTTTGGCTATTTTGTTGATTGGTCTTGGTGTTTTTTTAGGAGATTTTTTTCAAATAAGTTCACCACGTCTCTTCGTTATTTTTGGTTTGGGAATGCCGTTCTACTTGTTGATGAGTGTAAACCGAGGGGTTTTGCAAGGACAAAACAATTATCGAAGGTTAGCTATTACTTTTCAAGTTGAAATGTGGACTCGTTTACTGTTTAGCATTATTTTTGTAAAGATGGGTTATGGAGTAGAAGGTGTGGCATGGGGACTTTCACTCTCTATTCTTTCATCTTGGTTTGTATCGAACACTCCCATTAAAAAAACAACGAATAAGCCCTTCAAAAATAAGAAAATTTTTAATTTTTTCCTGATCGTCTTGGTTTATGAAAGTAGTCAAGTCTTGATAAATAATAGCGATACCATTCTCATTAAGCACTTCTTTAGTCCAGTAAACGCAGGTTTGTATGCTGCTTTAGCAATTATTGGGAGAATAGTCTATTTTGGAACTTGGACAGTTGTCACAATGCTCTTTCCAATAGTTATAAAACTGGAAAAAGAAGGAAAAGACCACACCAACTATTTTTTTGGAGGACTTTTAGTCGTAGGAAGTATTGCTGGCATCATTATTATAGTATGTTATGCGGTGCCTGAATTGATGGTAAATCTACTTTTTGGAGAACAATACCTTTCCATTGCCCCTTCACTTTGGCTATATGCGTTGGCAACTGGACTTTTTGCATTAGTAAATGTATTTGTTTACTATAATATGTCGCTGGATAGACTGCTACCTGTTTGGTTTACACTTTTCGGGGGGGCACTGCAAATTCTGATGATTTATGCCTTTCATAACAGTTTTGAACAAGTAATTTATATACAAATTTATTTAATGTTAAGTCTATTAATAACCATGATTTTTTACCAATTTTTGATTTTTAGGAAGCAATTTATTATTTCTTAAAATTTAGTTTTGGAAATGACGATAGTTAAAAACAACGATATGAAAAAGGTTATCACATTATTTATACTATTATTTAGTTGGTTCGAGAATTTTGCTCAAGATGAACTAATAGCGGGTTTCAAAATGCTTGAAACTGGAAAATTTGCGGAGGGAGCTGTATTTTTTAAGCAATATCTTACAACAAAAGATGCTAAAAATAAAACTGCTTTACTTTGCTACGGTAGAGGTATTGGACTCTCGGGCAATGTTCCTGAAGCAAAACAAGTTTTTGATGATTTATTGGTGCGTTTCCCAGGAGATTTTGAAGTTTCTCTCAATGCTGCAGAGGCGTTTATGTGGTCTAAAGAATACAAAAATGCTAAGAAACTTTACGAAGAACTTTTACAAATTAAACCAAACGATTTCGCGGCAAACTTAGGATATGCCAACGCCAGTGCCTCTTTATTTGACTACAGAAAAGCGTTGGAATACACAAGCAAAGCCCTCTTGATTGAACCCAAAAATGAAAATGCTAAAATTAGTCGTAAATATGCTCGATTGGGTTTTGCAGATCAATATTCGAAAAATCAACAGTATCAACCAGCCGCTACTTTATTAGAGGAAATTTTAAGAGATTTTCCTAATGATAAAGAAGCACTTTCTGCAAAAGCTCAATTAAAAGTTGCTCTTGAACAGTTTGATGCAGCAGAAAAAATTTATACCTCTTTATTGGTAATCACAAAGGGAGAGACTAACGTTTACTTAAGTCTATCCTATTTAGCATTTTTACAAAAGAAGAAAACATTAGCCTTGGCTTATGCTAACAAGGCTATCCAAAGCACTAAAGAGCAGCCTGCTCACACGGTAAAAGCCTATTTAGGAAAAGTTATGGCTTTGGGATGGAACGAAAAATTTAACCAAGCCTTCACTCTTTTAGATTCACTTGACAGAGCATTCGTTGACAATAATACCATTTTAGTTACACGGGCAACGCTAAATACTTGGAACAAAGATTACGGTGTTTCAGCTACTAATTTCAAAAAAGTTCTTGACAAAAACCCATCCTCTTTCGACGCTAATTTAGGTTGTGCTGATGCACTCTTCGCACAGGAAATAGATATTGAATCTAAGAAGTACGTCCTAAAAACTCTGGACTACTATCCAAATCAAAAGGACGCAAAAGATTTTCTGGTAAAATTGTCATTACGCCATTCGCCTTCAATTACTACCCACAACTTTATCAGTAGTGACAGAGGGGGAAACTCATCAATCAATTATCAACTGGGTCTTGCATTTGATCTTATCCCTTCTTTCAGAGCATTACTGAATTATAAATCTCGATTGGCTGAAAATTCTACTGAGAAAAATTCAGCAAAAACTAACAATTTTGGCTTGGGTTTTAGGTGGCGAGTCAAGCCAACATGGCTCATAACAGGTGAGATTAGCTTAGCATCTTTGAATGGGAAAAATACGACCGTAAATCACTTATTATACGATTTTGCTAACGAATTTAAACTCACAAAAATGCAAACATTAGAGCTACGTTACCAAACAGATATTCAGAATTTTACAGCTGGTTTAATTGATAATAATTTAACATTTCAAAACTTCATTGCAACTTATAGCCTTAATACACCCATAAAAATTGGTATCTACTCGCAATACTATTTCACTAAAAATTCGGATGGTAATAATCGTAACTTGCTATTTACTTCCTTGTACTATGACTTAAAGGCGGCTCCTGTTATTAAATTTGGGGTAAATTTTAATACGATGGGTTTTGCGAAACAAGTACCTTCGACCTATTTTAGTCCTGCACAATTTTATAGTTATGAAATCTTTGGATTAATCGAAAATTTACAAACTCCCAAACAAAAATTATTGTACCAATTATCTTTGGCAGGTGGGTATCAGAAAATTGAAAAAAATGATTTTCAATCTACTTATCGAATTACTGCAGCCTTGGGCTACCGTCCAAGAAATAATTTTGAAGCCTACGTTTATTCAATGAACAGCAATAGTGCCACTTCCTCGGTGGTGGGATACAGTTATTCTGAAACTGGCATAAAAGCCAAATTGATATTATTAAAGAAATAAACGAAGTAATCTCGCAAAGATGTTACGAAATTATAACAAGCAAACAGTTATTGAAAATTCTACAAATTCGTTGCTGACGGAATACAATAATAGACCAAAGGTTTAAAGGATTAGATGGATTCGTACTCGCAATGGAATCAGGGCAAAATAAACAAATCCGTGCAAATCCGCCTAATCCGTAAAATCATTGGTCTATCAATCTATGGGCTAACAATTTACTTTCCCCCCAAAGAATTAATCCAAGCCGCAATCTTTTTCACGTCCGCTCTTGGTACGTTAGTCATGGGTGCCATAGGAGTTAGTTCGGGCCAGTTTTCTGGTTTTGGTTCGTAAATTAAGGCTTCAATTTGTTCGTTGGTATAATTACGTTTCGCTACTTCTTTATACGAAGGTCCAACCGCACGTTCGCCTACTTTATGGCAAGCCAAACAAGTATGTTTTGTCAATAATTTTGTTGCCTCCGCATCAGTGATTATTGCAGATTTCATGGCTGAGGGTGTCACAGAAGGGGTTTTAGTTTTCGTTTTTCCTTTCGTTGCACCCGCTACTCCCGCCGTTGTTGGCATGGCTTCTTTCATCTGATTGTCGGGCGTATTTGCATTTGCTCCTGCATCCACACGTTCCCGTTCTTCCCGAGTTTTAGGGGTTACCAAAGCAATATTTGCCTTTTCTCCTTTTGGAATATTGTTCAAGGTATAATAGGCCGAACCGTGTAATAATGGAAAATTATCCTTCGCCGAACGCACGCCTTCGGGCTTGATGTCGTGTACATAACCCTCACGCATACCGTCCAAAACAATTCTTACTTTCATACCATCTTCCGTTGCTTTTGCTCCTCTCACGGCATTATCTTTTCTGTCCACGAGGGGACTTCCGTAAACTGGATGATATTTGTAGGTATAACTCGATACGTCATAATTGTTGACATTTTCAGCCGTTTGCTTGTTCACGGGAGCCGTAAATTCAATCTCAAAACCATCTGGCATGGCTCTAACGGCTTTCATTTCAAAAGGTATTTTTCCCGTAAAAACCAAACGTTCTAAACCAAAAGCCTCTTTACCAACCGAACCCCAACCACGATTTGTTCCGCCTACATACATGGCATTGTCACTGCCCCAAGCCATACGCAAGACCCCCGAACGAAAGCCACTTCTGAAATCAAAAGAGGCCCCTTGATACTTTCCGTCCACTTTTTCCAAAAATACCCTCGCAATTTTCGACATTCCTTGGTCACCCACGAACACTTGTCCATTAAAAGGTCCGAAGTTATTTTTGGTTTCATCCGTAATAATTTCCGAAGTCGAAACGCCCAAAACACCGTGTGGCAACCAAACGGCTGGCGACTTAATGCCCATGTTTGGATAAGTCGTTTTGCCCATTTCATAAATCGTTGTCATGGCTTGGTCTTTGATGTATTCGGGTTTCACTTTTGGGTCGTCACGAGGATCAACTTTGGCAGTAATCATCTCCTTCCGCATTTTCACGGGCGACTCTGGACGGTCTGCCCAAGCCAGTGAAGCGGGATGACCCATGAAATCGCCTTTTTCAACGTGTGAAATAAAGCCAGAACCCATCCAATCGCCTTGATTATCTCCGTAAAAAAACTCGCCATCAACCATGCCAATTCCACAAGGCGAACGCATTCCAGCGGCAAACGGAGTCATTTTTCCATCTTCGGTAATCTTCATCGTCCAACCTCTCCACGGCACGAAAGATTTTCCTGCCCACCAGTCAGATGCTCCAAATCCTACGTTACCCGTAACATAAAAAGAACCATCGAGTCCAATTTTAGGTCCAAAAGAATATTCGTGATAATGTCCAGAGATAGGTAATTCATAAACCGTTTCGTAACGTTCAGCTTTACCGTCTCCATTTTTATCTATCAGTTTGGTTAATTCGCCTCTTTGAGCCACATAAATCACTCCGTCCTTAATGGCAAGTCCCAAGATTTCGTGTAATCCAGAAGCAAATTTTTTATAGACTGGCGTTCCCGCACTGATGTTTTCAACGATGTAAACGTCTCCTCGGCGAGTGGAAATTGCCATGTCGCCATTGGGCATTTTAGCCATTCCCCCGACTTCCAAAACGATGCCTTCGGGGATGGGGAGTTTCACGATTTTGTAATAATCGTTTTCAGTGGGTTCGCTCTTTTGAGTGAAAGCTATTGTATTTATGCACGTTAGTAATGTGCAGATTTTTATGAGTTGTTTCATTTTTTTATTTACGGTTTCGATGATTATTTGTTGAGTAATTTGTATGTTAATTTTAGTATTTGTTACAAAAACAGTATTATTTTAAATGTTTCTGTAATTTTAGAAAAAAATCCCTAACCATGAGCAAAAAGAAAGAAAACAAAGACAAAGTCAAACAAAATATTACCAATGTTCACGACAAGTTTTTCAAAGAGACATTTTCACGTTTGGAAGTTGCCCAGAGTTTTATCGAAGAGCTTTTTCCCCCTGACATCAAAGAAAAAATCAACCTCGCAGACCTCAAACGAGTTTCTGAATCCTTCATTGATGGTGAACTGGAAGAATATTTCTCCGATATTATTTATCAAACCAATTTGGCTAATCAAGAAACTTTGGTCACACTTTTGTTTGAACACAAATCCTACACCGTCCCTTTTATTCATATTCAATTGTTGCAATACGTTATCAATATTTGGAAGCAGGAAATCAAAGACGGCAAAACGGTTTTGTCTTTGGTGATTCCGATTGTCATTCATCACGGTGAACAAACTTGGGAATACAAATCCATGAAAAGTTATTTTATAGACTTGCCCGAGGTGCTACACAAATTCATTCCAGATTTTGATTATCTTCTGTTTTCTCTCACAGATATTGCAGATGATAGATTAACTTCCCTCAACAACGTTATTTTGAGTATGTCGGCAATGTTGTTAAAACATAGTCATGATGAAAATGATGAATTTATGAAACTAACGCCCTTTTGGTTAGAAAAAATCAAAGAACTTGATGCTCAACAACAATTAGATTTTATTCGTAGCGTTTTTGTGTATATCCAAAACGCTATCAACTTGACAAACAACGAAATACCAACTATATTTACCAAAGTTTCAAACAACACAAACGATATCGCCATGACAATTGCAGACCGTATAAGAGAAGAAACAATAGAATTCACGACTTTCAATTATGTTAAGGGCTTGATAGAAAAAGGCTTGGACGCTGAATTTATTTCAGATGCCTTTAAAATACCTGTCAAAAAGGTGCAAGACGTTATTAAAAAAGTTAAAGAATCCAATCCATAATATCGCCATGACAATTGCAGACCGAATTAGAGAAGAAACAAATTAAATAATATCCGAAATCTCCTTCAAAATGGTGCTTCCTATGATTTAATTTCAAAGTCATTTGGACTATCTATTCAAAAAATAGAAGAAATTATTAAAAATTTGAAAAATTCTTCCCATTGGATTTTATCTGTTTTCAAAAATTAATACCCTTACGCTATTCCAAGTCTTTTTTAGGCTTGGAATTTTCGTTTTTGCTGTTTCTAATAGAATTCGCTCTTCGAGATGTCCTGCGGAATATTTCGAAGAGCGGATACAAAACTATTTGGTTTTATTATACCCATCAACTTCATCCTGCCACTCTTGATCCCAAATAAATTGCAAATCAAACTTGAATGTTGGCAATAAAGTAAATTCAAGTCTGTTCCAGCGATTATGACCACCATCAGTTGTGATAGCGTAGAGTTCATGTATGGATTCTGAATTTATTTCTAAATTTCGTACATCTAAATACTTTCTTTCATTTTTACCATTGAAATAAAATCCATTATAACCCACGTATTTATGCAATCTTTCTATTTTCAGTGTAGCACTTAAAAATTCATCATCTTCGATTATATTGCAGATATTTTGTCCAATCTCTAAATAAACTTCATCTACTGTCATATTAATTGTTTTTTAATTGTCAAAACTTCTCATAATCAGCGTGCCATTTTCACGAAATCCTACCAAAGAACTGAATACTCCACTTTATCCTTCACAGGTACTAAAAGCATCGTATTCTCCCCTGATTTTTCGATGGTTGCAACTGTTCCCGTTGGCACTTTGATGTAATAACTTTTTCCATCAACTTCGTAGGTATCGTCCGATAATTTGCTAATGCTTGAACCAACTGCTAAACGACACATCATGGGTTTATTTACATCAGCATTTTTAACATTCAAAGTACGAGTCAAATACTTTCCATCCGTAATTCTGATTTGGTCTTCCACGTCTGAACCGTAGATTTTGTAACGAAATGTTGGCAAATTATCGGTGTTTAAATCATAGCCCAAAGCACGATAATTTGAACTTTCGATGGGAGCTTCTGAGAACGTCCCTTTTGCATCATTTGAGACAAAAATCTGAGCATCCGTCAAAGCCAAAACCGCTCCCCGTGGACGAGAAGAACCGTCTCCACGATTATCCCACATCGGCGAAGTATCTAAGAAATCCCCCTTCCAAATTTGAGCAATTGCTCCGTTTGAAAGG
>JAYVIV010000146.1:0-58303 GCA_043769985.1 Arcicella sp.
TACTCGTCCTTCAAAATTCCAGCTAACTCATTAACTTCTTTTACTGTTAAATTTACTAATTGTTCAGCGAATGCTTTTAAATCTGCCATTGTATTAAGATTTTATTTGTTTTACGAATTTGATTAATTAATTTTTAATTTGGATACAATTATTAGCAAACAACTATTAATTATTCACTATTGACTGTTCACTGATTATGCTTCTTTCTCTGAAAGCGTTTTCAAAATACCAGACAATTTTTGTCCACCACTTTGAAGAGCAGAAATAACGTTTTTCGCTGGTGATTGTAACAATCCAATGATTTCTCCAATCATTTCTTGCTTCGACTTCACATTTTCCAAAGCTCCTAATTGGTCTTCACCAATAAACAAGCTTCCTTCAATTGAAGCACCTTTGAACGTAATTTTTGTTTTTCCAGCTTCTTTCTTGAAATCCTTGATAAGTTTCGCAGGCGTTTTTGCATTATCAGGAGAAAAAATAATCCCTGATAAACCTTTGAATACTGTATCGTTGAATGCTGAATAATCAACACCTGTAGTTTCCAATGCTTTTGCAATAAGCGTATTTTTTACAACACGATACTCAAAACCTCTTTGAAAACACATTCTTCTGAAATTATTAACTTCTGCAACTGTTAAACCACCTGTATCAGTGATGTAGAAGTATGGAGTTACCGCAAACTTTTCGCTTAACTCTTTGATGATTACACCTTTTTCTTCTTTGGTCATGATTACAATCCTTTAACGGTTCCTTGGTCAATTTTAACGCCAGGAGACATCGTAGAAGACAGATTTACTGACTTTACATAAGTTCCTTTGGCTGATGATGGTTTCAATTTCAACAACGTGTTGATTAATTCCTGAGCATTTTCAGCAATTTTCTCAGGCGTGAATGAAACCTTACCGATTGAAGTATGAATGATACCTGTTTTATCAACTTTGAAGTCGATTTTACCAGCCTTCACCTCCGTAACAGCTTGTCCAACGTTCAAGGTAACAGTACCCGACTTTGGATTTGGCATTAAACCTCTTGGTCCTAAAACACGTCCCAAACGACCTAATTTTGCCATTACAGTTGGCATAGTGATAATTACATCAATATCAGTCCAACCTTTTTCGATTTGTTGGATGTAGTCATCCAAACCAACGTGGTCAGCTCCTGCCGCTTTTGCTTCCTCCACTTTATCAGGCGTGCAAAGTACGAGAACTCGTACATCTTTTCCTGTTCCATGAGGCAAAGCAACTACGCCACGAACCATTTGGTCGGCTTTACGAGGATCAACCCCCAAACGAACGTCGATATCTACTGAAGAATCGAATTTCGTATATGAAATCTCCTTCAAAATCTCTGCTGCCTTCGCAAGTGAATACGATTGCGTTGCGTCATATTTTGATTGAGCTTCTTTTTGCTTTTTTGTTAACTTAGCCATTTTTTTGAATGTCGTTATCTGGTTTAATTAAAAGTCAAAAATTAAAAGTTAAAAGTTATTTACCATGCAAAATTTTCGCAAAAACAACTGATAACTGTTTACTGATAACTGATAACTGAAAATCAGAATGGTTTGTCTCCTGTTACGTTCAAGCCCATTGAGCGAGCCGTTCCTGCTACCATGCTCATTGCTGATTCAATAGTAAAACAGTTTAAATCAGGCATTTTCACTTCTGCAATTGTGCGAACTTGTTCCCAAGTTACAGATCCAACCTTTTTCAAGTTTGGTTGTGCCGAACCTAATTTTACTTTGGCTGCTTCCAATAACAAGATTGGTGCAGGAGGAGTTTTCACTACAAATTCAAAAGATTTATCTTTAAAATAAGTAATCAAAACTGGGAGGATAACGCCAGGCTTATCTTGTGTTCTTGCATTAAACTGCTTACAGAACTCCATGATATTCAAACCTTTAGAACCTAACGCTGGTCCAATTGGAGGCGAAGGGTTTGCGGCACCACCTTTGCATTGCAACTTAACGTAGCCTGCTATTTCTTTTGCCATTACGGTAAATGTTTAAAATCTTTAAATTGATTTGAGATTTCTCTGCCAACAAGGCTGGAAGCTCCTCGTCTGAGATTTCTCGAAGTAACGTGAAGAGATTATTCTGTAACGAAACAATCTGATTTACAGGGTTTTGACAATTTTGAGGCTATCTAAAAGAACCTGCTCCATGAAACGGACTGCAAAATTACGGTTTTGTTCTTAATATACAAAGCGTTATGTGGGAAATTTTAGAGAAATTGTATTTTTTTTAGATTGTTAGTTAAAACTTGGAATTCGTTATTACAAATATGAATAATAATGCTTCTTTATTTTGTAGTTTAATCTTTTCAAGCAAAAATATCCATTCAAGTCACACCAAAGCCACTCTTCACAATTAAATACAAATATCCCTCCAACCCGCAATATTTGACACATTATTTCAACCAAAACAATAAAACAATGACACTTTCTATTACCACAATTATCAGTATTGCAATTCCATTACTGTGCTTAGTTTTCTACAAATTCCTCTTTCGCCTTTTCGGCATTATTATTATTCCCGAAGACCGTATTGGATTAGTTACGAAGAAATTTGTTCTCTTTGGCGATAAAAAATCGCTCCCCGAAGGACGAATTATTGCTACTGAAGGAGAGGCTGGTTATCAAGCCAAACCCTTAGCCCCAGGTATTTATTTCTGGTATTGGATTTGGCAATATGATATTACACTTCAACCCCTCACAATTATTCCAACGGGTAAAATCGGAATTGTACTTGCCAAAGATGGTCGAGAGTCTGAAACGGGTTTTATCTTGGGTCGTAAAGTAGAATGTGATGGTTTTCAAGATACGGATGCTTTCTTGAAAAATGGTGGACGTAAAGGACGACAGTCGGCAGTAATAACAGCGGGTTCATATCGGATTAATACTTTCCTTTTTGAAGTCGAGATTACCGATATGTTTGAAATTAAAGAAAATATGGTCGGCATTATTACCACCATGGACGGAGCTTCGATTGAATCTGGACAGATTGCAGGAAAGCTCATCGAAGGACACAACAACTTTCAAGATGCTGATGCTTTTTTGAGTAAGGGGGGTAATAAAGGATTACAACAGCAAGTGATTTTGGCAGGTTCATATAATTTGAATCCTTGGTTTATCAAAATCGAAGAAATCGAAATGACTGAAATTCATATTGGAAATGTGGGTGTAGTGATTTCTTTCGTAGGAGAAGATGGCGTTGATGTTAGTGGAAAGGAATTTAAGCACGGTAATATTTTTACCAAAGGATTTAAAGGCGTTTGGGCTGAACCGCTTGGACCTGGAAAATATCCTGTGAATACTTATATTCAAAGAATTGAGATTGTTCCGACCACCAATTTAGTATTGAACTGGGCGAGTGCAAGGTCTGAATCTCATCAATTAGATAAAAACCTTTCTACGATTACGGTTCGTTCAAAAGATGGTTTTCCGTTCAATTTGGACGTTTCGCAGATTATCCATATTCCAAACTATGAAGCTCCAAAAGTGATTGCTCGTTTTGGAAACATGCACAATTTGGTGAGCCAAGTGCTTGAACCAACCATTGGTAATTATTTTCGTAACTCCGCCCAAGATTCAGATGTAATTTCGTTTTTGGGTTCACGTAAAGAAAGGCAAGAAATGGCTCGTACATATATTTCAGACGTGCTTTCTCAGTATAATGTTAATGCCGTTGATACTTTAATTGGGGATATTGTTCCACCAGAATCTTTGATGAAAACCTTGACTGACCGTAAGTTGGCAGAGGAGCAAAAGGTTACTTACGAAACTCAAAAAATGGCTCAAGAAACCCGTCAGGCTTTGGAGAAAGAAACTGCTATTGCGGAGATTCAGAAGGATATTGTGAAAGCTGATCAAGGCGTAATAATTGCGGAACGGGTGGCGGATGCGTCCGTGAAAAAAGCACAAGGTGAGGCACAAAGTTTGAAATTGCAAGCGGGGGCAGAAGCAGAGCGGGTGAAACTCCAAGCGGGGGCAGAGTCGGAACGAATCAAGTTAATTGCCAATGCCGAAGCCGAGAAAATTAGCAAAATGGGTGCTGCCGAAGCCGAGAAGATCTTAGCGATTGGTAAAGCCGATGCCGAAGCCTATCAATTAGCCGTTTCTGCGATGGGTGAAAGTAATTTTACCCAATTAAAAATTACAGAAAGTATCGGTAGAGAAAGAATTAAAGTAATGCCCGATATTTTGATAACAGGTGGCTCAAATGAACAAAATGGTGCATTAAGTGGACTTTTAGGTATGAAGTTAATGGATGAAATGAGTAAGAAATCGGATAAAACGCAGGCTCAAATACAGCCGAAGGTTTTGAAGAGGGAAGATAAATAGGGTAGTGGTTAATGGTTACTGGTTATTGGAAATTGGTTATTAGTGTTTTACTACTAATAACCAATTTCCAATAACCAGTAATTATTTAAGACTCGCATACTCCTTCGCAAAATACGTCAAAATCACCTTCGCCCCAGCCCTTTTGATAGAGGTTAAACTTTCCACCATCGTTCTGGTTCCATCTAACCAACCATTTTGAGCAGCCGCTTTCACCATCGCATATTCACCTGAAACATTATAGGCAGCAATCGGAATATTGAAATTATCGTTTAAAGTTTTGATAATATCTAAATATGCCAAAGCGGGTTTAACCATCAGGAAATCAGCACCTTCTGCATAATCTAATTCCGCTTCAATCAATGCCTCACGAGTGTTGGCAGAGTTCATTTGGTAGGTTTTTTTATCGCCAAATTTAGGAGCAGAATCCAACGCATCACGGAATGGACCATAAAAAGCCGAAGCATATTTAGCGGTATATGCCATGATACTCGTATTGATAAAACCTTCGTCGTCGAGCATTTCACGCAAATATCCGATACGCCCATCCATCATATCCGAAGGTCCGATAATATCTGCCCCTGCACGGGCTTGGGCAAGAGCCATATTTCCTAAAATTTGGAGCGTTTCATCATTCAAGATATTTCCTTTTTCATCCACATAACCATCATGGCCATCGGATGAATAGGGGTCCATCGCAACATCTGTCATTAAAGCAATTGCTGGAAATTTATTTTTGATTTGATTAATAGCTTCTAAATATAAACTGCCCTGACGATGGCTTTCAGAGGCAAATTTGTCTTTTTTATCTTCCGAAAGTAATGGGAAAAGTGCAATAGAACGAATGCCTAAATTTTCGATTACTTTGATTTCTTCTAATAACTTATCTAAGGAATATCTAAAAATATTGGGCATAGATTTCACTTCCGAAGTCAGGTTATTACCTTCCATGACAAACATCGGATAAATAAAATCATTGACTGAAAGGGTTGTCTCTTCCACCATCGCACGGATGGCTGCCGACTGGCGATTTCTGCGGGGTCTTCTTAACATTAATTTAAATTTTAATTCAAGGTACAAATGTAAGTAGTTGTTCGTATTTCGATGTTCGGAAAATAACTAACTGATAATCAGATATTTACTCTAAATAAAAACGTCGTTTAAATTACTTTGATTACTTACCTATTGATAAAACAAAAAAATGAGTCCACTCGTTTGAATGTACTCATTTTTAACTACTAAATATCTTTTAATTTCTTTATTTCTCTACCTGTGAATAGTTCAACTCCACTGGTGTGTTTCTACCAAAGATTTTAACCATTACGTTCAATTTCTTTTTGTCATCAAATATTTCTTCAACCGTTCCTTCAAATCCAGAGAATGGTCCATCAATTACTTGAATCGTTTCACCTTTCGAGAATGTTGTTGAAGAAGCTTCTTCTACAGTTGCGGCTTCATCCATCTTACCTAAGATACGAGTAATTTCACCTTGACGAAGTGGGATTGGCGTTTTTGAAGTCTTACCATCATTCCAACTTAGAAATCCAATAACACCAGGCATTGACGTAATCAAGTGGGCAACCTCACCGTATTTAATATCGGCTTCTACAAAGATATATCCTGAAAAAAGCGTCTTCTCACGAATGGTTTTTTTGCCATTACGCATTTCAAAAATCTTCTCAGTAGGAATCACAATCTGAGGAATATAATCTTCAAGTCCTTGTCTGGCAATTTCATTTTCCAGATAAGTTCTTATTTTCTTTTCTTGCCCCGAGACTGCCCTCAGAACGTACCAGCTTGTTTCTGCCATAATATTATTGCGGAATAGGGAATGCGGATTTGAAATTAACAGAGTTATTAAATATGAAATTGCGAATTTATTAATATACAATCAACAATTCAACAACTCAATAATTCTACACTTGTTATTAAAACGACTGATAGAATAACTCTAAGCCTGATTTGAAGACAAAGTCAATCAAACCTACTACCATTGCAAATATTAGTGATGCCACCAATACAAGTGTTGAAGATGATGTTAATTCAGAAAATGTTGGCCAAGTTACGTTTTCCATAACTTCTGTCCAAGAATCACCAAAAAGATTTTTAATTTTGTTCATGGTTGTATTTAACTGTTATAAACTTTTAAGTTCCAGAATTTTAGAATTCAAATTTCAAGCCAATTTACAAAATCTTGTAAAACTTGAAATGAAAACTCCAAAACTTGGAACTTAACTAATTAGCACGGGAACAAGGATTCGAACCCTGATCAAGGGTGTTGGAGACCCGCATTCTACCGTTGAACTATTCCCGTGTTTAATGGACTGCAAAGTTAGGGCTTTATCCTATAATTTTCAAATGTATATTGAAAAATTAGTTATAAATTCTGTGTCTGGTCGTTGTTGACTCTATAACTATCATCACATAAAGCCTTATTTTTGAAGATAATGTCCAATAAATATCAAATACTACATTTTAATTTACATTTAAAGCATCATTCAGAATCGAGAAAGATTTCAATTTGTCATCTAAATCGAAAATATGCGAAGCCACCATGAGTTCGTTAATTCCCGTTTCATCAATAAATTCTGAAATGCTATTTTTGATTGTCTCTTTACTTCCAATGAATGTACATGAAAGCATCTTGTTTATGGCGTTTCTTACTTCAGGAATTTGATAACTTTCCGGAATTGAACTCGAAGGGCTTAATGGTTTACGCTCATTTGTGATGATTCCAGCGAATAAATTCAATAAACTGTTGAATAATAATTTAGCTTCTTCGTCCGTATCAGCCGCAATAACATTCACGCACGCCATCACATATGGTTGTTCCAAAACGGCGGAAGGTTTGAAATTATCACGATAAATTTTGATAGCAGCTCGAAATTGAGCTGGGGCAAAATGTGAGGCAAAAGCGTAAGGAAGCCCCATATCTGCTGCTAAATAGGCACTATCAGTACTTGAACCTAATATCCAAATTGGAATTCCTAAACCTTCACCTGGAAATGCCCTAACTTTGGCGGTTTGATTTTTAAGACTTAAATATCTTTGTAATTGTCTTACATCGGAAGGGAAAAGTTGGGCATTATCAATATTATTTCTCCTTAAAGCCAATGCAGTGGGTTGATCAGAACCTGGAGCTCTACCTAATCCTAAATCTATTCTATTGGGATAAATGGTTTCTAACGTGCCAAATTGCTCAGCAATCACCAAAGGACTATGATTTGGTAACATTATTCCGCCCGAACCAACCCGAATAGTATTTGTTTTCCCAGCTACATGACCAATCAAAATTGAGGTGGCAGAACTGGCGATATATTCCATATTATGATGTTCCGCCATCCAAAAACGTTTATAACCTAATAATTCAGTGTGTTGGGCTATTTCAACGGTGTTTGATATGGCAGTTCTGTGATTTCCTCCTTCCACCACAGTCGCCAATTCGAGTACAGAAATGGGTATTTTTGTCATTGAGTGTAATTTCTTTCTTTAACAACACAAAAGCGTGTTTAGAAAGTTTCTATATTCTTTATCGAATTTTACGGTAAATAAAAAGAGCGACCAAATAGCTGCAACGACCAGTTGTCTGAGGAAAAATTTAATGAATTACGCACTAGTGGACTTGTTAAGGAATGAGTAAAGGACACAAAAAAAGCGTCCCGATTGCTCAGAACGCTTTTTTAAAGTTATTTCCTTAGAAATTACTCAACAATTTCAGTTACCTGACCAGCACCTACTGTTCTACCACCTTCACGGATAGCGAAACGAAGACCTTTGTCCATTGCAACTTTGTTTAATAAAGTTACATCAATTGTTAAGTTATCACCAGGCATACACATTTCAACACCCGCTGGCAACATGATTTCTCCTGTTACGTCTGTTGTACGGAAGTAGAATTGTGGACGATATTTGTTAAAGAATGGTGTATGACGACCACCTTCTTCTTTCGACAAGATATAAACCTCTGCTTTGAATTTTGTGTGTGGTTTCACTGAACCTGGCTTACAAATAACCATACCACGACGGATAGATTCTTTGTCAATACCACGTAACAATAGACCTACGTTATCACCAGCTTCTCCACGGTCAAGGATTTTACGGAACATCTCAACACCAGTTACTACTGATTTCAAGCCTTCTGCACCCATACCTAAGATATCTACTGTTTCTCCTGAGTTGATAATACCCGTTTCGATACGACCAGTTGCTACTGTACCACGACCTGTAATCGAGAATACATCTTCTACTGGCATCAAAAATGGCTTATCAGTTGCACGTGGAGGAATTGGAATCCAGTTATCAACTGCATCCATTAACTCGTCAATTTTACCAACCCATTTTGGATCTCCATTCAAGCCACCCAACGCTGAACCTTGGATTACTGGAATGTTATCACCGTCGAAGTTATAGAATGATAGCAATTCACGGATTTCCATTTCTACTAATTCCAATAATTCTGGATCATCAACTAAATCGACTTTGTTCATGAAAACAACCAATTGAGGCACACCAACCTGACGAGCCAAAAGGATGTGCTCACGAGTTTGTGGCATTGGTCCGTCTGTTGCAGCAACCACGATAATTGCACCGTCCATTTGGGCAGCACCTGTAACCATGTTCTTCACGTAATCAGCGTGACCAGGACAGTCAACGTGAGCATAGTGACGATTTAATGTTGAATATTCTACGTGAGCTGTATTGATAGTGATACCACGCTCTTTTTCTTCTGGAGCTGAGTCAATTGAAGAGAAATCTTTCTTCTCTGCAAGACCTTTTTCCGACAATACTTTTGTAATTGCCGCTGTTAATGTAGTTTTACCGTGGTCAACGTGACCGATTGTACCAATGTTTACGTGGGGTTTACTACGGTCAAAATTTTCCTTTGCCATGATATTTGGTTCTTAATTTGATTTTATAAAAAGAATGAAAAAATGTTACTGTCGGTTTGAATATTTGATTGCTTGAAATTTATCAATAGCAAAACCATTGTCAAACTTTCAAATTACTCAGAGCCTTTGAGCAGAATCGGACTGCCGACCTCTTCCTTACCAAGGAAGTGCTCTACCACTGAGCTACAAAGGCAAATACCCCTAAAACTACGAATGGTTAATTATTAACAGTTCTTAGCTAAACTAATAACTACTAACCAATTAACAACTAACCACTTACCGTAGTTCCTGATTGGAGCGGGAGACGAGGCTCGAACTCGCCACCTATAGCTTGGAAGGCTATCGCTCTACCAAATGAGCTACTCCCGCTTTTTTAATCAATAGTTTTCAGTTGTCAATCACATTGTTACAATAATAATTATACTAAAGTTATTACTGCTTGCCGTCGATTTCATACTAAAACTGTGGGGGCGGATGGATTCGAACCACCGAAAGAATACTCTAACAGAGTTACAGTCTGTCCCATTTAGCCACTCTGGAACACCCCCAGTTTTCTTTATCACAACACACTCTTTTTGTGTTCTGATGAAAGAGTGTGCAAAGGTAATTGTATTTTTCATTATGTCAAAGTCTGTACCGAAAAAAAATGAAAAAAAAATTAAGAGGAGGAAAGAAAAAAGGAGAAAAGGAGGAAAGTACGGCAGTTTTCCGATTTTCCTCCTTTTCTCCTGTCCCCTTTCCTCCTCTGGCTACAATCTTATTCCAAAACTTAATCCGCCTACTTTTGGTCCTTTCCCGTCTTGAAATAAATTATTCATATCGTAATTAACAAATAAATCGGGGAAGTCTTTTAAGCCTAATTCAAAGGCTAATCCGTAGCGAACATTATTTAAAAAGAAACTACTATGATTCCACTGTTTCTTTTCACTTTCCTCTTCTTTGGTTTTTGTATAGCTGTCTAAACGATAGCCCACATATCCACCTGCTGCAATGTAGGTAATGGTGCTTCCTTTCTTGAAGGCTACGTAAGGCATTATCGGGATATTTACATTTGCGATGGTTAATTTATTGCGGCATAATTCTAATGGAACTACTGGGGTTTTGGTATTGTCAGGATAATTTTGAAAACCTACTTCATTCGTACCTTTAACTATAAAATTGTTGTTCTCAAACATGAAATTATACCAAGTGAATTCTAAACCATAACTAATTTTGAAGGCGGCATTTGTGCCTTTACTGACTGTTCCGCTACGTGTCCAACCAAAGCCAATATATCTTGAACCAAAGGGACTCAACTCATAGTTTTTAGCATCAGCCGAAGGAATACTGCCTGTGTTGGTGAATGAATTTAGACCTAAATAAACGTTGAATCCTGAACGGCTATTGAAATTTCGATCTCTTTTACTTCTATTTTTTAAGGTGTCGCTTAATGTCACGCTGGTTTCTTTGCCGTTTTCATTAACGTAAACGCCGTTCCAACCTACTCTGACTTCATCATTCCCATCTTTAACAACAACTCCTCCCAAACCGACTTTCACTTGTTTGTCTTTACCGCCTGTTCTTTCGCTTTTACCATCGGTATTGACAGATTCATTATTGCCATTTTTTGAATCGGTATTGATAACAACTTTAATGCTTTTATTGTCTTGGGTGATTACCAATAAAGTATCCTTGTTCAAGTCACTGTTGACAATTCTGCGGATGCCTCTCCAAGTATCATCGTCTAATGACATTCCACTTTTGGTGAATAAGTCTTGAAGATTTTCTCTTAAAGTTTTGTTATTCTTCTGATTCAAAAGCGTTTGATTTCTTTTGTCGATACTAATAACGGTTGAATCTGCCTCTCCGCCCTTTGCCAACGTCTGGAAGTTGAATGAGAAGATGAATGCGATGGTTGCGATAATTGAATAGCTAAATTCTTTTAGCGTTTTCATGGTGGTTGCTGTTTTCATGATTGTTTGTTTTTGAAATAGTTTAGATGCAAACACATAGTTATCATTAGGGAACATAGAAAATATTAGCATGAGATTTGTAATCTCTTAAACTATGTTTTCTGCCTTATCTATGTGCTTACAATATGAAGATGCAAAGCGTTAGATAATGGTTGCATTGGTGGTTATTTTTTTACTGCCCACTGCAAACTGAATTACTTCCTACTCCTCATCACTCTCTCCTTTGGTTAAAACGTTCTCAATTTTGGCATCGGCACGGGCTAACATTTTTTGTGGTTTTATGCCTACTTCGCTCCAATTGACGTTTTCGCCATTTTTTGCTCGCTTTAATTGTTGCCAAATTTTACTAATACGAGTTTCTTTTTTAGTATTTCCATCGTTTGAATCTGTTTGTGCAACTACTTCTGGTTTTGTTTCCACCATATTCAAAACAATGGTTTCTTCTAATACTTTGGGTTTTGTATTTTCAAGAACTAAGACAATGGTGTTTTGCTCTTCGATTTGTTTGGGTTCAATAGTTGGGGTTTTCGCAATTTGTTTTATTTCCTCTACTTTAATTACTTGTTGTGGATGTAATTTGGCAAATTGCTTATTTTCAATAATTTGAGATTTCTCAATAGGGATTATTTTTGCCTTTTTAGGAATATTATTTTCTGCCTCCGCTACTTGTGGAGTACCTTTTTTTTCAACAATTTGAGTTTGTTTTTTCTCAATAATTGGCTTTTTATTAACCGCTACTTCTTCTATTGAATTGCTTTTTTGACTGCTAAACCAATAACCGCCAATTCCCAAAAGCAAAGCCACGGATGCCGCTGAAGCATATTTCCACCAAATTGGCAGAACTTTGCTTTTGGGTTTCTGTAATCTTGCTTCTAATTTTTCCCAGGCTTGCGGACGTGGCTGACGCTCATACCTTTGTAAGCCGTCTGAGAATATTTTATCTACGTTTTCTAAATTTTTCATTTTCGTTTTGACACTGCCACCAAGGCACTAAGTCTGTAAGATTTTGTACTAATAACCAATTTCCAATAACTAATAACTTATCTCCATAACAGCATTTTGTAAAATTACTCTTGCTCGTGAGAGTTGTGATTTTGAAGTACTCTCAGTGATGCCTAATTGTTTGGCAATTTCAGCGTGCGAGTAACCTTCGATGGCGTAGAGATTGAAAACTGTTTTGTAACCCATTGGTAATTTTTCTATCAATTTTAGTAAATCTTGGGTTTCTAAATCGGTTCTAAATTGTTCGGGTTCTGGTTCGTAAAGGACTTGGTCGTAGGAAGTTGCCATTTGTGCATTTTTATTACTTCTTAAATACATTAACGATTCATTGACCATTATTCTCCGAATCCAACCTTCAAAACTTCCTTCTAATTTAAAAGTATCAATTTTTTCAAAAACTTTTACAAATCCTTCAATCATTATTCCCTCAGCCTCATAATCATCGTGTACGTATCTGAAACATATTCCGAGCATTTTTGGGGAATATTTTTCGTAAACACGTTTCTGGGCTTTGGGGTCGCCTTTTTGGCAGGCTTTCACCAAGGCTTCTTCGCTTTGGAATAAATTTAATAGTTTCACGGTAAGTTCTGGTTAATTTCCTCTGGTTTAAGAGATTATAAATTGTAGATGAAATAGTTGATATAAAGGTTGCATGGGTTTTAATAAAGTCATAAGTTTTTTAAGCGACCGTCGCTTGGTCATAGGTCATAAGTATATTTTAGTAATTTTACGGAAATATAATAAAAATTTGTCTGAATTGGGATTTTTTGGATTAATGGATTCGTTGGATTAAGTTCATAAATCCTTCTAATCCATTAATCAAACGAATCCAAATTCAGACATTATCACACAAATATTTTTAATAAAAATGAATTCAAACCCTATCGGAATATTTGATAGTGGCATTGGCGGATTGACCGTTGCCCATGCCGTGACCACACTTTTACCCAACGAAAATATTATTTATTTCGGAGATACTGCCCATTTGCCTTACGGAGATAAATCTTCTTCGGCAATTCAGGCGTATTCTATCAAAATTTGTAATGTTTTGTTACAGCAAAAATGCAAAGTTATTTTGATTGCTTGTAATTCTGCTTCGGCGGCGGCTTACGAACTCGTGCGGGAATATGTGGGAAGCAAGGCGAAGGTAATAAATGTTATTGATCCCGTAATTGACTATTTGTCAACGACTTACTCTGAAAAAACGATTGGATTAATTGGTACAAAACAAACGGTTAATTCTAACATTTACAAGAAGAAAATTGATAATTTGAATAAAGAAATCACCTTGAAATCATTGGCAACGCCTTTGCTTGCACCCATGATTGAGGAAGGTTTTTTTAACAATAATATTTCAGAAAATATCATTCAAGAATATCTTCGTCATGAAGAATTGGATAATATTGAAGCCTTGATTTTGGGGTGTACACATTATCCATTAATCAAAAAACAGATTGAAAATTATTATCAAGGGAAGGTTACAGTTTTAGATACTTCGGAAATTGTGGCGAAGAGTTTGGAGGAGTATCTATCTAAAAATCAAATGCTTAATAGGTTGAATTCTCATATTAAGCATTTTTATGTTTCAGATTATACAAAATCATTTGAGACTTCCACTAAGATTTTCTTTGGCGAACAGATTCATTTGGAGCATTATCCGCTTTGGGAGTAATGTAATTGTTGCTGTAGCTTGAAGAGTGCGATTCCAGATGAAATTTTCAAGAATAATTGTCCTACTGTTCGACCATTCTCGAAATGCTATTTCGAGCTACAGTAACACAGGAGCTTTCTTCCCTGCCAACTGTCCACAAGCCGCATCAATATCTTTTCCACGAGAACGGCGGACGTTGATAATCATGTTTTTTGCTTCTAAAAATCCTGCAAATTTTGCTAAGGTTTGTGGGTCGGTATTGGTATAGTTTGCCTCTGCAATTGGATTATATTCGATGATGTTGATTTTGCAAGGAAACTGTTTAGCAAACTCCCATAGTTCACGGGCATCTTCTAAACTGTCATTAAATTTATAGAAAAGAATGTATTCCAAAGTAATACGACTACCCGTTTTTTTATAGAAATGCAACAACGATTCCTTTAAAGCCTCCAACGTATTTGATTCGTTGATGGGCATAATTTCATTGCGTTTTACGTCGTTGGCAGCGTGAAGAGATAATGCCAAATTGAACTTCACTTCATCGTCTCCTAATTTCGTAATCATCTTGGCAATACCAGCCGTTGAAACCGTAATACGTTTTGGAGACATTCCCAAGCCTTCGGGAGATGTGATATAATTAACTGATTCTAAGACATTTGCATAATTCAACAAAGGCTCCCCCATTCCCATATACACGATGTTGGTAAGCGGAGTTTGATAATGCGATTCAGCTTGGTCACGGATTCTGACTACTTGGTCATAGATTTCGGCAGCATCAAGGTTTCGTTTTCTATCCATATAACCCGTCGCACAGAACTTACACGTAAGCGAGCAACCCACCTGCGATGACACACAGGCAGTCATGCGGTCGTCGTTAGGAATTAGTACGCCTTCAACCAAGTTTTTATCGAATAATTCAAACGATGATTTGATGGTTCTATCGGAACTGACCTGTTTTTCAGCCACTTTCACTGAACGAATTTCAAAATGTTCAGCCAATAATTCACGAGTTTTCAAGGAAAGATTGGTCATTTCCTCAAAATCTTGCACTGATTTTTTCCAAAGCCATTCATAAACTTGTTTCGCTCTGAATGCCTGTTCTTTATGTTCGGTCAAAAACTCTTTTATTTGAGCGATTGATTGTTTGCGTATGTCTTTTTTGGTGATGGTTTGCATGATGACAAAAAAAGAGCGAAGATTTTAGTCTTAGCTCTTTTAGGTTTTATTTTTTGCAAAATTACGAAGAAATAATCTTTGAATCAAAAATATAGTTATCTTTCTAATAATCAGGAAATTAGCTTCATTTTAATTCAGTCTAAAATTGATTGGAAGTGTAAATTTTGATTTCACCTTTCTACCTCGTTGAATACCTGACACCCATTTCCCACTCGAATCTTTAACTACTCGCATTGCTTCTTTATCCAATGACGTATCTCCCGCCGATTTTAAAACTTTAAAATCGCATAAAGAACCATCCGTACAAACTACAAATTGTATGTAAGATTTTCCTTCTGCATTATTTCTTTGAGCTGATGCAGGATATTTTAGGTTATGAATTAAATAATCTGAGTAACCATTAATCCCACCCTTGAATTGTGCATTAACCTCTATATCTTTTGAATAAGTTACAGAATCTCCTGATACTGAATATGAAATGCCTTTTTCGAGGTCTCCATTTTTATAAAACTCTTTAAATGATGTAAATCCATCCGCCATTTTTCCAGTCCAAATTCCCTGCTTTAGATAATTTTCTACTTTCCCCTCTTCAATTAAAAGTTCATAATTTTCAATATCTTCATAATCCTTGAAAACAACACTTCCATTTCCATTTATAACTCTCTGATTTCCAAGGGCATCCCATTGCCCGACGATTTTTATCTTTTCACGAAATGACATAGGGGACATACTATTTTTATCAACAGAAGGAACTGGAACTGTTTCATATTCTGTAATTATCTCTATTTGTCCATTTGGATACCAACTTGACTTTCTAAACTTCTTTTTCTCTGCGTCAATGTATTGGGTGTATTCACGAATTACACCATTTCTATGGTAATTAGTCAGTGGATAAGAGGCTTTCCCATTATCATAAAATCTTCTTTCTTGCAAAGTGCCATTCTCAAAAAATGTTAAAATTTCCCCAATAACAGTTTCATTTTGGTCAAGATGACTAACGACATTCACCTTTATTAAAGTATCTTTTAATTCATCTGGGTATTTGGGTATGTAATTAGACTTTGTGATAGTTTGTTTAAAAGAAGCTATCAACTTGTTTCTTTCATAAAATTCAATATCTCCAATAGGCTCTCCCGTAAGCGTATCTATTTTCGTTTTTTGGAGGCAAGAATAATCTATTTTTGAGTCGATCAGCATATAGTTACTATCTAAGTATCCTAACTGAAAACCCTCTAAAAAGTCAATCTCGGCAGTATATCTAAACTGAACTCGATGTGTAACCTTCTGAGCAACAGGTTTTCCATCTTTTAAAGCAGGTTTCCAAGCGTTAAATAGACTGAAAACTCTTATTGCTTCTTTATCACAATCTGCCCGAAGTCCTTTCACGATATTTACCGACGATATTTCACCTTTTTCATCTACAACACCAGAAATAAAAACGTAACCGTTCACCTTAGCAACTTTTGCCATGTAAGGGATTTGACGGTTTATGTTGATGAATTTTTCTAAGAAAGAATATCCTCCTCTTGGAATAGCTATTGAATCAACCTCATGGACTTCTAAGGCAGGAGAGTTTTGGGCATTAAGCGTTAAGGGGAGAAGAATAATGAGGACAAGTAACAAGTTTTTCATAAAAGAGGGAGTTTTCTTAATTTGGATTTGAACAATGTCCCAAATTAAGAAAACTCCCTCTTTCTAACAAATATTATCAGTATTTCTACATCGCCTCCAACAACAATTCAGATAAATCATAAACCTTCACCGTATCCTCCTTTTCCTTATTTTTCACACCATCCGACATCATCACCATACAAAATGGACACGCTACGGCAATGGTGGTTGCACCCGTTTCAAGGGCTTCTTCGATGCGTTCGATGTTTACTTCTTTTGTTCCTTTTTCAGCATCTTTGAACATTTGTCCACCACCCGCACCGCAACAAAGTCCTTTGGTTTTGCAACGTTTCATTTCCACTAAATCAGCGTCTAATGCTTCCAAAACGGCTCTTGGTGCCTCGTAAATATCATTGGCACGTCCCAGATAACATGAATCATGGAAAGTAATCTTTCTGCCTTTGAATTCTCCGCCACCCGCTAATTTTACTCTTCCTGCATCAATTAATTCTTGCAAAAAAGTAGAATGGTGAATGACATCGTAGTTCCCACCCAATTCAGGGTATTCATTTTTCAAGGTATTGAAACAATGCGGACAAGCCGTTACGATTTTCTTAACGCCGTAACCATCAAGCACTTGAATATTCATTGTGGCTTGCATTTGGAACAGAAATTCGTTTCCTGCCCTACGTGCAGGGTCGCCCGTACAGGATTCTTCCGTTCCTAAAACGGCAAATTTTATGCCTACGTGGTTCAAAATTTTACAAAAAGCAATCGTTACTTTTTTGTAGCGGTCATCAAATGAACCTGCACAACCTACCCAAAAAAGCACTTCGGGCGTTTCCCCAGAAGCCATCATTTCTGCCATTGTAGGCACTTTGTATTCTATTTCTTGTATCATTATTGTAATTTTATAGTCTCTCTATTTTTAAATATGTAACTTTATCACTTGAACGACAAAACGAACTTATCATGCCTTACAGCGATTTTAAATCTTTGAAACAACTCGAAAAGCAATTCGGTATTACTTATACTTTTGACCATATTTTCACTGACATTCAACCAGTTACGCCTTCTCATTATCTTACCCATGACCTGTTAGAAGCCCAAGATTATCCAACATATCCAAGTGAAAAAGCAAAATCTGAGTTGATGATTATGCCTGTTATCAAGGAAATAAAACGGAACAATCCAAGTTTTCAAGTTTTTTCGGGTTTTAGTTTTGATGTAGATTCTTCGCAAGGACTCAACGGTTTTTGTGATTATTTATTCAGTAAAGAACCTAAAATTCTTGAAATAAAATCGCCCGTTTTTTGTGTTGTTGAAGCCAAAGACCGAACCGTTGAAGAAGGTTTTGCACAGGCAGCTTCTGAAATGTACGCAGCAATTTTATTCAATGAATCGGAAGGTCGTCCCACTCCAACGGTTTTTGGCTGTGTCACAAATTCTGATGTTTGGGTATTTCTCCGACTTGATGAAAAAAAATTAACTATTGACGAAACAAGGTATTATTTGATTGAATCAAGTTTAACAAATTTATTAGGAGCTTTTAATAAAATTGTTAATTTCTTTTCGTGATTATTTCAAAACCCCATCCAAAAACTTCTCCGTCTCCTTCTGAATATTCGCCACATCCTTTGATAATATCGGCGAAGCCAAAACATGATTGCCAGCATTAGGAAAAGCTACTTTTTTCTTATCTTTTGAACCTAATTCGTTAAACATTTTTAACATTGCAGGTACGGAAACCACTTTGTCCTGCTCTTCTTCATTTTTGTAATAACAACCCATAAAAGCGGGACATTTTATCTTTGCAAAAGTCTCTGGCTTCATAACATTTGTTAAGAAATTCTGCAAAGCAATCACGCCATTCAGGTGATAATGCTGACACCAGTATTTGGCGTGCTGAGGATTGGTAGCCGCAAAATCACGTATGTATGAGCCAGAAACAGCTTTTCCTAATTCTAAGCCCCAAGGATTATCCAATAATGCTGCATTATCATCATAAATTTTTATGCAGGGCGAATACAACACAATTGCTTTAATTTCGGGATGATTTGAGGCTAAATAAGTCGTTAAAGCACCACCGAAAGACGTTGCCACAACTACCACTTCATCGCCCAAAGTTTTGCCCACTGCCAAAGCGTGTTCTGCCGAAAGGATATAATCATCAGTGGTTACTTTTGCCATTGTGGAGTCTCCCAAACTCACGCCATGTCCCGCCAAACGTGCCAAATAAAGGTTTGCACCGTACTTATTTGCTATATTCCTATGAATAGGATTACCTTCTTCTTGCGTTGCCGAGAAACCATGAATATAGACAAAGGCGATTTTCGTTTTCTCTTTTTTGGTAGAATCTGCCCAAACAATACGAGCCTGACAATCAGGACGAATGCCTTTTTCGGCAGCTTCTCCTTCGTTGATTTGTTTTTCCAAAGTAGGTAAATCGCCCGTGAGTTTAAACATCGGAACTTCCAATTTTGGCGCTTCGGGTTTTGGCCCTAATAAATAGGCAATTATTCCGATACTTAGTAATGAAATTATGATGATTGAGAATGTTTTCATTTGGATGGTTTTTGTTTATATCAAAATCTACCATTAAAGGAGTATGGTCGCTATATTTTATCCATTGGTCAAAATCTCCTATTTCTACAATTTGTAGTTTTTCTGCCAATTTTTGAGATACAAAACAGTAATCTATATGATAAGGTTTTTGTTTATGTCTATACATATACAAAGTTGGATGTATTTCTTTGCCATGTTCAATTTTATAAAATGAATGATATGAACTGTAAATGTTTTTGCTTTCCAAAACTTTAACCATTTTTGAATGATTAAAATGTCTATGTTTTTTATCCCAAATCATGTTACTATTAAAATCACCCATTAGAATAACTTGGTTATTTTGTATTAAATAATCATAGTATTCAATTGCTTTCCCAATTTGTTCAATGTATCGCCCGTCATTATCAGTTGGATTATTTGCCCAAATTGCAAACAAAGTAAATGTTATATTCTCACTTGTTACTAAAATGGGAATAACAATCTTAATATCTGGATTATATATTTCTAATAGGCTTAATTTGTAACCATTGTATGAAAAGACTCCAAGTCCCTTATCATTATTATCACCAAACCATATTATGTCATTAGCTGGTTGAATACTATCTTTGAATATTAACTTTTTAGGGTTTTCACATTCGGGAATAACTAATATATCAGGGTTACAAGCTAAAATAAACTCAGCTTTTTTTCTAAAAGCCATGTTACAGTTCCATGTGATTAATTTCATACATCTCAGTTAGTAGCTTGCCTCTGGCAAGTGACAATTATCTTTAGGCATCTTGCCTAAGTCGGACAAATACTTTAAAATTAGGCTGGAAGCCTATTAATAGTCGTCACTCGCCAGAGGCAAGCGACTAATGTAACTGATTTGGATTTACAAATATATCCGCATTGTATCCATATTATATCCGTATTTTCCAATAAATCACCAACTCACAATTCACCAACTCACAACTACTTCACTCCCTCCGCCCAATTAAATCTATCGCCCTGCGAAAATTTCCAAGGAGCTTGGTTGTTTTCCAAGTTCGAAAACATGGCATTCCAAGACCCTGGAGCATCAGATTCTTCCATAATTTGGTAGCGACGCATTTGTAAAATAATATCCAAAGGCGAAATATTGATGGGACATTCTTGTACACAAGCGTTACAAGTCGTACAAGCACGAAGTTCTTCGGAAGAAATATGGTCGCCGTACAGCGTTTTGCCATCATCCACAAAATTTCCTCCATTGGCAGCCATGTTTGCCCCCACAATTTCCAAACGATCACGAGTATCCATCATGATTTTTCTTGGCGACAATAATTTGCCCGTCATATTTGCGGGACAGGCATCCGTACAACGTCCACACTCCGTACATGAGTAGGCATCCATGAGGTTTTTCCAAGTCAAATCCTTCACATCTTTTGCTCCAAAACGAGCAATTTCTGTGGGTGCGTTAGCATCGGGTTGAGCCATTCCCAACATAATCTGAACTTCCTTCGTTACGTCAGGCATATTTGGCATTTCTCCTTTTGGTTCAAGATTCGAGAAATACGTATTCGGAAACGCCAGGAAAATGTGAAGATGTTTTGAATAAGTAACGTACAACCCGAAAGCCAAAATGCCCAAAATATGCAACCACCAAGCGATTCGTTCGTAGGCAATTAAGCCTGTATCTGAAAAAGAAGTAAACAAAGGTTTCAAGAATCCAGAGAAAGCAAATGTACCAACTTGGGCATAATGCTCGTTCCCACGTTCTTGCAAAACGCTATCAGCGGCATTCATTGTGAGGAGAGCCGTCATTAAAATAATTTCTGCGAAAAGGATCGTATTTGCATCAATGACTGGAAAACCGTTCAATTCACGGTGGCGAGTAGGTTGTAATCTCTGAACTTTGGTGACGTTTCTACGAGCTAAGAAAATTACGCAAACAACTAAAACGCCAAATGCCAAGAATTCAAAGAAGTTGATTAAGTAACGATAAAAATCTCCCAAGAAAGGTGCAAAAAGGCGATGTGTTCCTAAGATACCATCCAAGATAATTTCTAAGACTTCCACATTAATCAAAATGAATCCTGCATAAATAACAAAGTGCATAATGCCCACTACGGGTTTATCGAACATCTTTTTTTGTCCCAGAGCAATTCTAAACATCGTCGCCCAACGTTGAGATGGATTATCATAACGATTTTCAGCACGACCTAACTGAATAGATTTTTTGATAATACCAATACGATTGGTTATTAAAAAACCAGCTCCCCCGAGAGCCAGCACAAACAAAATTTGTTGAAGGATTTGCATATAAAGTAGTTGATAAGTTATTGAGTTGATAAGTTGTTAAACTTTGAGCCTAATAATTAATAAGTACCTGATTCTTAGAAACTTAATATCTTAACAACTTAACAACTCTCAATTGCTGTACAATTTACAGATAAAACTAAATGATACAAAGATTGTTGTTTGAAAAATGTTATGCAAGCATACTATTTATATTTTTTTCAAAATTATTTCATAGTAGGTTTTGTATAAGCAAAACTTTTCCCTACCTTTGCAGTCCCAAATGACACATTGGGGATTACCAAAAAGTAAATGGTGAAATAGCTCAGTTGGTAGAGCATCGGACTGAAAATCCGTGTGTCGGCGGTTCGAGTCCGCCTTTTACCACTAAAAACCCCTCATACGTTGCGTATGAGGGGTTTTTTATTGATAGGGTAAGTTGTCAAGAATATTTCTAAAGATTTTTCCGAAACATAAGGTCGAAAAATACAATTTAATGTTAAAAAGTAATCTTATGAAGATAAATTTTTAATATTAAATTTCGTATCACAAAAACAAAGTACACGCAAAAAGCCTCGCTATTAAACGAGGCTTTTTGCGTGTACTTTGATTACACAATATAAAAACGATGAACGATACACAAAAGTTTTACGTTTGAAAAATAGTGAAATATTTTTTCATTTTATTAATATATTTTTCCAGTCTCACATGAAACTCATTGTTTCAACGATTTATGAAGCAGCAAACCATTTATGAAGTCGCAGTAATTCCGATTGGTTCATTAAATACTATTCGGCAAAAGGAAACGATTTTTAATTATTTTTCAAATCTCAGTAAATGCCTTGACCAGTTAAAATCCTCATTGGCAATTAATGGTTGGGACTCGAAAATTAATTATACGGCTGTTTATAGAGCTATAAAAGAGAAGGGGAAATTTGTGTCCGAATTTAGTTTGGCGGGGAATAAAATTTTCAAAGTTACGATTACGTCAAGAACTATAAATCCAGCTTTGACGATGTTAGGAATTGAGGAAAAACCAGTGTAGAAGAAGTTTAGTTACACAAAGTTTAGCAGAGTTTAGCACAAAGTTTCATAAACAATATATTCTTACACTTTTCTTAGTGCAACTCTGTGCTAAACTCTGAGCAACTCTGTGTCAGGCGTTCTTGTGTCAAATTACAAATGCAAAAGAGCCTCTTGTTTTAATAATTCTTTATCAATCGGCACAACGCCCACAGATTCGCAAACCAATCCCCCACCCAAATTTGAGAGTCCTGCTATGAATGCTGGCGAAAGCCCCAAAGCCAAACAACAAGCAGCAATAGAAATAACGGTATCACCCGCACCCGATACGTCCGCAATCGTACGTATATGAGCAGGAATGGCTTTTTTTTCATCTCTAAAGTCAATATAAACTCCTCTTTCTGAGAGTGTTAAGAAAACACCGCCTAATGATAAGGTATTTTTTAACATCGTTACCGCACCCACTAATTCATCAGGATTTTTTATGTCAAAATGAATCGCTAATCCTTCTTTCAACTCTTTCAAATTAGGTTTGAAAAGAGTTGCTTTTTGATAATATAGAAAGTTGCGTTTTTTAGGATCGACGATAGTGGAAATATTATTATCATTCGCAAAAGAAATTACATCGTGGATTAATTCTTTTGAAATAACTCCTTTGTCATAATCTTCAAAAATAATGACGTTTGCATCTTTTGCTAACGATTTAATTTTGTTACTAAGTATTTGATTTTCAGAATGATTGATAAGTTTATCCGTTTCCGTATCAATCCTCACAATCTGTTGAGAACCCGCAATAATTCTCTCTTTTACGGTCGTGATTCGGGTTTCGGACTGAATAATTCCTTCTGTTGATAGATTTTGTTCCTTCAATAAATTCAACAAAGAATCACCATAAGAATCAGCACCAATAACGGAACAAATGATTGGATTGGCACCAAGGGCTTTAACGTTCATGACAACATTGCCAGCCCCTCCCAAGCGAATTTCTCTGCTTCGAGCATTAACAACAGGGACAGGTGCTTCGGGTGAAATTCTTTCTACTTTGCCCCACGTGTAGGCATCAAGCATAACATCGCCAATGATGAGAACTTTTAGGTTATTAAAATTATCGAATATTTCTGGGATTGTCATTCTGAGGTATTTTTGAAAACACAAAAGTACCAAAAGTTCACAAAAAAGCCCTTTGTTTACTTTTGATACTTTTAAATATATTACCTTTATTTTTAAATTATCATCCTCCAATCGTAGTCATAGATTCTCGAATTACTGATTTACGACCACGTTCTGCCTCGAAACCATCTTTTGGACGATTTTTGAATACCATCAAAAATGTATCTTCTAATTGTTGATTAGATATGCCATCACGGAGTAAATCTCTGATGTTTAACACACCATCGTCATATAAACAGGTTTTTAAATCACCCGTTGCGGTTAGGCGTATGCGATTGCAAGTTCCGCAGAAAGTACGTGAGAAGGCAGCAATAATTCCAATATTTCCTTGATAATTAGGTACTTGATAATTATAAGAGGTTGAATTGGGAGAATCTATAAGTTTCTGTAAATCAGGATATTGCGATTTTATTTCAGCTAAAATTCTGTGCAAATTCCATTCCAATTTTGGATAATGCAAACCTTCGCCATTGAAAGGCATTTCCTCAATAAAACGGATAGAAACAGGATGATTTCGGGTTAATTCTACTAAGGGTAGGATGTCTTGGGTATTTTTCCCATCCATCACTACGGCATTTACTTTTACTTCAAAACCAGCACCTAATAAATCAAAAAGTGTTTTATAAACAATGTCAAATTCATCCCGACGAGCAATTTCAAAGAAACGTTTTTTATCTAAGGTATCTAAGCTCAAATTGACAGCTCGCACACCCATTTCTTTCATTTGGCGGATATATTGCCCCGTCAAAATTCCGTTGGTGGTAATATTTAATTCGTTAATTCCCTTAATTTCAGACAATTGATACATGAAATCAATCATATCATGACGCACAAAAGGCTCGCCACCCGTGATTCTAACTTTAGAAATTCCCAACTTAGAAAGTACTGAAACAGTACGTAACATTTCCTCATAGGTCAGTAATTTTGATTTTGGGAGATATTTCACTCCCACTTCGGGCATACAATAAAAGCAACGGAGATTACAACGGTCTGTTACCGCCAAACGCAAGTACGTTATTGGTCGACCATGATTATCGTAAATTATATTGGGGGTTTGACTTAGCACTTTTTAATGTGTTTCTTTGTTGAACAAATTTAGTGAACATTAACAATTAATAATTAATAATGTAAAATTAAAAGTTCAAATTGCTGATAATCAGTTAATTGTGCCATTTATAAAAACTCAAATCTGACGGCTCAAAGCTCACAACGTAAAATATGAAATATAAAATCAATCTTTTCGGGATAACACGGGATATTATTGGAAGCAATGTAACGGAAATAGAAATGAATCAATCGGCTGATGTTCAAGCAGTTTTGGAGAAACTAAAAGCCAGTTATCCTAAATTAAAAGACATTAAATCGCTGTTAATAGCAGTAAATAGTGAATACGCAGAATCGGATTTGATTTTATCAGAAACTGATGAAATTGCCTTAATTCCGCCTGTAAGTGGAGGTTAGAAAATCTTGGATTTACCAACTTTTTCTAACTCCAAATGACATTCCAAGCACATTTTCATAGACATCACCATAATCAAAACCCAAATCAGAAACCAATTGCGAACCACCAAAAAGTTTGATTGGCGTAAGTGTTTTGATGCCTAAGGAAAACTGGCGAGAAGGGGTTTTTAGGTTTTTGATATAATTATTTGAGTAAGTAGCTTTCAATTGATATTGGATTTTACGGGGACTTATCGTGCCATTCATCCCTACGTGAAAAGCAAGAATATTTGACATCAAAACATATTGAAATTCATCAGAACTTGATCTCCCTTTGTAATCTTTATAGGGAAAAATAAGTGGTGTGCTAATCGGTTTACCTTTGTAAACATATCCATCCAAATATTGTCCATGATTGAAATAATTATCATCAGCCTCCCAACGTTCAGCGGGCAATCCTATCAATTTAAAAAATCCTGAAACATACCGTGATTGATTGAGTGTGTAAAGCATTTCAAACACAAATTCCTTTACTTTTTCATTTTTGAAATTAGTAATTTTTACTCCATATAATCCATCTTCAAATTCCGTAACCCCTGAATTAGTAGCTAAATATTCAAAAGGAGCTTGTTTATAGACAAATACTCTTCTATTTTTCCCAGTAATTTCAAAACCTAAATCGAAAGAACCAGAATGATTCCCGAATTGATATTGGGTATCATATCCTAAGTATTGCGATAAATCAACGCCATTCAACCACGGTTTATCTTTCATTGGAATAACTACAGAAATGTAGGCAGGGAAATCAGCATAATTAACTTCTTTTGTTCCATCTGGTAATTTTCTTTGCCCTCCCCATTGAACATTGTGCGTGAGTCCTCCATAAAATTTAAACTTTGCATTTGCTCTACCTACTCTGCCATAAAATGATTTTTGATGTAGATAATAATTTTCTGTATCTCCATCGTCAAACCATCCATGAGCATAATTTACTTTTGCTGCAAAAAGTCCTTTAAATCCTAAATTCACCCAATTAGGTGTTAAAAATTGTACCTTCGGCATTGGAATCGCATTGCCTGATAAGGTGATGGGTCCCGTTCCAATTCCCGATGAATCCGATAACCCCATAACCTCTTGTCTGCGTCCTGCCCAAATTTCGAATATGCCTGCTTTTGCTTTTATATATGCTTCGGGTAAAATTAAATCTACACCTTCTTGATTAATATTTGCCACTCCATTAATCCCATACCCCCAATTATACTTTTTTACTTGATTATTTTTTGTAGCATATTCTTGATAAAATCCTCCACGAAAAGTAAAATTTGTTCCTGTATTTGGAACAACACCTAAGGCATTTGCTCTCAACCAGAAAGGAGTTTGAGAGGTACTGGACACTAAAACGCCTGATTCTACAAAGTATTTTTTTATTATTTTTATTGTATCTTGTCCGTGAGAATAAGTTGAGATATATAAAAATAGAATCACGGTAGGTAGTTTAATTTTCATGAAGCAAATTGTTAGGGAGATATAAAAAAGGTGAATGATTACAAAAATAATAATTTTCTTGTGAATATTTAATTTTTCGTGAAATTTCATCGTTTGTATGAATTAAGATTAATCAAATATCAAATTTAAATATTTGGAACTATCCCTAAAATTTACCTAATTTTGTTCATAGAAAAATAACCCCCCGTTTATTATAATTTAATCAAGGTTTTTTAAGTTTATAGGTATCAGATATTAAGTTTTTAGGTATTCGTTTTACAAGTTTTTCCTAAAATTTTAAATCTACATAAGGTTATTTCATTCAAAATCACAAAGTAAAAGTCATGTCTGACGCAGTTAAACACGAGTGCGGTATAGCACTTATCCGTCTTCGGAAGGATTACCAGTATTACATCAATAAATACAACACGCCTTTATACGGCTTGAACAAATTGTATTTAATGATGGAAAAACAAGTGAATCGAGGGCAGGACGGAGCGGGTGTTGCCAATATCAAAATAGATGTCTCCCCAGGTCATCGGTATATCAGTCGCTATCGTTCAGTAGAACAAAATGCGGTGCCTGATATTTTCAGAAAAATCCACAAAAAATTCCAGAAAGCCTTTAAGGGTAACAAAGACAAACTGAAAGATGCTCAGTGGATTCAAGAAAATATCGCTTTTTCGGGTGAAGTTTTGTTAGGACATCTTCGCTACGGAACGCATGGAATGAATGAAATTGAAAACTGTCACCCAATGCTTAGGCAATCCAATTGGCGTAGTCGGAACTTAGTGATGGCAGGGAATTTCAACATGACTAATGTGGATGAACTGTTTGATAAATTGGTTTCGTTGGGACAACATCCAAAAGAAAAGGTTGATACAGTAACGGTGATGGAGAAAATCGGACATTTTTTGGACGAAGAAAACCAACGTCAATTTGAGTACTTTAGGAGCGAATATCAGAATCCGGAATTGTCAGATATAATTGAGGAAAACATTGATTTACAACGAGTACTACAACGTTCATGTCGTGATTTTGACGGTGGGTATGCGATGGCTGGACTAACAGGATATGGTGCAGCATTTGTAGCAAGAGACCCCGCAGGAATCAGACCTGCCTTCTATTATGCCGATGATGAAGTGGTGGTTGTAGCCTCCGAAAAACAAGCAATCAAGACCAGTTTTAATTGTAATTACGACGATATAAAGGAAATAAAACCTGGTCATGCTTTAATTGTTGATAAAAAAGGAAATTACTCCCAAAAACAATTTATCGACCCAATCGAAAGGAATTCTTGTAGTTTTGAACGTATTTATTTCTCACGGGCTTCTGACCCAGATATTTATGCCGAACGCAAGCAATTAGGACGTTTAGTAATTCCACAAGTGCTTCAAGAAGTTGATTACGACTTAAAAAATACTGTATTTTCTTATATTCCAAATACCGCTGAAACTGCCTTTCTTGGCATGATTGAAGGTTTGGAAGACCATCTTGCCAAAGAACGCAAGAAAGCAATTTTGGAAGGAATTATCTTTGAAAAAGATCTTGAAGATTTATTGACTTTCCGTCCAAGAGTTGAGAAATTGATTTCAAAAGATGTAAAATTACGCACATTCATCACCAATGATGCCGACCGTAATGACATGGTTGCCCATGTATATGATACTACCTTCGAGGTAATTAAAAAAGGAACGGACAACGTGGTTTTAATTGATGATTCTATCGTTCGAGGAACAACTTTGGAGCGTTCGATTGTGAGTCTTTTAGATAAATTAGGACCCAAGAAAATTGTTATTGTATCATCTGCTCCACAAATTCGTTATCCCGATTGCTACGGAATTGATATGTCGAGAATGAAAGAATTCGTGGCCTTCCGTGCGGCTTATCAATTATTGATAGAACGCAATATGGATGATGTTTTAGAAGATACTCTGGGACGTTGTTTGACAGCAATTGAACTGGGAACTGCCACCCAAGAAAACTACGTAAAGGCGATTTATGAGCCGTTCACGGTTGAAGAAATTTCCGAGAAAATTGCCGAATTAGTCAAGCCAAAAAACTTGAAAGCTGAATTAGCTATAATTTACCAGACCGTGGAAAATCTTAATAAGGCATGTCCCAATGATACGGGAGACTGGTATTTTACTGGAAATTATCCAACCCCAGGCGGAAATAAAGTGGTAAATACAGCCTTCGTGAATTTTATGAAAGGCGTTGAGATTAGAGCATACTAAATGGATAGGTTAAGCCTCCGTTGAAAACTTTGTCTTGAATCATGTTTTAATCAAAAACCCACCTCAATTAGGGTGAATTTTTGATTAAGTTTTGGTTTATCATTAAACGTGCATTATTCTTTCATTCACTTACAAGGAATATTACTTTTTAATCTCTAAGGAACATGAAATTAGATAACTTATCCAACTTTACTCGTCCTTTTTGAATGATTTTTCGTTACTAAAACCCTCATTTAGCGATGCTAAATTGTGGTTTTAGACCTCAAATCGTTCAAGAATTACTTCGTATAGATTTGGATAACTTATTTAATTCCCGTTCCTAAAATGTGAATATTCAATTGAGAAATAATCTGTCAGTTACTGCTCAATTGTTACAAACGGCTTTTTTGCCATGTCAGATGATATTCTTTAGATGGGATAAATAGTAAAAAATTTCATTTTGTTTTCTCAAACATTTTTGAAACACAAAACCTTTTAACATTACTTCAAGATTGCACATTTGTATTCATTACTTTTGTATTTTGTGAGATTATTCCCCTCCAACCTGCTTTCTTGATATTGTACAATTCAATCTGCTTAAAGTAAAAACTTATATTTCTATTTACTTAGAAAAGTTCTAAATAGATTCTTTACGAGAAAATTTTAATCAAAATGAACAAAAATATAATTGGTTCGTAATTTTTCCGATTGTACTTTTGTAACCCGAAAAAGGGTAAAAAATAAAAATTAAAGCTAATTTTTATTTTTCATCAGTTAAAAACTCAACAAGACCTTTATTCCAATTTTTTGGATATAATTAGCGTAATTTTATATAAATGTTCTGTAATAAAACGATTATGATAACCATCAAACGCTTTAAAATTGTTGCTCTTACCTTGATTATAGGCTTTTTAGCCTCTGTCGTTGGCGTGAAAGCACAAGACACCGCTGAAGGTGAACAAATTTTCAAAAACAATTGCTCTACCTGTCATGCTGTAACAGACGAAGTAGTAGTAGGTCCTGGTTTGAAAGGAATTAGTCAAAGAAGACCAATTGATTGGATTGTAAAGTGGGTACACAACCCACAAGCTGTAATTGCCTCTGGTGATAAATATGCGGTTGATTTGTATAATAAGTATAACAAAGCTCAAATGACCGCCTATCCAGGCTATTCAGAAGCACAAATTAAAAGTGTAATTGCCTATGTTGATGCTCAAGCTGTTGCCGTTGCAGCCCCAGTTGTTGGTGCTGTTGCAGTTGCAGGTACTCCTGCCGCTGGCTCTTCAAACGGTGGAATGATGGAGTATATTATGATTGCTTTATTGGCGGTTATGGTTTTAGTATTGGTTGCTCTGTTATCAATTGTTTCAAGTTTAACCAAACTTTCAACCATTACTCCCGACTCTCCAGAAGCACAAGGAATCCCATTGTTGCAAAGAATTGCTGAAAACGCCAAAAAACTCACGACAAATAGTGCCTTCAAAACAGGTGCGGCTCTGTTAGTTACATTACTGATTGGAAAGGCAACCATTGATTCAGCTTATGGAATTGGCATTCATCAAGGTTATGCTCCCGAGCAGCCAATTGCTTTCTCTCACAAACTTCACGCTGGTCAATACGAAATCAATTGTAATTATTGCCACACAGGCGTGTATAAAGGAAAAGGTGCAAATATTCCTTCTGCGAACATCTGTATGAACTGCCACAATGCCATCAAGCGAGAGTCCCCTGAAATTCAAAAAATTTATCGTTCACTTGAAAAAGACGAGCCAATACAATGGGTTCGTGTGCATAATATACCTGATTTAGCATATTTTAATCACGCACAACATACAAACGTAGGTGGTTTAGAATGTACAAATTGCCACGGAGAAATTGCTAAAATGGAAGTTGTTCAACAACGTTCATCTTTAACAATGGGATGGTGTATTGATTGTCACAGAAAGACAGATGTCAATTCAAAAGGAAATGCCTACTATGACAAATTGGTAGACCTACATAATAGCGAAACAAAAGAGCCATTGAAGGTTAAAGACATTGGTGGTTTGGAATGTTCAAAATGCCATTATTAAGAAATTGGTGAATTATTGGTGATTAGTAAAATGATCTATCCCCAAGCAAAAACGTTAATCAAGACATATAAAGAAAGCCACAAGTTGAAAGCCACAAGCTAACAGCTGAAAGCCAATCATATTACAGATATGGAAAATAATACAAAGCGGTATTGGAGAGGGATTGAGGAATTAACAAACAGTTCAGAGTTTGTCAAACACGCACATCGTGAATTTGGCGATGCTCCATTAGCGGATGAAAAAGGGGAATTAATCATTGACGGAACAAATACCGTTCGTCGTGACTTCTTAAAAGTTTTGGGTTTTGGAGTTTCAGCCGTAGCATTGGCAGCTTGCGAAGCTCCAATCAAAAAAGCAATTCCGTATTTAAATAAACCAGAAGATGTTGAGCCAACGATTGCCAATTGGTATGCTTCAACATTTGTTGACGGTGGTGATTATGCTTCGGTATTAGTTAAAACTCGAGAAGGTCGTCCTATCAAAGTTGAAGGAAACAGGGCATCATCAGTAAGTAAAGGTGCATTATCGGCTCGTGTGCAGGCATCTGTGTTGAGTCTTTATGATAACGAAAAATTAAAAGGAGCAACAATTGGTGGTAAAGCCGCTGACTGGAACTTGGCTGATAAAGAAATCATCGCAGAGTTAGGCAAAGTTGCCACTCGTGGTGGTCAAATCAGAATTGTATCTAACACGATCCTTTCACCAACAACAAAAAAAGTTATTGGTGAATTTATTGCTAAATACCCAACCACAAAAATAGTAACCTATGATGCCAATTCGGTATCAGGTTTAGTACAAGCCAATGGTGGAATTCTACCAAGTTTTGATTTCAGTAAAGCAAAAACAATCGTTTCAATCGGTGCTGATTTCTTGGGTTCGTGGATTTCTCCCGCTGAGTTTGCTGGGCAATGGGCAAAAACCCGTCGAGTAAATTCGGGTGAAGGTGGTAACAGAGAGATGTCACGTCATTATCAGTTTGAGACAATCATGTCAAATACTGGTGCAAACGCAGATTACCGTGGAACCTACAAACCTTCGCAAGAAGGTTTAGTAGTAACGGCTCTTTATAATGCCATTGCAAGTAAAACAGGCGGTGCATCAATTGCATCCTCTGCCGTTAAGATTGACCATTTGGATAAAGCTGCGACAGATTTAGTTGCAACAAGAGGCTCATCATTAGTGGTTTCAGGTTCAAATGACCCGGCCGTTCAAACTGTTGTAGTTGCTATCAATGCGATGTTAGGGTCTTACGGTTCTACGATTGATTCAGGAACGCCTTCAAATTATCGACAAGGTTCTGATGCGGATATGTCGATGTTTATTAACGAAGCAAAGGCAGGACAAATCGGTGCGGTAATTTTCTATAATGCTAATCCAGTTTATAACCACCCACGTGGAGCAGAATTAGGAGAAGCCTTAGCAAAAATTGGATTAACAGTTTCAACAAATGATCGTGCAGACGAAACAGGTTCACTTTGTAAATATAATACCCCTGATTCTCACTATTTAGAATCGTGGAATGATGCAGAGCCCAAAAGAGGATTTTACTCTTTCTCGCAACCAACGATTTCAACCATTTTTAAAACTCGTCAGACACAATCAAGTCTTTTGAAATGGGCAGGGCTAGATTCAGATTATGCAACTTATCTTGAAAATGGTTGGGTTTCGACATTAGGAGGAACAACTGCATGGTCAAAAGCATTGCATGATGGTGTATATGAGCTGGGTACAGGTTCCGCTTTCAATGTTCCACAGACAGGTTTAGCAGATGCAGTTGTTTTAATTTCGAAGAATTATAAAGCGAATACTGGTGATAAAATGGAGTTAGCAATTTATGAAAAAGTAACTATGGGTACTGGTTCACAAGCTAATAATCCATTTTTGCAAGAATGTCCAGAGCCAGTTTCAAAATCATGTTGGGGTAATTATGCAACCGTTTCCTTGGCAACTGCCAAGAAATTAGGTTTAACCCAAGAAGTAGAATTAGATACGCTTGAAGTGGAGGTTTCAGTTAATGGTAAATCGGTAAAATTGCCATTTATTGTTCAACCCGGTCAAGCAAACGATACCGTTGCCATTGCGATTGGATATGGACGGACGAAGGCAGGTAAATCAGCCAATGGTGTTGGTGTAAATGCTTATCCGTTTACTTCTGTAATTAATGGAAACATTGCTTTCTCAAATACAGGTGATGTAAAAGTTATAGCAACTGGTGAAACAGCAAAAATCGCTCGTACACAAACACATAATACTGTAATGGCACGTGAGTCGGTTGTTCAAGAAACTGTGTTGAGTGCTTACAAGAAAAATGTGGAAGCGGGTCGTTTTAAACCATCAGTTTCAACATCGGAAGGTAAGAAAGAGATTTCTGCCTTAAACGGAAATAAGCAAGAAATTAGCCAGAAAGAAGTTTCATTATGGAACGGACACAAATATAATAATCACGCATGGGGAATGGTCATCGACTTGAATACTTGTACAGGTTGTTCAGCCTGTGTAGTTTCCTGTAATGCTGAAAATAACATTGCCGTAGTGGGTCGTCAAGAAGTAATTAATCGTCGTGAGATGCACTGGATGCGTATTGACCGTTATTATTCTTCTGATGCTGACGTTGAAGATATGAAAGGGTTAGAGAATGCTTCTGAAAATCCAGAGGTAGTGTTCCAACCAATGCTTTGCCAGCACTGTAACAATGCTCCTTGTGAGACCGTTTGTCCAGTTTTAGCAACAACACATTCTTCTGAAGGATTGAATCAAATGACTTATAATCGTTGTATCGGCACTCGTTATTGTGCTAACAACTGTCCATATAAAGTACGTCGTTTCAACTGGTTCCGTTACTACCAAACAGACGAATATGATTTCCAATTCAACAACGATTTAGGTCGCATGGTGATTAACCCAGATGTAACGGTTCGTTCACGTGGTGTTATGGAAAAATGTTCGATGTGTATTCAACGCATTCAAGCGGGTAAATTAGAAGCGAAGAAAGAAAGAAGAAGACCAATGGACGGAGAAATCCAGGTAGCTTGTGCCCAATCTTGCCCTACTGATGCTATTACTTTCGGAGATATGAATGACAGTACAACGGCAATTTCGAAATTATTAGCAAGCGAAAGAAAAGGACGGGCATTTGGAGTTATTGAAGAAATCAACGTGAAGCCAAGCATTTCTTATTTAGTTAAAATCCGTAATAAGGATGAGAAAGTAAGTAAAGAAGGCACTGTTGCAGAACCAAAAGAACACGTATAGTAAATAGAAACTAAAATCTTAAATTAAAAATATATGTCGCACGTAGTATCACCCATAAGAGAAACCCTTGTTTCAGGCGGTAAATCTTATCATGACGTTACAAATGATATTTGTAAGCAAGTTGAGGGAGAACCTACCAAAGAGTGGAAAATCGCTTTTGGAGTTTCTTGCTTGGTATTCGCTTATGGTGCTTTTTGCTTAGGCTACACGTGGTGGCAGGGCATTGGAGTATGGGGGTTGAATAAAACCGTAGGCTGGGCATGGGATATCACCAACTTTGTATGGTGGGTAGGTATCGGTCACGCTGGTACGCTTATATCAGCTGTATTGTTGTTATTCCGTCAAAAATGGAGAACATCAATTAACCGTTCTGCGGAAGCAATGACCATCTTTGCCGTACTCTGTGCAGCCTCATTTATCTTAGCTCACATGGGTCGTCCATGGTTATTTCACTGGGCATTACCTTTACCAAATACTTATGGTTCATTGTGGGTAAACTTTAACTCTCCATTGGTTTGGGACGTTTTTGCCATCTCGACATACCTTTCTGTATCCTTAGTATTCTGGTATATGGGTCTTGTTCCTGACTTAGCAACAATCCGAGATAGAGCTCAAACAAAAGCTTCAAAATTCTGGTATGGTGCATTCAGTTTAGGTTGGACAGGTTCAGCAAAAACTTGGGCTCGTTACGAATACGTTTCTTTGATTTTAGCTGGTATATCAACGCCGCTTGTACTCTCCGTACACACAATCGTATCAATGGACTTTGCAACGTCTGTTATCCCAGGATGGCACACGACAATTTTTCCTCCATACTTTGTTGCAGGAGCCATTTTCTCAGGTTTTGCCATGGTACAAAGTCTTTTGTTGATTACTCGTGTAGTGTTCAAATTAGAAGATTATATTACCATTGAACACATTGAAATGATGAATATCATTATCACTGTTACAGGTTCAATTGTAGGTATTGCATATTTGACTGAATTTTTCATTGCTTGGTATTCAGGCGTTGAATATGAGTCTTATGCTTTCATTAACCGTGCCACTGGACCATATTGGTGGGCATATTGGATGATGATGACTTGTAATGTAGTATCTCCACAATTATTCTGGTTCAAGAAGATTCGTACAAGTATTTTAGTATCATTTGTGTTGTCAGTAGTAGTAAACGTAGGTATGTGGTTTGAGCGTTTTGTAATTATTGTAACATCTTTACACCGTGATTATCTTCCATCTTCATGGGCGATGTTTACGCCAACGATGTTTGACATTGGTGATTATATTTTCTCATTCGGTTTATTTTTTACATTGTTCTTCTTATTTGCTAAGTTTTTACCAGTAATTAATATGTTCGAGGTGAAGGCAGTAATGAAAGGTGTTTCAACAAACTATCCTTTCAAGAAGAAACCATCAGGAGAGAAAGAAAAAGAAACAGTTCATTAAGAATTTGTTATAGCGGGAAGCAATAAGCTGTAAGCTATAAGCAAAATGAGTTTAACAAAACGCTTAGAGCCTATTGCATAGAGCTTAAAGCTAAAAAGCTAACAAAAAACAATGGATTTAACAGAAAGATATTTAGTAGGAGTTTACGATGATGATGAGGAAGTAGTAGCTGCGGTTACCGAAGTAAAAAACAGCGGTGTGAAAGTTGAAGAAGTTTACACACCCTTTCCAATTCACGGATTGGATGTTGCCCTTGGACATGCACGTACACGTCTTCCAATCGCCGCATTTATGTTCGGTTGTTTGGGGTTAATCTGTATTTTCTCTTTGATTAACTACACAATGGTTTTTGACTGGCCAATGATTATTGGTGGTAAAGATTATTTTGCCCTACCAGACTGGATTCCAGTATCTTTTGAAGGAACTGTATTATTTACTGCCTTTGGAATGGTTGGGACGTTTTTAGTTTCAAACAGCCTATGGCCTGGTAAAAAACCAAGAACATTCGATTTGAGAAGTACTGATGATAAATTTATAATGACCGTTAATATGGCTAATAATAGAAAATCAGAATCTGAAATCGAAACAATTTTGAGAGCATCAGGTGCAATCGAAGTGAATGTTAAACAATTTTAGTTAAGAAGGTATAAGGCATGAGGTATGAGGTATTAAGCAGTTTAACTTTTTTCCTGATCCCCAATTCCCAATCCTTAACATGACTTACGACTAATAATCAAAAATTATGTTTACCAATAAAACAAAAAGTCTTTTACTGTCAGGAATCGTTGCTTTGGCGATGACATCCTGCGGAGACAAACATAACGATCCGGGTACAGAATTTGCTCCAAATATGTATCATTCTGTTGGGTATGAGCCGCTTTCGCAATCAGAAGGAGATACTAACCATATTAATCCATATGGAATGAATATGCGTTTGCCAGTAAAAGGGACTGTTCCACGTAAATATTACGATAAGCAATCAAAAGCTGATTCAATTGATGGTGATTTATTAGAAATGGATTTAGTTGCTCGTAATATAAAATCAGGAGATATGGTATCTTCTGAAAATTTATTGACTAATCCTTTTGAACCAACAGAATCAAATCTTGAAGCTGGAAAATTACAGTATGAAAGATTCTGTCAGCATTGTCATGGTGAGGCAGGAAAAGGCGATGGCTTAGTAGCTAAAATGTATAAAGGAGTTCCAATATATTCATCAGACGCTTTGAAAAATTTGAATGATGGACACATTTATCATACAATAACTCACGGTAAAGGTCGTATGTGGGCTCATGGTTCACAAATAACGCCAGCTGATCGTTGGAAGATTGTCCTTTACGTACATCAATTACAGCAAGCTCCTTAGTAGTAGGGATTAGGTTTTTGGGATTAGGGATTAGTAAAGCACCCTTAATTTCTAATAATGCTTAGGCTAAATTGAGGATTTACTTCAAATTAGCATATTTTCAAATTAACGAATTTTCAAATTTTCAAATTATACTAATGGCGGGACATTCACATTTTTCCCCATCTAATGTCGAAGAACATTTTGAGTTCACGGCGGAAGGTCGCAAGAGAGTTATTTATGCTTTTTTAGCAGGAACAATAGCACTAATTGTCGGAATATTTTTGTTATCTCGTGGAGAACACGACGCCGCTCATGCAGTTGCAGAACACGGTGGTACAGCAGGACATGAAGCCGCAAATGCAGTAGCGGAACATGGTTCGCATGAGTCAGGTGGTGCAAATTCTCATCATGATTCCTACAATTGGACAACCCGTATATGGGCAAACCTTTGGTTGAACAGTGTGTTTTTTACAGGTATTGCTGTAATTGGAATGTTCTTTGTTTCTATTCAGTACTTAGCAAAAGCGGGATGGTCATCAGTAGTTAAGCGTGTAGCAGAAGCATTTCCTCCATTTTTAATTATTACAGGTTCAATTATGATTCTTGTATTTTTGTTTAAAGGAGATGTTCTTTTTCACTGGATGCACGAAGGTATCACGGTAAAAGGAAGTGAGAATTATGACAAAATAATTGCAGGAAAATCAGGGTATTTGAATAAATGGTTTTTCGTTGGACGTATGGTATTCTTTTTCGCAGGATGGTTAATTCTTTGGAACTGGATGCGTAAAAAATCGTTAGCGGAAGATTTAGAGGGAGGTACTGAAAATTTCTACTCAATGGTGAAAATTGGAACGATTTTTATCCTTTTGATGGGAATATCAAGTTCAATGGGAGCTTGGGACTGGGTAATGTCAATTGATGCACACTGGTTTTCTACGATGTTTGGATGGTATATGTTCTCATCATGGCACGTTACAGGTTTAGCAACATTAACATTAACAGTTTTGTTGTTGAAGGATAAAGGTTATATGCAATATGTAAACTTTAATCACTTGCACGATTTAGGTAAATTTATGTTTGCATTCTCAATATTCTGGACGTATGTATGGTTTGCTCAATTCCTTTTGATTTACTACGCTAACTTCCCAGAAGAGACAATCTACTTTTTAGAGCGTTGGGAAGGACACGACAAAATTTATAAGGCTACTGAGATATTGAGCGTATTTTTTAACTTTTTCTTTCCTTTCTTGGTGATGATGTCACGTGATGCAAAACGTACGCCAATATTCTTGAAAATCTGTTGTGTATTCATTATCGTAGGTCATTATTTAGATTTTTTCCAAATGATTATGCCAGGAACAGTTGGTAAGCACGGAGGCTATGGTTTAGTAGAATTTGGAATGGTAGCAATGTTTGCTTCTGCATTTGTCTATGTTGTTTCAGTACAATTAACAAAAGCCTCACTAATAGCAAAGAATCATCCATTCTTAGAAGAAGCACTTCACCACGATATTTAGTATTTAGTTGGTTATTAAAAGACAACCAATTATTTTCTGTAAAAAATGCGATTAGTTGTAAACATTTATATTGAACATTTTTTTATACAATAGTAAGTAAAACACTACTTGCAGCATTGCTTAAGTAGTTTTACAAAATAGAATTTATAACCAAAAAATTAGCTAATAGAATGACATATTTAATAGGTCTTTTGTCGGTAGTATTCTTAGTTTTGGCAATCATGATTGTCAATAAGAGTATGGCTTTATCGAAAGGAATCAAAGGAGTAGAGCAAGACTCAGATTCACCAGCAGATAGTGCAAATAACATAAATGCAATTGGATTCCTCGTATTCTTAGTATTAGGTTCAATCGGAGCAACTTGGTCATTCCTACATTCAAAGCCAGATTTATTGCCAGTAGCTGCTTCTGACCACGGTTTGATTACCGATAGGATGTTTTGGATTTCGATGGGTGTAATTACTTTAGCATTTTTTATTACTAATGCCTTATTGTTTACATTTCCATTTTTATACCGTTACAAGAAGGGCAGAGTTGCAGCGTTTTATCCAGTTAACCATAAATTAGAGATTATTTGGACAATTATTCCAGCCGTTGTAATGGCAGTTTTGGTATTTTCAGGATGGAGAACGTGGAGAGATATTACTGGCCAAGCACCCGATAATGCAGTTGTTATTGAATTAACAGGTCACCAATTCGGATGGTATGTACGATACTCAGGTAATGATGATCAAAAATTAGGAAATCATAATTACAAGTTAATTAATGAGACCAATTCATTGGGTATGGATTTCACGGATGAACATTGTTTTGATGATTTTACTGCCAATGAAATGCACTTACCAAAGGGTGTTCCAGTTTTGTTGAAAATTAATGCACAAGACGTTTTGCACTCGGTTTATTTACCTTACCAAAGAGTAAAAATGGATGCAGTGCCAGGAATGCCGACTAAGTTCTGGTTTGTACCTAATAAGTCAACAGACGAGATGCGTTACATCACTGGTAATCCAGAATTTAACTACAAATTGAACTGTACAGAAATTTGTGGACGTGGTCATTTTGGTATGGCAATTACGGTTTTTGTAGATGAGCCAGAAGAGTATGCGGCTTGGTGTAAGGCACAAAAACCATTCTTGACGCAAAACCCTGATTACTTAGTTAAAGTACCAGAGAAATTGAAATCAAAAGCACAGAAGTATATTGAAGTTGTAGCTCCTGCGGCATCTGATAGCACACAAGCAAGTGGTGCAACACCGGCGGCAACAACTTCATTACGATAAATATAACTATTCAACAAGAATAAATTTTTATAAATCATGGCAACTGAGACACTACACGCAATTGACACTCATGCACACACACACGATGAGCATGAGCATCACGAGTTGGGCTTCGTGCAAAAGTATATCTTTTCTGAAGACCATAAGACCATTGCAAAACAATATCTGATTTCTGGCATTATCTGGGCATTTTTCGGAGGTGCTATGTCAATTATATTCCGTTTACAATTAGGATTTCCTAACATGGATTTAACTTGGTTAAAACCAGTTCTCGGTCAGTGGATTGTAGAAGGAAAGTTAGAGAAAGAATTTTATTTAGCACTCGTAACTATGCACGGAACCATTATGGTATTCTTTGTATTGACAGCGGGTCTTTCTGGAACGTTTTCGAATTTTCTGATTCCATTACAAATTGGAGCAAGAGACATGGCTTCCGGATTTATCAATATGTTATCCTATTGGTTCTTTTTCGCAGCGTCTGTCATAATGTTTGCATCTCTGTTCATTGAAACAGGTCCAGCATCGGGTGGTTGGGTAATTTACCCTCCGTTGAGTGCTTTACCACAAGCAATGCCTGGCTCTGGTTTGGGTATGACACTTTGGCTATCAAGTATGGCTTTGTTCATTGTCTCGCAGTTGATGGGAGGTATTAACTATATATGTACGATTATCAACTTGCGTACACGTGGAATGTCATTTACGAAATTGCCATTGACAATCTGGGCGTTTTTCTTTACGGCAATTTTAGGTTTGTTGTCGTTCCCGGTGTTATTGTCTGCAGCTTTGTTATTAATTTTCGATCGTAGTTTTGGAACATCATTTTATTTATCTGAAATCTACATTGGAGGTGAAGCTCTTCCAAACATTGGAGGTTCAGCAATTCTTTATCAGCATCTATTCTGGTTCTTAGGACATCCCGAAGTTTATATTGTATTGCTACCAGCATTGGGTATTACTTCTGAGGTAATCGCAACGAATTCACGTAAACCTATATTTGGATATCGTGCGATGATTGGGTCGTTAATGGGAATTACCTTACTTGCTTTCATCGTATGGGCTCATCACATGTTCGTAACTGGCATGAATCCATTCTTAGGATCAGTATTCATGTTTTTGACCCTGATTATTGCAGTTCCATCAGCAGTCAAAGCTTTCAACTTTATCACAACTCTTTGGAAAGGGAATATAATCTTCACCCCAGCGATGTTGTTTTCAATCGGATTGGTTTCGTTATTCATTTCAGGTGGTTTGACAGGTATTATTCTTGGTAATTCCGCCCTTGATATTAATTTACATGATACATATTTTGTAGTAGCTCACTTTCACTTAGTAATGGGTGCAGCATCATTCTTTGGATTGATGGCAGGGGTTTATCATTGGTTTCCTAAAATGTTTGGTAGAATGATGAATAAAACTGCTGGTTACGTTCACTTCTGGTTTACTTTTGTGGGCGTGTATGCAGTATTCTTTCCAATGCATTATATTGGTTTAGCAGGTTTTCCAAGACGTTACTATTCATTTACAGCTCTTGGAAATGGTAGAATGGAAGCATTTGTTGATATGAATATGTTTATCTCAATAGCTGCCATTCTTACATTTACGGCACAAGCCATATTCGCTGTCAATTTTGTGTATTCAATTTTAAAAGGAAAGAGAGCAACACAAAATCCTTGGAGTTCAAATACATTAGAGTGGACAACTCCAATTGAGCCAGGACACGGAAACTGGGTAGGAGAGATTCCAGCTGTTTACCGTTGGCCTTACGATTACAGCAAGCCAGGGTCAACGTCTGACTTTATCCCACAAAACGTTCCATATTCAGCAACACTTGAGTCGAACTTCCCAGAGGAAAATGAGGAAATGGCGAAAGAAAAAGAAATTGAAGGGTTGTTAGATATTCAGAATTCGACTTACAATCATTAAGAAATAAATGTCTCTAAAATTGAGAATATATTAACTAAGAAGAATTCTGGTTAATATATTCTCAATTTTGTTTAGAAGGGATTTGAAGTTTGATTATTTAAAGAAAAAATAAGTTGTTTCGATGTTAGTAATTCGATGTTCGTTTATCGGTTTTCGATGTGAGGTTTTAAGCACTGAAACCCGCTTCTTTTTTGAACATCGAAACACGAACACTGAAACACGAACATCGACAAACGAACATCGAAACAATGCTATTCCGAAAATTAGGCATCGCCACTATCATCTCTATATATCTGTTAGTCTTAGCAGGCGGAATTGTGCGTAGTACAGGTTCGGGAATGGGTTGTCCCGATTGGCCTAAATGTTTCGGGATGTTAATTCCTCCCACCGAGGCAAGTCAATTACCAGCAAATTATCAACAAATTTATGCTGAAAAATTGCACGGAGAAGTTGAATTTAATGTTACTAAGACATGGATTGAATACTTAAATCGTTTATTAGGAGCATTAACTGGAATCATCGTTTTTGCAACATTTATTGCCTCAATTTCTTATTGGAAAAGGGATAAAACAATTACCATTTTATCATTTTTAGGAGTAATATTAATTGGAGCAAATGGTGCGTTAGGTAAATATGTTGTTGATTCTTTCCTAAAACCTGGTGTTGTAACGTTACACATGATGTTGGCGGTTTTAGTAATATTTGTATTGCTATACGCTGTAGCAAGAGCATGGTCAGAAGTTATTCAAACGGAACATATTGAGAAGAAACCTTTTTTGAATAAACTGATAATACTCGTTCTAATTCTTTCAACTTCACAAGTACTTTTAGGTACTCAAGTGCGGGAGGCGATTGATAAAGTAATTGCGAGTCCAATTTTTGGATATAATCGAGAAACTTGGATTGAACAAATGGGTTTGCCTTTTTACATTCACCGTTCTTATTCTTTGTTGATATTAGGATTGCATATTTACTTAATCTGGCAACTCAAAAAGAATATTCAAAGAGAAGGCATTATTTATAAATTTATGCAAGTTTTGGTTTTGATAGTTGGAGTTGAGATTTTAAGTGGAACAATAATGGCTTATTTTGGCGTTCCTGCCTATATCCAGCCTATTCACTTGACCTTGGCAATTGTATCATTAGGAATACAATTTGTAATTTTATTATTAATGAACTTTAAAAATGTAACACGGTTATCTTAACCGTGAAAACAATGATTACAACAAACGAAAATATAACCATCAATACCAATTCAAAAGCAAAAGCATACTACGAATTGTTGAAATTTAGACTTTCAGCTCTGGTGGCATTCTCAGGAGCTTTTGGGTATTCGTTGGCAGTAGATAGAATTGATTGGTGGAAAATCTTTCTAATCAGTATTGGAGGTTTTTGTATTACAGGAGCTGCCAATATTGTCAATCAAATTAAGGAAATTGAATTGGATAAATTGATGAAAAGAACACAAAATCGCCCATTACCTACGGGTAGATTGAGTGTGAATGAAGCATTAGTCTTTTGTATCATTCTTTTCATCATAGCGAGTTACATTCTTTTTGTAGAATTTAACTATAAAGCGGGTTTATTAGGCGTTCTTTCGTTTCTTTTGTATGGATTTGTTTATACCCCATTAAAGAGAGTTGGACCTATCTCTGTTTTCGTAGGAGCATTCCCAGGGGCATTTCCACCGATGATTGGATGGGTTGCTGCCACAAATGCTTTTGGCTTGGAACCGGGTATTTTATTTGCCATTCAGTTTTTCTGGCAATTCCCGCATTTTTGGGCAATTGCGTGGGTGGCGGATGAAGATTATCAACGAGCGGGATTTAAAATGTTGCCTAATAACGGACACAAAGACTTGCGTACAGCTATTACAATGATGAGCTATGCCATATTTTTAGTCCCTTGTGGTTTTATTCCAGAACTATTAGGCATGACAGGCACGAAATCAGCAATTGTCGCAGTAACTTGTGGCGTACTATTCTTAGCACAAACCTTTTATTTAATGTCAAAACCAACTGATAAGGCAGCACTTATGCTTATGTTTGGTTCGTTTATTTATTTACCAATTGTACAGATTGCCTTTTTAATGGATAAAATTTAAGAAAATGACACAAGAACATTTAGCAAATATAAACCTTGACGAGCCAGAAGAAACGCTCTCAATGAACCCTAAGAAATTCATGCTTTGGCTTACCATTGTAGCGATATTAATGATGTTTGCAGGTTGGACGTCAGGTTACTTAGTTCGAAAGGCGGAAGGACGTTGGCATGAGTTTGAATTGCCTCAAATTTTCTGGTATTCTACGGGAATATTGTTGGTAAGTAGTATTTCTATGTTTTTAGCAGTACAATATGCAAAAAAAGATAATTTCAATGCCTTAAAAATAGCAATATCTATTACTTTTGTATTCGGTTTAGCTTTTTTGACGACTCAGGTCATCGGCTTTTCCGATTTAATTAAAAACCAATTATACTTCGCAGGTAGTGATGTTGCCGCTTCTTGGCTTTATGCCCTTATAGGTCTTCATGCTGCACACGTAATTTCTGGATTGGTGGTTTTATTGATTTCTTTGATTTCAGCTTTTAAGTTTTCTGCAAACTCAAAGAATCTCCTTAGAATTCAGTTATGTGCTACATATTGGCACTTTTTAGATTTTCTTTGGTTGTATTTATTTTTATTTTTGTATTTCAATAGATAGAGTAAAAGTCGAAAATTTAGAAGTTTAAAGTTCAAAGGTCTTAAAATACTTCTAAGCTTTAAACTCATTTACTTTATAATTATAAACTGTTAACTTAATTTTATTAATTAAAACCGTTAAAAAATGTCTGCAATACACGCTCCTGCCGTCCCTGAAAAATTAATTTGGTCGGGTGGTTCAGAACCAATGAAAGCAAGTTACGGAAAACTCATGATGTGGTTTTTCTTACTTTCGGATACTTTTACTTTCTCAGCCTTATTGGTGACTTACGGAATGATTCGTTTCAGTAATAATGCCTATGACGGTGCTGTCGAGAAGTTCTATTTTTCAACAACTCATTGGCCTGTTCCTGATAAAGTGTTTTCTGCGTTGCCATTTTTGCATGGTATTGAAGCTCCATTGATTTTTGTTGGAATTATGACATTTATTTTGATTTTTAGTTCAGTAACAATGGTTTTAGCGGTAGAAGCTGGACACCGTGGCGATAGAGCTGATGTGGAAAAATGGATGCTGTGGACAATTTTAGGAGGTTTTACTTTCTTAGGATCTCAGGCTTGGGAATGGTCGCACTTTATTCACGGACCAGAATTGGCTTTGGCTGCAAAAGATGCCGCCGGTAATGCCATTGATGGAGCAAACTTAGTACGCAATCCTTATGGACCTCCTGCCTTCGCAGATTTGTTTTTCTTTATTACAGGATTTCACGGAACGCACGTATTTTCAGGTGTGGTTTTAAATATATTAATTTTCTTTAATGCTGCCACGGGACTTTATGAGCGTCGTGGACACTATGAAATGGTTGAAAAAGTAGGTCTTTACTGGCACTTTGTAGATTTAGTTTGGGTGTTTGTATTTACCTTCTTTTACTTGGTATAATTCCCTTCTAAATCAAATCCAAAAGGAATTTCTAAAAGATTTTGTTAATCAAAAAAAATATTAAAATGGCTTTACAAGCACAAGCAACCGAACAAAAAGTAATTCCTCCTGCACAGACAGGGGCAATCTGGAAAACATTTTGGATTCTTTTAATATTGACGGCAATAGAATTTGTTATTGCGTTTAATATGCCTAATAATCATTTAAGAGTAGCAATCTTCTCTACAATGACAATTGTTAAAGCATTCTTTATTGTAGGTGAATTCATGCACTTGAAGCACGAAGTAAAAGTCTTGATTTGGGCGGTTTTGTTCCCAGTTATAACAATCGCTTGGTTATTAGTTGCTTTACTCCTTGAAGGAGGTGCTCATTGATAGGTTAGAAATTGGGGATTAGGGGTTGGGCAATAGCGTAACTAACGCACTGATTTCCAAAAAATTAATTTGAAAAATTTGTTTTAATCAACAAATATTATGTCTCAAAAAATGATGAAAGCTGGAATTCTAATCGCTGCATTAGTTGTTCCAGCTTTAATTTTTTTATACCTCAAAGGCTTCGGTGAAAATCACTATGAGTTGCCTTATTTGGTTCCTCGGATTGATTCTACGACGGGCAATGTCATGATGCGTAAGAACCCAAACCCTAAATGGAATCAACCTGAAATGGACACGGTTTTTCATACGGTTCCGGTTTGGACTTTGACAGATGAAAACGATAAACCTTTTAATGGAGAATCATTAAAAGGAAAAATTTATGTAGCTGATTTCTTTTTTACGAGATGTGGTTCAATCTGTCCAAAAATGTCAAGTCAATTAACTCGTTTGCAAGATACATTTTCGAATCAAGACGAGGTGCAAATTGCGTCTTTTTCAGTTGATCCAAAACACGATACGCCTGAGGAACTCAGGAAATATGCTAAGGAATATGACGCAAAAGCGGGTAAATGGCACTTTTTGACGGGGACGAAATCAGTTATCTATCCATTAGCAATGAAAGGGTATTATTTACCAGTAAAGGATGCTTCGGATTATGATAAAGCAGTAAAAAACCCAGACGAAACATTTATCCATTCCGAAAAGTTAATATTGATAGATAAAGAAGGATACATCAGAGGTTTTTATGATGGAACTGATAAGAAAGATGTGGACAAATTGATTTTAGAAATTAGAGTATTATTAAAAATTTACGACACAAAAAGTTAGAATAAAATGGCTTTATTAACAGTAGAAAAAAACAATAAAAATGAACAATTGGTTAATATATTGTCAGCTGTGATTCCAGTAGCTGTTGCAATATTAATTGGTGTTAGAACAAAAATAGACTTAGGAGTGTGGACTAAAACGCTGCCTCATGTGATTGGATTTTTGAATTCAACAACATCATTAACACTGATTGCAGGGTTTATATTTATTAAAAACAAAAATATTTCGATGCACCGCAGAATGATGACATTGTCTTTTGTTCAAGGGGCATTATTTTTAGTTTTATATATTTTGTACCACATTTCAAATGCGTCGACATCTTATGGTGGTGATGGTATTCTAAGACCAATTTATTACGTTCTCTTGGTGTCTCACATTGTTCTGTCAATTGGTGTGGTTTGGTTCGTCTTAAGAGCCGTTTACTATGCTTTGAGTGGACAAATTACAGAACATAAGAAGATTGTGAAGTGGACGTTTCCGCTATGGTTGTATGTGTCAGTAACGGGAGTAATTGTGTATTTAATGATTTCACCTTATTATAATTAAAATAATGAAAAAGATATTTTTTGCATCCATATTATTCGTCATTTCAATTACAACAAGCATGGCTCAATGTGCAATGTGTAGAATGACAGTTGAAAGTACTGTTTCGGATGGAAGAAGTCAAATAGCTTCAAATTTGAATACGGGAATTTTATATTTACTTGCTGCTCCATATTTGTTGGTAGCTGCAATTGCCTACTTATGGTTTAGAAGTTCAAAGAAAAATATGGCTTCAATTACAATCTTGAGACAGAGAATTAGACGAGCGTTTAGTCAAGTTTAAAATTATAAAATAGGCTATCAATTTTCTAATAGCCTATTTTTTTACATCATAATCATAAAATATTCTCCTATTGCTATTCCTGCCAAAATAATCATTGCTATACACAAAAGTACCTTTCCGATAATTCCTGTAATTAACCCAATAAATGAGCCAATAGCTGCTTTTAAGGCTACTTTTAGTTCAGTTTTACCGATTATTTCTCCCAAAAAAGCCCCAAGAAATGCTCCTAAAAACATTCCTATTGGCGTAAAGAAAAGTCCTACCAATAGTCCAATTGTTGAACCCCACGAACCGTATTTTGTCCCTCCAAATTTCTTAGTTCCCCAGATGGGTGCATAGTAATCGAATATGCTCAACGCAATGGTTAAAATAACAAAGAAAGTAAGCGTCGAACGGTCAAATTGAGCATACTTTGAGTAATGCAGCATGAAAAGTCCAATCAAACTAATGGGAGGTCCAGGCAAAGGAAGAACCGCCCCAGCTAAGCCTACGAGAAGGCAAATTACTGAACCAATGAGTAAGAGAATATCAGTCATTTTGATTTGGGATTAATGGATTTTGTAATATCTTCACGAATTAAACACAAATCCACACATGAAAAAACATTTAGCTCAATTAAACATTTCCAGAATGCTTGCCTACACCATTGATGACCCAACAATGTCGGAATTTGTAGCACAATTGGACACCATAAATACTTTGGGAGAAAATAGTAAGGGTTTCGTATGGCGACTGAAAGATGAAAGTGGAGACGCTACGCATTTTAATCCCTTTGAAGATGAACGAATTATCGTAAACCTAACAGTTTGGGGAAACATTGATGATTTGATGGAATTTGTCTTTAAAACTGCTCACGCAACCGTAATGAAAGACCGTAATAAATGGTTTGAAAAATTTGGAAAGCCTTCAACCGTACTTTGGAACATTGAAGAAGGGCATATTCCAACCGTTCATGAAGCCCGTGAACGATTGGAGTATTTTCAAGCACATGGAGCAACTGAATTTGCTTTTGATTTTAAGAATCGGTTCTAACGGTTAGTTACTGGTAATTAGTTATTTGTTAATAGTTGTTGATAATCAAATACTTAGAGTATAAAAAATTGCCATTTATCCAATAACTAATAACCAGTAACTAATAACCAACCCCTACCTCGGCACTTCAATTTTCTGTAAAATCTGAGCAACAACATCCTCTGCCGTTGAGCCTTCCATTTCTTTTTCAGGGGTAAGAATTATACGGTGACAAAGCACGGGTTTTGCCAATTCCTGAACGTCTTCGGGTGTAACAAAGTCACGTCCACGAATGGCTGCAAGAGCTTTCGAGGCATTTAATAGTGCCACAGAGGCACGAGGAGATGCCCCTAAATATAGAAATTTTGAATTACGAGTTTCGTGAATAATTTTGGCAATATATTCCAATATTTTCTCCTCCACCAATACCAACCTAACTTTCTCTCGAAGACCTTGTAATTGTTCGGCACTCATGACGGCTTGAACCATTGCCACAGGATTATTCGCTTCCCTGACAGAACGCTCGTGATTTCCTTGAAGAATTTTAATTTCTTCCTCAAAAGTGGGATATTTAATCACAATTTTAAACAAAAAACGGTCTAATTGAGCTTCTGGTAAACGATATGTTCCTTCTTGTTCAATCGGATTTTGGGTTGCCATCACCAAAAAAGGAAAGGACATTTGGTAGGTCGTTCCAGAATTGGTGATTTGACGCTCTTCCATTACTTCAAACAAAGCCGCTTGAGTTTTAGCTGGTGAGCGATTTATCTCATCAATCAATACAATATTCGAGAATATTGGACCTTTTTTAAAGTCAAATTCCGTAGTTTTTGGATTATAAACGGCAGTACCCAAAACGTCCGAAGGCATCATGTCGGGTGTGAATTGAATTCTACTAAAATTTGTAGAAATTGTTTTAGCTAACAATTTGGCAGTCAGAGTTTTAGCCACACCTGGAACGCCTTCCAAAAGCACATGACCATCAGCAAAAATGGCAGTCAGAAGAAGGTCAATCGTATTTTGTTGTCCGATAATAATTTTACCTACTTCAGCTCTGATATTGGTAACGGCTTCGTGTAGTTCGCTAAGGTCAATTCTTGATTCAAATTCCATTATGTTGATTTTTTTTACTGTAGCTCGAAGCGACCATCGCACGGTAGTACTTCGAGAGTCATAGTTTAATTGTTCGTCCGCCCTCGAAGTGCTACCGTGCGACGGTCGCTTCGGGCAACAGTATAGTACACGGCGTTAAACATTTCTATAAAAATTTTCTATCTGTTCATTTAAAGTAATTAACTGATTTTCAGTAATATAATCATTGTTCTGAACAGAAGAAATACACTCGAAAAGGTCGTTAATTTTTTGGGATGAAATGCCTGATTTATTACTTAAATCGTTTTTGAATTCTTGGTCAATTTCAGTTGTTTTCAAATAAAATTTTGTGCGAATGTATGCGAACAAGTGGGTGATTTTCTTTTCAGCAATTGATTTATGATCTTTCTGGTTATAATAAAGGCTACCAATCGTTTCCACAAATTGCAAAGACGTATTTTGTGGAGTTTCAATAATGGGAATAATTCTTTGGCGACGTTTTCCTTCAAAAATTAAATAAATCAATAAGGCTGATAATGTAATAAAATACGCCCATTTCAAGGCGGGCTGACTCACAATAAACTTAAAAGGTGATTCTTCTACATTTCCCTCTCCTTTTGCTTCACGAGATTTTGAGGTGCTTCTTGCCGTTTTTCCAATAGACATCACATTGACATATTCATCCCAAAAAGTGGGTTGTTCGGGTAAGTAGGAGAGGGCTTTGAAGACGTAATCTGCATTATCATTTTTCACCATGTAAAAGTTAGTGAAGGCCATCGGAACGGTGTTTAAAAAGAACGTTCCTTTACCAAAATTTACTTGAATAAAATTAGGAAATCCTTTGCTGTTTTTACCTAAAACCGTAAAAGAATGTTGATTTTTCGTACTATCTTTTATCTCGAAATAAGTATCGGCAGATTGCTTCTGATATTTATAATCCACTGATTTTCTGAGGATTGGATTAACAAAATTGATACTTACCGAATCATTCAAAGCTAAATCCTGCACGTAAGAAGTCTGAAAATGCAATGTATCGTCAAGTCCAAAAAAATTCTCGGAGGCAATGAAAACGGAATTGCCTTTTTGAACGTAATCTAAAAGTTTTACGAGTGATATATAATCGGCTCTGAAATATCTAAAAACGTATAAATAGTTACTTTTTACAGGGAGTTTTACTTTCTTTTTGTTAAAAAAAATAGGCACTTTTTCATCCGTAATCTTCTGATTTGGAAAAACATCGGGAAGGATTTTATACAACAATTCGCAACCATAAGGAATTTTGTCCCTATTGGAAAAAGTTGGTGTCCAATCGGTTGGTTTTGGTTTATAAATTTCAAATAAAACAAAACCAATAATGGTACTGAATAAGATGAGAAGGTAAATGCGGTGTTGTTTCATTATAAGTAGTAAAAGTTAGACCACGATTTTTACGAATTTAACAAATTTACACTGATTTTTTATTAAATTTTATCCGTGTAAATCAGTAAAATCTGTTAAATCCGTGGTCTAATTTGCTTTGTCTATTTTGTTATTACTCCTCAGTGCCATCGTCTGCAACGGTTGCTAAACCCACAATTTTATCGTTTTGAACAGTTATCTCTAGGAAAGAGTCAGTTATTCCAAATTGAACGCTGATAGTCGTTACCCATTCTTCTTCGGTATTATCCACATCACGAAGTTTGTATGATTTTGGAAAGCGTTTTTTGACCTTATTCATGGCATCGCCAACCTTTAATCCACCTAAGTTTTGAAGGTTATATTTGGGCGTTGTGAGTTCAAAACCACTCACATTTTCATCTACAACAAAAAAAGCATCTTTCCCATACAGATACATCTCAAAATGATTAGAGGTCTGAGAATCAGGCGTTTCCTCTTTACGGACAGAGTCGGGAGAGCCTAATTTTTCTAAAATAACGCCATAATTTGTTCCCAACTTTATACCTGAAATATTCATGGATTGGAAATTGAGCGTGTCGTAATCTTCATCGTCTTCTATGTTAATGTGGGACTTAAAAGAGAAAAAAGTAAGACTGATTAACAACGTAATAAGGAGAGTTATACTTAATGATTTCATTGGGTTAGTTTTCGCTATCTATTCGTTAAAAGAGAGTCGCTGAATGTTAAAAATTGATTTTTGATGTTTAAGAATTGAGTTTCATCCACTGGAAAATCGCCGTACCATGCGTATTCGAATTGAAGCGTAATGCGTTCAAAATCTGGACGCAAAGTTGGTGAATTTAGTTCATAAACGTATGAACGATTGGTTTTATTGATTTTCCAATCAATCATTTCACGATCGGTTAATTCTTTTAAGGTTTTTAAATAATATAATCGAACTGCCAATCGGTAGTTTGTTTGAGTAATTGCTTCAGCAATTGAATCCGTGAAATCTATGGCGTGAATATTCTCCCCGAGCGTCTCGTATGGAATTTCATTGTTTGTTTTCTTTCGGTATAACCCAGAAAAGTCAACGCCCATTAACTTTAGGGTTACGTATACTATAACGCTCGCAATAAAGGCGTAAGCTATCGTTTTCCAGAAGGTTGGATTGCCTACACCCGTGAAAACATTGGCAAACCAATTGAAAAAACGTCTTAATAACCGTTTCCACCATGTATCAATAATTTGTGATTCTTGGATTGTATATTGATAATCTTTCAACTTCCTAAAAGCCGCCATTTTGCTTTCTAAAGGCTTTCGGACGGTTACTTTTGAGGAATCCTGGACTAAGGTTTCTAATATTACGTTATCTCTTTTTACATCTGCAAAAGTTGACAAACTCCCTAATACAAATACAGAAATCACAATAAATACAGAAACCTTTAATTTCTTTGTAGAAATCGAAAACTGACCACTATTCACTATTATCTGTTCATTATTCTCAAATTTAATATTCTCCATCTTCATTCAAATCTAATTTCTTTTGTCCAATCCCTTCGATGAGCATTTTTAGTCCGTTTCCTTCACGTTTTTCAACTAAATTAAAATACTGAAAACTAATTGCTACGTAGGTAAGTGAGGATACGACTATTTGCCCAACCGTGGAAATCATTGTAGTGATAATTAATGGAACATTTCCAGAAATACCTCCACCAACTTTTAATACTTTCATAAATGTAACAATCATGGCGGGAGCTCCAAAAATCATAGCAACGAATGAATTAATAATACCTATAATCATAATGAGTCCGAAAGTTGACCACCATTTATCTTTAATGAGAAACTTTGCTCTACTCATTGCTTCCAAGGCACCAATGCCTTCATACGCAACGATGGCAGGGCTTAAGGAGTATGTAACAAAGAAATAGGAGACTAACATAAACCCAGCAATACCAATGACTCCAGATAAAAACCCTGAAAAAATTCCTCCTACGCCACTTATCAATGCGGCTATGGTTGCTACGAAAGCGATTATAATTAACATAAAAATAAAAATCGTAACAACATAGCTACGCAAAACAGGCAGAAAAATGGTTTTAATCCTTGCCCATACCCGCTCAATACTTAATGCTTCTGGATTTTCATTATATTCAAGCATGATGGCATAGACTGTTATGGCAACCGTAACAGATGCTAAAATTAAGAAAATGATGGCAATTAGATAATTTAGGGTAAAAAATTGAGTCATACTATTACCGAAAGAATTGGCAAAAATCTCCCCTGAACTTGTTCCTTGTGGTTTTGCTGCCCCTAAAGAAGCGAGGTCTAAATTATTACTTTGAACAATCCCATTAGCAATTCCACCGATTAAACTCAAAGGCCCTGCAAAATATAAAACGGATAGGAATAAGGTTTTGAAATTTTGGGAAACGAAGGTAAAACTGGCGTTAATTTTATCGCCAAAATCCCGTTCTTGTTGTAAGAATATTATGTCTTTTTTCATCGAAGTTTATTATCAGTTAGTTGTAGGGGATTAGGGATTGGGTAATTGGGGATTAGGTAATTGGTTAAGTAGGTGTCAAAATTAGATAAAAGTTCTTAAATTATCGTGAGAAACCTAATCTCCAATTTCCTAATTACCCAATCCCCAATTATCTAACTCCCTTCTTATTCAAAACAATCGGATAAATCACAAAATACCAAATAATGAAGATTCCCGAAGGAATAATTATCATCAAACTTGGTAATAATCCTAAGTGTCTGCGAGTCAGGAAACTCTCAATAAATCCTGCCGTGATGAACAAAGGAACTAAGCCAATTATAATCTTCAAGCCTTGTTTAGCCCCTTTTTTGAAAGATTCTAAGCGAGTGAAAGTCTTTGGAAAAATGAGACTATTGCCCATTACCAAACCCGCACAACCCGCAATCACAATAGATGAAATTTCCAAAGTTCCGTGAAGCCAAATTGTTAATAAAGATGTTTCCAAGAATCCGTGTTGATAACAAAAATACTGAAAAACGCCCACCATAATGCCGTTAGTAATCAGAAAATATCCAGAACCAATTGAGAAAAATATGCCCATGACGAATACGATAAATGAAACTCTAATATTATTTATCGTAATCATAAAAAACATATTCAGTTCGTCCTGACTTCCGTAAACAGCCAATGGGTCGCCTTTTTCAACGTTTTCTAAGGTCATATCCACATAATCACTACCCAAGATTAATCTCGCAAAAGAATCATCGTAAGCTGCTGAAACCGTCCCAATCAATGCCGCCGCCGTGAAAATAATGAACGAGTAGAGCAATTCTCTTTGGTAATTATACAACAGAAAAGGTAGTTCTTCTTTCCAAAACAGGATGAAACGATTAGCTTTTTCACGTTTATTAGCATAGATTTTCCCAAAGAATTTTCCCGTTAATCCGTTCAAATAGCTCGTAGTGGGCGAATCTGGGTAGAATGTTCGAGAATAGGAAAGGTCATCGGTCAGTTGGATAAATCGTTCAGAAAGCACGTCAGGGTCAGACGTGAGCGTGTCTTGCTCAAATATCTGCCATTTATCAATGTTCTGTTTTTTGAATAGTGCTTCACGCATGAAGTTTGGATGTATAAGTGTGCTTTATTAAAAAAGATAATTCGTTAATAACAGAGCAGTTAAATTTAACGCAAAGATACTGCCTACTACCAACTAATTACTGCTTACTGAATTTGGAATTTGTTAAAACCAGCTATCTATTTTATCTTTCGGAAAGATACAAAACTTTTATAAAAACACCGTATCAATGAGTCAAATTCAGATACAGACTACCCAAAATGTAGTCCTTTCGTTCACACCTGCCAGCGTTGGCGACCGTATATTAGCCCATTTTATTGATTGGGTAATTTTCATTACTTGGTTCTTGATTTTCGCCCTCGTGTATTCGGGCGTAGGCGATTCTTTATCGAACGGCAAAATTGGGATGGTTGTTTTCTTCGTTATAATGCTTTTGCCCGTCATGCTTTATGACCTCCTTTTTGAGGCTTTTATGAACGGTCAAAGTCTCGGAAAACGAGCCATGAATATTAGAGTATTAGCTTTGGATGGCACTCCGCCTACACTTGGGGCGTATATCATGCGATGGATGTTCAGATTAGTGGATACAGGAATATTCGGTTCGATGGTGGCTTTAATCGTAGCGGCGGTCAATGGAAAGGGGCAACGTTTGGGTGATATTGCCGCAGGAACAGCCGTGGTAAAGTTGAAGCAAATAGTGAGTTTAGAGCAGTTAAAGCAGGAAAAAGTTCAAAATGATTACGTTCCGATGTTTCCAGAAGCCTCTCTTTTGTCCGACCGTGACGTTGTGACTATCAGAGCCGTTTTGAAAAAAGGAAAGGATGAAAATAACAACCTTTTAGTTTGGGAGGCTGCTCAAAAAGTGAAGGAAGTCATTGGTGTTCAGTCGGATATGAATGATATGGCGTTTTTGCAACAAGTATTGCAAGACCATACTTATTTAATGACGGTGGAGTAGAATTTTTTATTTGTCTTGTTCTTCGGCGAGTCTTATAAATGCTTCTGTAATTTCTTTGTAATACGGATTATCTCTTCTAATAATTAAAGCATTATGATAAATTCTACCATCAATATCATTAATAGTGGAGTTGACTTTTGTGAATTCTGTGCCCTTAAAAAACTCAATCCACTGGTCAAATTTTCTTTTGCGAGCTGATTGTCTGGCATCAGAAGAGTCACAGATATATACAACTACCTGTTCCGGAATTCTTTGAAAAAAGTCCGTAAAGATGGAAGCAATAGTAAATGGAATTTTAGGGTCAAGAGGTGGATTCTTGTCCGTAGGGTTATATGCGAGTGAAATTGTAAATTCAAAGGCATCTATTGGAAAATCTAAATAATTATCAAAAATATACGAAGTTGATTTGAATTTCACTTCATAGACTATTGAATTTGAAGTTTCAAAGCTGGATAAATTGTCTCTACCACCTGAAAACAAGGTTTTGTATGGTTCAATAGAATTTTTATTATCCATTTAATTCCCTCAATTTTTTTAAAATTTCTTGAAATTCAGGTTTTTTACTATTCCTTTTTGATTCTTCAATCATTTCTCTTTTATTTTCCATTAATAGTCTCGCAAAGGCAATTGCTCTTTTGCTACTCGGACCATTATGTGGGTGAACAGTTATTTCTAACATGACTTTTTATGTTTAATTTGTGCAAAATTACAAAATAAATTGATGTTTTATATAGTCGCCAAAAACATCTTCCGATAATTCAGTGGACTATATCCTGTCACCACTTTAAACTGTTTATTGAAGTGTGAAATATTGCCAAAACCGCTTTCAAAACAAACCTCTGCCACTTGTTTATCGGTGGAATTCAGTAAGTTACAGGCGTGTTTTATTCTGAATTGTGTTACCAAATCTAAGAAGGTTTTTTGGGTTATTTTCTTGAAATATCTACAAAAAGCTGTCTCCGTCATATTCGTTAAATGAGCGGCTGTTTCCAGATGAATATCTTGCGTATAATGCTCAATCACGTAGGCATAAATTTTATTAATCCGCTCCAAATCTACCGATGATAAATCATACTTATCTGGCTGATTATCAATGATTTCAAAGTCTTTTGAAGTGGCAATGGTATTTAATAAATCCAGCAATCCCAACAGCTTTTGAAAAGGCGGAACAGTTTGTAAAAATATCATTTCTCTCGCTACCCTGTCCCTTGTTTTTCCAGAAATTAAAATGCCCGATTTTGCTTTATCCAAAAGGTTTTTAATAGGTTGAGTTTCAGCATTTTTGAAGAAGCCTTCTCCCAAAAAATCCTCCTTGAATTGCACCACGATTGAACGGGCAGAATTCTCATTTCCGATGCCGTCGTTCTTCCAACAATGCGGCACATTTGCTCCTAATAAAACCAAATCACCTTCCTTGAAATCTGCCACCTGATTTCCCACAAAGCGTTTTCCTTCACTTTTGAGAATAAGTGTCAATTCAAATTCGGGATGAAAATGATAGGGAGCATCAAAGTAGGAAAGATTGAATTGACGGAATAAAAACGAGCCGTCTTTGGCATTGGCTAATTGTTCAAGGGAGGCTTTCATCAAAGTAAAATTTCTTCAAGTGGATGCTGATTAGCGATTAGGAATTAGGGGTTAGGAGTTAGTAAAATGACTATTGAAAATTACTAACATCTAACACCTGCTACCTTACACGTTTTCACAATGATAAAATTGCACAAAAAATGGCAAAAAATGACAATAAGTATCTGAAAACTAATGAATTACTTTGTGAGATATTTATAATTTAACAAAAAATGAAAAATGAACCCAATAACTGAACTGCCAGAATTAACGCAAAATTTCACAATTACCAAAGAACAACAAGCTGATTATCAGGCAAATGGGCATATCTTGTTAAGAAATATTCTGAATAAAGATGAAGTGAGTCATTATCATGATGTTATCGTGGAAGCTGCCGACCGTTTTAATACTGAAAAACGAAAAATGGAAGATCGAGACACTTACGGAAAAGCGTTCTTGCAAATATATGAATCTTTGGGAAGTTGATAAGGATGTCCGTAAATTCACTTTGGCAAAGCGTTTTGGGAGGATAGCGGCAGACTTGATGGGCGTTGAAAAAGTGCGAATTTATCATGATCAAGCCTTGTTCAAAGAAGCAGGCGGAGGACACACTCCTTGGCATCAAGATCGGTATTATTGGCCCCTCGAAACCAAAAATACTATCACGATGTGGATGCCTTTGATGGATATTTCCGTTGAAATGGGAATGCTCACTTTCGCTTCTGGTTCGCAGGAATTAGGGTTTATGGGAAATCTTGAAATTTCGGATAAATCGGAAGAGATTTTGGGAAATATTGTGAAGGAAAAAGGATACCCAATCACACGGGCGGAGGTGATGCAAGCGGGTGATGCAACTTTCCATGCGGGTTGGACTTTACATTCGGCACCAGGTAATTATTCCAATAAAACAAGGGCGGTTATGACGATCATTTTTGTGGAAGACAAGGCAATAATCACCGAACCTAAAAATAAAAACCAAGAAGCAGACCGTTTGAGATGGTTCAAGGGGCTACCCGTTGGAAGTTTGGCGGCTTCCGAGATTAATCCAGTGGTTTAATTTTCGTCCTGAAATATAAGTAATCAATGTAATTTAAACGACGTTTTTATTTGAAGTAAATATCTGATTATCAGTTAGTTATTTTCCGAATATCGAACCGAAGCGTCGGACGCATCGAAATACGAACAACTACTTATTGACAAATTAAAACAGACGAATTTTGAATAAAACTAAAATACGTTGGTTATTTTTGGACTTTCATTTACATAGAAGCCATTCAAAATACTTAATAATTTCTAAATATGCCTTTAATTAAACCCGTAAAGGGAATTTTGCCAAAATTTGGAGAGAATTGTTGGTGTGCCGAGAACTCAACAATCGTGGGGGATGTAATAATGGGCGACAATTGTACTGTCTGGTTCAATGCTGTGGTTCGTGGAGATGTCAATTCGATAATTATTGGGAACAATTCTAATATCCAAGACGGAGCAATTATTCACTGTACTTACCAAAAAACCAAAACTACC
>JAYVIV010000147.1:0-19601 GCA_043769985.1 Arcicella sp.
AAAAGAAAATTGTTATAGTAATAATGGTTCTCTAATTCTTAGAATATTAATAATAAACAAAAGTAAAGGTTGGTCTTCCTTTTGAGAAAGAAAAGTAGCTATTTCCTCGGCTGGTAGAACCACTCCGTTCCCGTGGCTGTGTTTTTGACGGGAACGCCCAGTTCAGCCAACTTGCGTCAGCAACACAAGTATCTGATTTTCAGAACATTAAGGGTTATTTTAAATTGGTGAGTTGCTGTCGCACGATGGCTGAACTTGGCGTTCCCGTCGAAGATACAGCAAGGGGACAGAGATATAAAAGGATATTTAAAAACCTTTGCCTACGCTCGTGAGCATCAAAGCACATTTGAGTCTTGTTTGCCAGTTTTCAAAAATACAGGGTTGGGAAAACTAACATCATTTATGCTTGGGATGAACCAATCCCAAGTGGCGAAGAACCGCAACTATGGTTTCATGATATTTTTAGATCCGATGGTTCAGGATATAAACATAGTGAAATTGAGGCAGTTAAAATGGTGACTCCAAGTAATTAATTTAACGTAATATTCAAGAATCCGTGGATGATAAAAACATTTGCGGATTTTTATTTTGTTCTAAATTTTGCTTGTAAAACGGCTTATTTAGTGTAATTTTAAGATAAAATAAAATACAATTATCAATAATTTGATGCTCCTGATTAACATGATTCATCAGTAGAATAAATTGCCAAGGGTACATCAATAAAACCTTTAAAACTATGTGGAAAGAAGAAAACAACAAACTAAAGCAAACTTTTAAATTCAAAGATTTTTCAGAAGCCTTTGCTTTTATGACAAGAGTTGCCCTAATTGCAGAGAAACAAAATCATCACCCTTGGTGGTCGAATGTTTATAATACCGTTGAAATGGAATTAAATACGCACGATGCGGGTGACATTGTCACGGAAAAAGACTGGAAATTAGCAAAAGCTATTGACAAATTAATTGAATGAAATTATACCTCGTACCAACTCCCATTGGCAACCTCGATGACATTACGTTGCGAGCCATAAAAGTTTTACAATCAGTCGATGCTATTTTAGCGGAGGACACTCGTAATTCGGGCGTTTTAATGAAGCATTTGGGTATTCAAAAGCCCTTATACGCCCACCACGCCCATAATGAGCATCAGGGGACGACGGGAATTATTAAATTATTAAAAGAAGGAAAAACCTTAGCTTTGGTTTCTGATGCAGGAACACCCGCTATTTCGGACCCTGGTTTTTTGTTGGTTAGAGAATGTTTAAAACAAGGTATTGATATTGAATGTTTACCTGGTGCAACCGCTTTTGTCCCCGCCTTAGTGAATTCTGGATTACCCTCAAGCCGTTTTACTTTTGAAGGGTTTTTACCTCATAAAAAAGGAAGACAAACGCATTTAAAAAGTTTAGTTGAGGAAGAGCGAACAATGATTTTTTACGAATCCCCACATAGGCTTCTGAAAACACTCGAACAATTAGGAGAATATTTGGGTCAAGACCGACAAGTGTGCGTCTCACGTGAGTTGACAAAGGTTTTTGAGGAAAATAGGAGAGGGACGGTTTTGGAAATCTTAACTCATTACCAGCAAAATCCAAATACGATTAAAGGCGAGATAGTAATTATTGTGGCAGGGAAAGAGTGAAATTTTGTTTGAAATTTTTAATAGAATAAACCCAAATCTAATTTATGAAATATTTCCACTTCATTCATAAATTCATCTTGTTAAGTTTTCTCATATTCTTAACAAATATTCCTCTTTTTGCTCAAAAACTTTCTGAAAGTACAAAAGTCAGTCTTATTACCGTTGCACCAGGTAATGAATTGAACGACTCTTTCGGTCATACACTTTTGTGGGTTTATGACCCTGCCAATGGCATTGATAAAGCCTATAATTTTGGGGAATATGATTATGAAACTGAAAACTTCTACTGGAAATTCGTGAAAGGTCAGTTGCCCTACAAAATGGGATATTACCCTCTGAATGTATATGAACAATATTACCAAAAGCAAAACAGAAAAATGACTGAGCAAGTTATGAGTTTGGCGATTGGTCAAAAACAGTTGATTTACGATAATTTAGAGAAGACTTACAATAATCCAGCGACAAGGAATTACATGTATAAGTTTTATACAGACAATTGCTCTACGAGGATTCGAGATGCCTTATTACTTGCTTGCACAGACAGTGTTCATTTGCAAAATATCCCTGCGATGAACGACAGCACGTATCGTCAATGGATGAACAAATGTTTGCTAAGAAAACATCATTATTGGGCTGCTGTGGGTATGAACGCAGGTTTGGGAGCTCCGGCAGATGAACGCATTTTGCAATATGGAGCCTGTTACATACCCGAAAATTTGATGAGAAGTATGGCTTCTGCACGTAGATTAGCCAAGTACAGAGTTTTCTATTTTGTAAAAACTACAAATGATTTATATCCTGTAACTGTTACGGATGATAAACCTGCTTTTTATTTAACCCCTCGTTTTTGGTTTATGGTGCTTCTGATTTTTACATTTTATAGGACTTTCAGGCACTGGAAAAAACGTCAAAAAGGATATTTGTTCGATAAGATAATTTTTGGTTTAGTTGGGGCGTTTGGATGGGTTTTGTTGTTTTTGTGGTTTGGTACAGATCATGGTGTTACTAATTATAATAAAAATTTGCTATGGGCATTCCCATTTCATTTACCGATTATTTTTTGGTTATCGCAAACTAAAGGGGCAAGAGACTATTGGTATGGATACTATTTTATGTTAACTGGCTTAATGCTTGCCATGGGTCTCTTCTTTGTGGCTCAATACTCTATAGATACTGTTCCTTTAGTTTTAGCATTATTCGTGAGAGCATTTTATCATGCAGGATTTGAACGTGAACATCGAATGACACAAACTAAATTCCGTAAAATTATTAAAGGACGGCATTTGGCGGTAATTCATTTGGAACATGAAGAAAGTATGGGTGAATAATTGATAAAAAGAAAGGCGAGAACTTTATACTTCTCGCCTTTCTTTTTATCAATTATTCAAATCTAAAGGTATGATTTGCCTTATCTTGAGCTAATGATGTAAGCGAGATAAACGTCAGAAAGAATAGTAGTTTTTTCATGATTATTGAATTTGAATTCCCTGTAATATTATCATTTTTTGTTGTATGAATTGTGTGATTTTATGGTAAACAAAAAAACGGTAAGACTTTTTGTCTTACCGTTTTTTAAATTCAATTACCTCTCCTAAATCTCTCCAACCATTTCCTCTGGTTTCACCCAAGCATCAAATTCTTCTGCCGTTAAATAACCCAAAGCAATGGCAGTTTCCTTCAACGTAGAGCCATTTTTATGAGCCGTTTGAGCAATTTCTGCTGATTTGTAATAGCCAATTTTTGTATTTAGAGCCGTTACCAACATCAAAGAATTATTGACATGCTTTTTAATATTTTCGTGCAATGGCTGAATTCCTTCGGCACATTTATCGTTGAATGCCACACAAACATCACCAATCAAACGAGCAGAATGTAGGAAGTTGAAAATCATAACGGGCTTGAAAACATTTAATTCAAAATGCCCCATAGAACCACCAATACCAATCGTAACGTCATTTCCCATTACTTGAGCTGCTACCATCGTCATTGCCTCACATTGCGTTGGATTCACCTTCCCGGGCATAATGGAAGAACCTGGTTCATTGTCAGGTATATGAATTTCACCAATGCCCGAACGTGGACCCGACGACAACATCCGAATGTCGTTACCTATTTTCATTAAGCTGACCGCCACAGTTTTCAACGCTCCGTGGGTTTCCACGATGGCATCATGAGCTGCCAAAGCCTCAAATTTATTTTCTGCCGTGATGAATGGCAAACCCGTTAAATCCGCAATATGCCTTGCCACGTTCTCAGAATAGCCTTTTGGGGTATTGATTCCTGTTCCAACTGCCGTTCCACCTAAAGCCAATTCAGATAAATGTGCTAAGGTGTTATTAATGGCACGAAGACCGTGGTCAAGCTGAGAAACGTATCCCGAGAATTCTTGTCCGAGCGTCAGAGGGGTTGCGTCCATGAAATGTGTACGCCCAATTTTTACTATATTTTTAAATTCTTTTGCTTTGGCATTAAGTGTATTTCTCAATTTAGTAATGCCAGGAATAGTCACTTCCACTAAAATTTTATAGGCTGCAATGTGCATTGCCGTTGGAAAAGTATCATTCGATGACTGAGATTTATTGACATCATCATTTGGATGCACATATTTTGTTTCATCCATCAAATCACCGCCATTTATAACGTGAGCCCTGTAAGCAACAACCTCATTACAATTCATGTTTGATTGTGTACCCGAACCCGTTTGCCAAACAACCAATGGAAATTGGTCATCTAACTTTCCAGCCAAAATTTCATCACAAACTTGACCGATAAGGTTTTTTTTATCTTCTGGTAAAATACCAGCTTCAAAATTGGTAATTGCTGCGGCGTTTTTCAAGTAGGCAAACGCACGAATAATCTCCTTAGGCATTTTATTAATGTCCTGAGCAATCGGGAAATTCAAGATTGAGCGTTGTGTTTGGGCTCCCCAATAAACATTGGCAGGCACTTCCACTTTACCCATCGTATCTTTTTCTATTCTATATTCCATAATTTGTATAATTTTTTATTGATACAAAGGTAAAGATGAAAGAGATTTACAAGTAATTTTACTTAAAATAAAGTTAAAAAACCAAGGAAAGAAGAATGTTGATGGGATTATCTGAAGCGTTTGAGTAGGTTTAAAACAAAAAAGAGTATAAACCATAAAGTTCATACCCTTTCAATTCAACCTTTCAAAACACAATTTTCATTATTTAAAACTCACGTCTTTTTGAATGAAAAAACAATTTTACTCTTAATGAATTAACAACTATAAAAATGGTTAATGATTAGGATACAAATTTATGCAAACTTTTTTGTATTTTACAAATTAATTTGCAAATATTTGCAAATTAATTTGTAATTATTTTAATTAAAAATTGTATTCTGTTTAAAACGCTCGATATGTTAAAAGAAGAACGCCAACAAGTTATATTAGAAAAATTGGGAACTGATAAAAAAGTTACCCTTGTTGATTTAGGTCAAATTTTGAACGTTTCTTACGATAGTGTTCGTAGGGATGTTATTGAATTAGAAGACAGAGGGCTTTTGAAGAAAGTTCACGGGGGGGCGATTGCTCATTCCTATCTCTCAATGAAGTCAAGCAAGGGCTTAGGAATTGTTAATACTGAGTTTGTGACCATCGCAAAAAAGGCATTAAAATTGATTGATAATAATAAAATCATTTTAATGGACGGAGGAACCACGAATTTCTACATTGCCGAACAACTACCTAAGAACTTGGAAGTTACAATTGTCACTAACAACCCACATTTGGCTACTGTCTTTTCTGAACACCCAAAGGTTGACGTTATTTTGTTGGGAGGTTCTTTCTATAAAAGGTATCAAATTACGTTGGGAAGCAAGACCATTCAAGACCTTGAACATATTCAAGCTGATGTTTATTTCATGGGGGTCAATAGTATAAGCACTGAATCTGGATTAGCGATAAGGCACTACGAGGAATCCATCCTGAAACAGAAAATGATGAGCATTTCAAGAAGAACGGTGGTTTGTGCTTTGGAGGAAAAAATTAATCGGGAGGAGAACTATAAAGTCTGCAATTTTTTAGATTTAGATTGTTTAATAACCAGTTTAAATCCCTTGGATGAGCAACTGAAAGGCTTTAGAGACAAAGGAGTAGAAATTCTGTAATGTTTGCAAAATCTTGCATAAAAAAAAGGAGTGTAAAGTTAATTACGCTCCTTTTCGTTTTTATGATTTTGTTTCTCCTATAACATCAATAAGATACTTGCTACTAATAATCCTGTTCCTAATACAAAAAAGACGGATGGTTTGATGCCAGGAATACTGCTCTCGCCCAATGCTGATTCATAAGGATTTTCTGGATTATAACGAACTTGAATTTTTTGCCCAACTTGGCTCAATATTGACATTCCTTTATCTGCTTCAATTTTGAATTGTCGTTCGTTCACATTAAATGAAACTACTGGAAAGAAAATAGGATGTTGCCCTCGGCGGTCGCTTCTGTCATAACGTTTACTCACTTCAACTATTTCGCCCTGGGTTAATCTTGAGTGTTCAAGCCATGCGCTACGTTTTTTGCTCAGAAAAATTCCTAAGAAAATCAAGGCAGTTGAAACCAAAGCAAAACCAGCCATTACCATTGGAGGTACTCCAGTGAAGGCACCGTGTTTACCCGAAATTAAAAATATTGAATCTAATATATATATCATTTTATTAAAAGCTCTTGGTAATTACGTTTTAAAAAACTTAAAGAATTTCTTTATTAATACGTAAAAATCGTACAAAAGTTATTAATAATCAAGTAGTTACGTCAAAGAGAAGAAATTAGCGAAAGTTGGAAAATGAGGTTATTTTGGAGAATTTTGAAGTTTTTTTTTGAAAAATTCAATAATTAAAACCTATAAATGAGATTTTTGCAAATTTTAATGGATTACGATACTATTTATGTACTCACTTGGTTTAAAAAAGTATTTTAAAAAATATTAAAAGTATTTTATAGTACTATTTAAAGGAAAAATTTAATTTTAATAATATATTTTAGTTAATTACGGCAAAATATCAAAATGAGGTTTTATTGTTAACCCTAAGTCAGGTCTTTTATCATTATTTCTAAAAAAGAGGGTTAAAAAAGGGGTAATTCAAATAAAAAAATAATTTTTATTTGAATTACCCCTTTTTAGGTATTTTTTATGAAAACTGATATTTACAACCAATTTTTTTTCTTAAAATATAGCAACATGGTAGCCACTAAAACCAACATAAATCCCCAAACATAATAATATCCATTTTGCCAATGAAGTTCAGGGATGTTGTCAAAATTCATTCCGTAGATACCGGCTATGAAAGTTAAGGGCATAAAAATTACTGAAATAACCGTCAAAACTTTCATGACATTATTCATTCGATTGCCTGCTTGAGAGAGATACAAATCCATTAATGAAGCCACCAATTCTCGATAGGAATCAATGGTTTCTAATACTTGCGTCACGTGGTCATGAACGTCACGTAAATACAAGGCAGTATTGGGTGTGATGAGAGGAGCCTCTTCCCTGATTAAGTTAGAGAGCATATCTCTAAGTGGAAAAACAATCTTTCGCATGAGCATTAATTCACGTTTCATCGCATAAATATCAGTCATAGATTTTTGTCTGGTTGTTTTAACTATTTCATCTTCAAGACGCTCAATATTTTCAGAAATTTGTTCCAAAACAACGAAATAATTATCAACAACCAAATCCATCAAAGCATACAATAGATAATCAGCTCCATTTTTACGAGTTTTGCCAGCGGAGGCTTTCAATCGTTGCGTTATGGGTTCAAATATTTCCCGTGTTCGTTCTTCTTGAAAGGTAATTAAATAATTTGAGCCTAAAACAAAACTCAAATGTTCTACTTCAATTTCACGAGTATAAGGATTATATTCGATCATTTTGAAGGTTACAAAAAGTTGGTCATTGTTATAATACTCAAACTTTGGTTTTTGTTGAGAATTCAAAATATCTTCCATCACCAAAGGATGTAAATCAAATACTTTTCCCACCGTTTCTATGACTTTGGGTTCGTGAATACCATCAATATTGAGCCAATACGTTTTGTCAGGCTCTAATTTGAGTTGAAAGTCTAATAATTTGGGAAAAATGTGCATTTTATAATTTCCAAGATTATATTCAGACCAATAAACTTTTGTGTCAAATTTTACTTCCTCGCCTACGTATGTGAGCGTTCCTGGTGAAGTGCCAAGATTGGTATTCTGTATTTTCAATCGATTTGCCATTGTTAAAAAATTTGTATTCTGGTAAATTAAAAAAGGATTGGCATTAATCAAATTCGAGCCTTAATTTTGCGTTATAAAATGGACCACCACAACATTATAAATCCTTACAAACCGTGATACTTTTGAAGATTACAAAATACGTCCTAATTTTTAGTTTTATAGTAGGTTTTGCCATTGTTTCTTGCTCACACCAACCAAGCAAACTATCGGAGGAACCTGGTAATAGTGTAGTGATTCATAATGATAGCATTTCACGTCTTTTTGATGCAAAAGTTGCGGCAAAAAAGGCAATAAAACTGGATACTTTTTTTAAGAAGTTGCATAAATATAGTGGTTTTAATGGTGCTGTGTTGGTGTCTCAGAACGGTAAAATTATATATAAACATGGCTTCGGGTATTCAAGTTTTTCAAGAAAAGATTCTAATACAACTCAAACGCAATTTCAATTAGCTTCTGTTTCAAAACAGTTTACGGCTATTGCTATTATGCAATTGCACGAAAAAGGTTTGGTTGATTATGATGCCCCCGTTTATAAATATATCCCAAGTTTTCCTTATGATTCTTCTATTACCATTAGAAGTTTATTGACACATCGTTCGGGTATTCCAAATTATGTGTATTGTTTAGATAAAATAGTGAACAAAAAAGTACCAATGTCCAACGACCAAGTGGTCAACTTATTTGCTCAGTATCGCCCAGGCATTAACTATTTGCCTAATTCACGGTTCAGTTATAATAATTCCAACTATGTTTTACTGGCTTATATTGTTGAAAAATTATCGGGTATGAATTTTAGAGATTATGCTCAGAAACACCTTTTTGCACCCGCAGGAATGTCTCGAAGTTTCATTTATGACCCTTCTAAATCAGACCAAATGGCAACGGCAGCTGTTGGATATGTGCCAAGAAGAAATGGATTTTGGCAAGTTCCATTCGACCATTTAGATGGTGCAACGGGGGATAAAGGGGTTTATTCAACCGTTGAAGATATGTTTAAATGGGATATGGCGTTGAACTCTGAGAAATTAGTAAAAATGAAAACCCTTGATGAAGCATTTCAACCCGCCCACACTTTCAAATTTGCAACTAATAGAAATTATGGTTTTGGTTGGCGTTTGCAGTTATTGGATGATGGTTCTTGGATGACTTTTCACACGGGGTGGTGGCATGGTTTCAAGAATTATTATATGCACAACAATCGTGATAATTCATCTATAATTATTCTTCAAAACGTTGCTAATCGTGCCTTAGGACGTATTAAAGTTGCTCAGTCAATTCTTTATCCAGAGAAGGCTTGGTATTTTATGAGTGGGGAAGGGCTTCCAGAGGAATTGGAGGGTGAGTAAGGAGTTGACAAGACACAATCCTTGAAATTAGAGAATAATGCTTATATTTGAATCTGAAAATACTTGATAATGATAATCGCAAATCCAATATACGACGTAGTTTTTAAAAAATTAATGGAAAACGAAAAGGTTGCCAAATTCTTTATTGGAACACTTTTAGGTGATAATATTGAGACTATTGAAGTGAAGCCACAGGAATATACCTACGACGGAGAGATTGATATTAATGACGCAACGGTAAGAGCAGCACTTGAAAAAAGAGTAATGGAACGTTTATCAATCAGGGTGTATCGACTTGATTTTGTTGCGACAATTAAAACTGGAAGTGGTGAGATTAAAAAAGTTTTAATAGAAATCCAAAAGGCCAATAATGAAATTGATTTGATGCGTTTTAGAAATTATTTAGCTGAACAATATAAAAAAGAAGACACAATTAATAATAAAAGAGTAATACTACCTATTACAACCATCTATATTCTCGGTTTCAATTTGCCCGAAATAGATACGCCTTGCCTAAAAGTTGAAAGAAACTATCGAGATTTGATAAATCAAAAAGAGATTTTAAACAAGAGTGATTTTGTAGAAAAACTTTCGCATGATAGCTATGTTGTGCAGATAGATAGAATCACAGGTCGTTATCAGACTCGTTTGGACAAGCTTCTGAGTGTTTTTGAACAAACAAATTTTGTAGAAAATAGTAAAATAATCAAAGAGTTTAATCACGAAACGGATGTAGAGGAAATGAGAATCATAACTGATATTTTGCATCATTCTGGAACAAATCCAAGTGAAAAAAAGAAAATAGAAAATGAACAAGAAGCAATAAGAACAATAAACGCTTTTTTTGAAACTGAAAGAGAGAATTTTATTCAAGCATTGAGTGAAAAAGACCAAGCATTGAGTGAGAAAGACCAAGCAATGGAACAAATGAAAAAGGAGATGGCAGAACTTAAAAGACAACTCGCCAACTCAAAACAATAAAAAAACCAAAATTTTCGTTTAATCACAAAATAATACTAATTTTAGGCGTAAAACCTAAACGCAATCCAATCATGAAGACTTCAAAAATCATCCTCTTTTTGTTTTTTATTTCGGTAAGTATCGTGGCTGTCAAAGCACAGTCGGAAGATGAAGCCGTTAAAATGTGTGTCAATAATTACCTTGATGGGGTTTCAAAGGGTGATGTTGCTAAATTAAATCAGGCTTTTCATCCTACTGCAATATTAAGGACAGTTAGTGCAACGGGTGTAATTCAAGATATTCCAGTAGCAAAATTTGTAGCTTCAATGCCCGCAGGTGGGATTTCTACGAAAGGTGGTTCCACGAAAATGGTTTCATATTCTTATGTAGGCGTATCGGCTTTGGCAACGGTTGAACTACTTTTTGGAGATTTTAAATACATTGATTTATTGAGTATGTTGAAGTTTGGCAACGAGTGGAAAATTGTGAGTCGTGTTTTTAGTCGTGCTGAATTAGATGCCCAAGTGAAAGGAATGGGAGTAAGTTCGTCAATGGCAACTGCATCAGCCCCAGTCAAAGCTGCAAAGAAGACTTCAACGGCAAACGTAAAACCAAAATCAGATGATGGTTGGTAGGGATTAGGTATCAGTAATTAGTTACTGTTTATTGGAAATAATGACTGGTTGATTATAAAATAAATAAGCTCAAAGCCCATTTTTTAATGGGCTTTTTGTTTTAGTTTTTGCGAAGAAAAGGATTAATTTCTAACTTTGTAAAAATGCAAAAAATAGCATTAACGAAAATCAATAATTTCAAACTAAAATATATTAAGTAGCTGATTATTAGTTTATTACACTAATTTTACCAATAACTAATAACCAATAACTAATCACTGACTCATGGGAAGAGCATTTGAATTTAGAAAAGCCAGAAAATTTAAGAGATGGGGACAAATGGCAAAAACATTTACCAAAATAGGTAAAGATATAGTTATTGCCGTTAAATCGGGGGGGCCAGACCCACATTCCAATTCACGTTTAAGAGCCATTATTCAGAATGCGAAGGCGGTTAATATGCCTAAGGATAATGTTGAAAGAGCCATAAAAAAGGCTTCTTCAAAAGATCAAGAGGACTATAAAGAGATTATTTACGAAGGATATGCGGCTCATGGAATAGCCATCTTAGTGGAATGTACTACCGATAATACCAACCGTAGTATTGCCAACATCAGAAGCCATTTTACAAAATGTGGAGGCACTATTGGCACAACGGGAATGTTAGATTTTATCTTCGACCGTAAATGCGTTTTTAAAATTGCTAAAACAGAGGAAATCGATACAGAAGAATTAGAATTCGAATTGATTGACTTTGGTGCAGATGAAGTTTTCTTGGATTTAGAAAACAATCAAATCAATATTTACGGAGAGTTTACGGCTTACGGTTCATTGCAAAAAGTATTAGAAGAAAAAGGTTTTGAACTCTTAGGAGCTGATTTTGAGCGTATCCCAAGTGATACTAAAGAAGTTACGGAAGCCCAAATGGCTGACGTTGATAAACTTTTAGAACGTTTGGAGGAAGACGATGATGTTCAAAATGTTTATCATAATATGCGTTAGTGTAAGCTGGATAGAATTGCAATCACATAGAAAATGATAGGATACATAGTTGCAACCACATAGAAATCATAGGTTACATAGACTTTAATTATAAGTGGAAGTTAAATTTAAATTTTTCTAAATTTTCTATGTTAACTATCTTATCTATGTGGTTTCAAAAAGAAAAAAGCCAGAAAATTATCTGGCTTTTTTGCTGTATTGCTTCTTGCTATTATTTGATAAGAATTCCGTTTGGAATAATTATCGCACAAAAATAGCAATTATTTTAACAATTGAATAGTTTTAATTGTGGATGACCGCTTTTTGTATGTAAAAATGGCTCATAATTTATTTAACTTATATGAGATACTTCATAGAATGTGCTTATCGGGGTACAAAATACAGTGGTTGGCAAATTCAAATCAACGCTTTGACTGTTCAAGAAGTGATTGAAAAGGCTTTAACTATACTCGTGAAGCGTGAAATTTTTCTAACGGGAAGCAGTAGGACAGATGCTGGAGTTCATGCTTATCAACAGTTCGCTCATTTTGAAATGGAAGAAGAAATTCTTAATTGCGAAAATTTAGTCTATCGATTGAATAAAATGATTCCTTTGGATATTTCCGTCCAAAAAATCTTTAAAGTTGCAGATGATTATCATTCAAGATTTGAGGCTTTATCTCGGAAATATGAATATCGAATTTCTCGCAAAAAGAATCCTTTTCACCGTGGGTTGTCCTATGAATTTAATGGAAACCTGAATATTGATTTAATGAATGATGCTTGTCAAATACTTTTTAGATATATTGACTATCAGTGTTTTAGCAAAATTAATACCGATGTTTTAACCTTTAACTGTACGATTTTAGAAGCATATTGGAAAGAAAATGATGATGATTTATTAGTCTTTCATATTAAAGCTAATCGCTTTCTGCGGGGCATGGTTAGAGCAATTGTTGGCACACTGTTGGAAATTGGGATGGGAAAACTTTCAGTCTCAGATTTTGAAGAGATAATTCTATCAAAAGACCGAAAAAAAGCGGGAAGGGCAGTACCGGCGGAGGGATTATTTTTGATGGAGGTGAATTACTGAGTATAATTGAATTCGGTTTGAATGGATGAGCAATTATTTATCTCATCCATCTGAATTTCATCTATTCAATTAATGATTAGTTTTTTACTAAACATTCCTTCTTTGTTTTTAAAATTAAAAATATAACTTCCTGATTGGTAGCTATTTAGTTGAATTATTAATTCATATACGCTCAAAATATCTTTACTAAAAATTTCTATACCTCTCAAATCTATCAAGCTAATTTGTCCACTCATTGGTTTTGAAAATCTCAGTGTAATTTGTGTATTCGAGGGATTTGGGAATAACTCAAACGAGCCAAAAATTTCTTCCTCATTCTCCAAAATTGTTGCCGTCGTGCCTTTCGCAGTCGAGAAATCGGATTCTGTTTTGTCTCCATAAGCCTTCAAACGATAGAAATAAGTGGATTTTTCTTTCAGAGCAACATCAGCAAATTCAGTTACTGAAGCCTCTAACTTCGCTAATTCCTTATATTCTTCGGATTCAGCATTCTTTTTTTCCAAAATATATTGGGTTGCATTGGGTGAGGGTTTCCAAGTAATTTTCAAAGCATCGTAAGAAGTTGAAGTGATTGTCAATTCTGGGATGGACAAAAGCGTTGGTGTTGTTCCTTCAACCGTTGCCCATAGTGACTCAGTTATTCCTCCTATCGCTTTGATTCGATAAGTGTAAAGTGTATTTGGAGCTAATGTTTTATCAGTAAATGCTGACATATTCGCTTCAAAAGTGCCAATAACTTTATAATCTTGATTAGGGGTTTTTCTCTCCAAAATAAATGAAGTTGAATTAGGTACTGCCTTCCAATTTATTATTAGCGAATTGAAATATAAAATTGAAAGTGTTGGGTTTGGACTTTGAAGAGGGACAAGCGTTTTAACTTCTACGATTGCATAAGGAGACTCCGTGAATGCTCCAATAGCTTTGATTCGATAGGAATACAAAGTGCTGTTAATCAATAATCTATCGGAAAATTCAAAAATATTAGCTTCAATTTTAGCAATTTGTTCAAAACCATTATTCGTTAAATTTTTTCTTTCAATGATATAATTAACTGCTTCATTCACTGCTTTCCAAGATAGTTTTACAGACTCAATTCCTGTGGCAATTGCCGTTACATTTGGTAAATCTAAGGCTTTTGGAGTTTGAATTTGAACTATAGAATATTCAGACTCCACACCGTTTGCCATTGCTTTGATTCTGAAAGTATAATTGGTATTCCCAGCTAAATTTTCCATTAAAAATGTCAGCGTTTCTTTCGGAAGTATTCTTATCGTAGTGTACTTATCAGCTTGTAAATCTTTAATTTCTAATTGATAAGAGATTGTGTTTGGAACATCTTTCCAAGTTAATTGAATTGAAGTTGCAGATTGAATCTTTGCCGTTAAAACAGGAATATTGAGCGGTTCTGAAATGGTTTGTTTATTGAACGATAAAGCAATCAGACCTCGCTGATTTTTCAAGAATGGTCCACCAAAAATACCTCTCAAATCGGTTGGATAATTTAATGGATAATAGGGTGGGAGATAGGAAAGTGACTGACCTTCAGTATATCCAGAGGTTTTTAAAATGATTTTGTTATTTTCAGCACGCCCAGAAATAACTTTATCCGTTCCATTATTTAGGTAAATATAATCCTTCATGAAATACTTCCTTGATGTCCCGTTGTCTTGTTTATAAGTTGAATCAGGAGTCCAAACCATCTTTTGAGAATCCTCAAAAAGTATCGTGATTTCATCCTTAGCAACTGTTGAATAATAAGCTTTTTGAACATTTGGAGCATTAATCTGAAGTGTATCAGTTGAACCGTAAACGTCACGAGCAACCAATCTGAAAACTTCGGAAGCTATTTTCTTATATCCATCAACGGTGTAATGTGCACCATCGTAGCCACTATTTCCGACTGTAGAAATTACCTCGGTTTTAGGAAATATTTTCTTTATTTGGCGTTGAAAATCACGCAAATCTGCGGCCTCAGCAAATGGGAAAGGGGTAATATTTATTTGAAAAATATAGAATTTGCCTATCGTAGGATAATCCGTTTTCCAGAAATTATACAATTTTTCAAACTCAGGTTTCCAAACGGCGGGTTTGTCAATGGCTTCGGCTTCACCTTGCCAAAAGAAAAAGCCTCTGAGATTATCAAAATGTCCCGACTTTTTTGCTCTGTACAATAGTCTTCCGTAAACATTTGAAACATTACTTGGATTTGCCGCATCCCTAAAAGTATGCTCGGTGATGGCAGAACCACTGATGGCTTCATTGATGAAACAAACTGGAATTCCATATTTTTCAACAATTTGTCTTTGTAACTCAATTCCCCAAACACCAACGTATGGCTTGCCTGTGTTTGATAATGCCCAAGTTGTGTCTGATTCTGTAATGAAATTAGTGCCATTTCTCACTTGTCCAAATGTTCTACAAAATTCATTTCGATAATCTGAATTTGGGAAGGTATTAGAAACACTCCAAGAAGCTGCATTTGACTGTCCATTAATCAAGTAAGTATCACCCGCAACAATGTTGTCTCGGGACATAACCAGCACAGAATCAACGCCTTTGACAGCATAAAGTCTGAAATTATAGTTTGCTAATTCAGCTTTTATGGTATGAGAAAAAGAAAAATTGGCAATATTTCCAGTAAAACTCAAAGTATTCTTATAATTTTTTATGATAGAATTATTCCTAAAAACTAAAAGTGACAGCATATTATAATCAGCAGTTTCAATTTTTCCTGTCATTGAAACAATTGCTTCATTTTTAGTATTTCGGGGTAATACTTGAAAATTTTGTGGAATTTTTGAAAAACTAACGGTTGGAATAGGAATAAATGGCTCAATCTTAACTTCGTAAAATGACAAAGCTCTCATACCTCTTTTGTTTTTTATATATGGTCCAGTGTATGGAAAATCTGGACTTTTTGAGTTTATAAACGGAGGTAAATACGAAATTAAGCTGGCTGTAGTCGGAAAACTCAACTTCAAAATTACTTGATTTCCAGAAGCAATTCCAGAGGAAACAAAACCATTATTTCCATTCAAATAATATTGATTTTTCATCAATAAATTTCTATCTTGATCGGTCCAATTTAATTCTTGGCCGTTTTCAAACTGCAAGGTGATTTCAGTTTTTTCCCTGTTCGAGAAAAATGCCCTTCTAATATTTGGAGCGTTAATGTTATCAATATCAGTTGAATTATAAAAATCTCTACCAACTAATCTTGAAAACTCTTGGGCATTTTGAATGTAACCTTCTGGGGTATAGTGCAATCCGTCAAATCCGACCGTTCCAACAGAAGGAACTATCTGAATATCAGGGTAGAAGCTGGCTTTTTTTCTTTGAATGTCCCGAACTTGCGGAGCATCTGGACGGGCGAAATCAATAATATCAATTTGAAAGATGTACAATTGTTTAATTGATGGTAAATCGTTTTTTAGGTTTTTATAATAAACATCAAAATTACCTCCCCAATCTGCTCCTTCACCGTAAGCCTCCGTTTCTCCTTGCCTAAAAATCATGGCTTTCACCGATTGAGTCACGCCAGCTTTTTGAATTCTATACAACATTCTTCCATAACCGTTTGTCAAATCTGCGGGATTATTGGCGGTTCTGGTAGCATGTTGTTTCATCGACGACCAATTAAAACCTCCGTTAATCAAACAAGTTGGAATTCCATATTTTTCTAAAATAGTTTTTTGAAACTCAAATCCCATCGTACCAACACCTTGATTATAAGCATCTTGATTAGATAATGCCCAAAGTGTGTCGGTGGGATTTCCATTTTCAATTCCCCAATTTCCAGAATTTTTCCCAAAGGTTCTACAAAATTCATTTTTCCGAGTATCGTTAAAAAACACAGTTGCGTTTGATTGCCCCGACATGATATAGACATCGCCAGCAACAACGTTCTCACGATTAATCAGATTTAGAGAATCTTTGGTTCTAACAGCATAAACTTTAAAATCATATTCTGCCTTCTCCGCTTTGATTTTTACGGATGAAAAAGAAAATCTACCGACTGAATTTGTGTAGATAATCGGAGCTTTTTGATAACCAACTAATAGCTTATTTCTGAAAATTTGTACTGAAAAATAATCCCATCCAGTTTCTTCAATCTTACCAGAAATTGGCACAAAAGCCTCATTTTGTTCATTTCGAGGGTATAGTTGATAATTTTGAGGTAGTTTGTCAAAAGTTGTAGCAAAGTATTTCTGTGCCTTAACGGAAGTGCAGATGAGTAGAAAGATTATGAATGTATTGTAAATTTTCATTTAGATATAAGAGATTTTATTTTTTAGTCTACTTGACAATGTTTGTTTAAGCTTAGAGAAAAGTTAATTTACAGACGATTTTTCATTATTTCAGACTTTAAATTTCTTGCCATAAGATACCGTCCACAATTCGTTTTTCTTGGATAAAATTGATGCCGATGATGGTGCATTTTTTTCCTAACAACTTAAACCGGTCGGCATATCCTTTTTCTTCAATTTGAGTAATTGCCTCTTCGGCAGATTTATCTAATTTAAACTCAAAAAGAAAAACTTTATCTTCAAATTCAATGACTGAATCTAATCTTCCACGAGTTGTATGTACTTCACTTTGAACATATATTCCTGTCAAGGTAAAAAATAAATGAATGATAGCTTGGTAAGATTTTTCTCTCTGCACCTCCCATAAATCATAAGGTAGTCCTGCGAAGATTTCGTTGAAAATGTCTTTGAGGTTATCTAATTGGTTATTTTTTAGGGTATCGTGGAGTCTTTTAACAATAGGTACAGTTCCTTTCTCTGCATTACTTCGATAACCATTTATCAAAAATATTTGTAACGATTGACGAACTTCTCTATTTGGAGATACTAAATGATAAACATCTCCTAACGCATCATAGTCTTTAATGGTCAAATAACCCGCTTGAAATAATACCGAATATGGGTTTAGGTTTATAATGTTGAATTCGTTAATAATTATTCCATCTATTTCAACATTTTCAACATCATATAATCCCTTTTTAAGCATTAAATTGATTAAAAAAGTAGGAGAACCTGACTCAAACCAAAAGTTTTTAAATTCACCCGATTCAAAAAAACCAATTAAAGAAAATGGATTATACACATAAGTCTTTCTATCCCAAGTGTATCCATTGTACCAATCTTTAATATCGTCGGCACTATGAATCTTCAATTCTTCTTTAAAATTTTCTTCCAATTCAGCTTGTGTTATTCCACAAATACCTCCATAATGAGGATGCAATGTTAAATCCGTAAGATTATTTAATTCTGAAAAAATACTGACTTTGCTAAATTTAGTTACGCCTGTTATGAAAAGAAATCTTAAATAATTGTCAGAATCTTTCAAAACAGAATAAAACGATTTAAGTATATTTCTATTTTGAATGGCTAAATCGTCATTTGTCCCAAGATAATCTAAAATAGGCTTGTCATATTCATCAATTAGAATAACCACTTTACCAAGTGGTTGTAGTTTTTCAATCAAGTCTTCAAATTTTCTACTAACTGATTCTTCTGTTAATACAAGTTGATATGATTTTGCTATTTTATCTAATTCATTACGGATAGCAATTTGTAATCCTATCTCAGTATGTCCGATATTGCTAAAAGAAATTCTTATAATTGGATATTTGACAGACCAATCCCATTTGTCTTCAATGTCAAGTCCTGTAAAAAGTTCTTTCTTTGCTTTAAATAAACAGTCTAAGGTGCTGACAAACATGGACTTGCCAAATCTTCTTGGACGAGAAAGAAAAAAATACTTTCCTTCCTCATCCATTTGAGTAATAAATTTTGTTTTATCTACATAAAGTCTATCTTTTTGTCGAATTCCCTCAAAGTCTTGTAAACCCAATGGATATTTTTTTCTTTTAATCATTTCTTACATATTTTTTACAAATATAATCATTTCACGCTCAACTACTTACCCTCAAAAACCCGTTTCACTTCATTCAATTTTAATAACGCTTCAATGGGTGACATCGTATTAATATCCAAATTTTTCAATAATGCCTCAATTTTTTCAGTTTTAGGATTTTTATCTGCCTCAAAAATTGCCATTTGAAAATTCTGTTTTGGCATTTCTCGGATGGTCTGGCGATGTTGTTCTTTTGAGCGATTTTTTTCTAATTCAACCAAAATTTCACTGGCACGATAAACCACATTTTGTGGGATTCCAGCCAATTGAGCCACATGAATTCCAAAACTGTGTTCCGAACCGCCTTCTTGCAACTTACGCATGAAAATTACTTTTCCATTAATTTCTTTCACGGAAACGTTGAAATTTTTGACCCTCGAAAAATCATTTGCCAGCTCATTTAATTCGTGATAATGAGTGGCAAAGAGTGTCTTTGGGCGACAATCTGAATGATTATGCAAATATTCAGCGATTGCCCAAGCAATCGAAACGCCATCGTAGGTACTCGTGCCACGCCCAATCTCATCCATCAAGACGAGACTTCGGTCGGAAAGGTTGTTTAAGATACTGGCAGTTTCTGTCATTTCTACCATAAAAGTTGATTCTCCTTTTGATAGATTATCACTTGCCCCAACTCGTGTGAAAACCTTATCAACAATGCCAATTTTTGCTTCCGTTGCAGGGACAAAACAGCCAATTTGAGCCATTAAAACAATCAAAGCGGTTTGTCGTAAAAGGGCAGATTTACCCGCCATATTTGGACCCGTAATGATGATAATTTGTTGAGAAACATCGTCTAAATA